>CAZFIM010000006.1:51227-59493 GCA_964519615.1 uncultured Dehalococcoidales bacterium
CTAAAAATGTAGCGAACATCGGCCAAACCAGCTTCATGTCAGGTTCGATCTCAGGCAGCTTGCATAGCGAGATTGGATGTTTGAAAATAGGAGGCGTTTGACTGAAATCGATCTCCTGACAGAATACCGCATATTGAATTTGTATCATACAAGCCATTATAACATTCCGGTTGTTTCAGATAAAATGCGAATTGTGTCAGAGTATTTCAGATAGAGTTTTTGTGATTTTATTCCTCTTGATTAACAACAAGAAATATTTTATGTATTTGTACGGCGGTAAGCTGTAATCGCTGATGCAAACGGCTTGTGAAAAGAGAACAACTGTGCTATTATTCGCTTAGGCAATGCTAGGAGGATGAGATGACTACCGATAAGGACAAGGCGCTGGAACTGGCGATATCCCAGATCATCAAACAGTACGGCGAGGGTGCTGTGATGACACTGGGCGATCTTTCGCAGAAGCTTGCTGTTGAAGCTATACCTACCGGATCGCTTGCTCTTGATATTGCGCTTGGTATCGGTGGTATCCCCAGAGGACGGGTAACAGAGATATTCGGTGCCGAGTCATCAGGTAAGACTACTCTTGCGCTGCATATCATCGCCAGTGCTCAGCGTCTTGGAGGCAAAGCATTCTATATCGATGCGGAGCATGCATTCAGTTGTGATTATGCCGCAAGTCTCGGGGTGAAGTGGGAGGAGTTGCCGGTATCTCAGGCTGACTACGGAGAGCAAGCTCTGGATATTGCCGAGCGTTTAGTCAGAAGTGAAAGTCTGGATGTTATCGTTATCGATAGTGTACCTGCGCTGGTCCCCCGTGCGGAGATAGAAGGGGAGATGGGTGATGCCCATGTAGGTCTGCAGGCCCGTCTTATGTCGCAGGCTCTACGAAAGCTGGTTGGAGTGATGAGCAAATCGCACACAGCGGTTATTTTCATTAACCAGCTTCGTGAAAAAGTAGGTGTAATATTCGGCAGTCCCGAGGTTACGCCCGGCGGTAGAGCTCTCAAATTCTACAGCTCAGTGCGTATCGATCTCCGTAAAGGTGAGTCAATCAAACTGGGATCAGAGATCGTTGGCCATAAGGTGAGGGCAAAAGTAGTTAAAAATAAGGTGGCTCCTCCTTTCAGGGCTGCAGAGTTTGACCTTATGTTTAAGAGCGGTATCAGCAGGGAAGGTGATATTATCGATCTCGGTGTTAATCTGGGGGTTGTGAAAAAAGCAGGTGCATTCTATACCTATGGCGAACAGAAACTCGGACAGGGACGAGAGAACGCCAAAGACTATCTGATACAGCATGGGTCCATGGCGGACGAAATAGAAGCACTGATTAGAGCTGAAACCATCAATGCTCCTGCCAAAGGATAATTTAATCAGCAATCCGTGAACGTATGTAACGGATCGGTGGTTTAAATATCTATACCTCCTGAAAGCAGCGCCTGGGATTTAAGATGGCTGAAATCACAGGTTTGTCGTCCAACAGGACAGGAAAGAAAGTAAATGTATACCTTGATGGGACATTTGCTTTTTCTCTCAGCAGTGAAGTTGCGATAGTACAGGGTATACACGTTGGCGATATCCTGTCAGAAAGCCGGATTAGAACCTTACAGAAAGCAGATCTTTTTCAAAATTGTGTCGATGCGGCTTTACATTTCTTGCGGTACCGTCCCAGGAGTGAACTTGAAATTAAACGCAGATTACGCTCACGTCGCTATGGGGCTGCAACGGTAGAAAAGGTCATCGCTTATCTCAAGCTGCAGGGGTATATCGATGATGCCGCTTTTACCCGTTATTGGACGGAAAACAGGATTTCTTTCAGCCCTCGTAGCACCCGTTTAATCAGGCAAGAGCTTATACAAAAAGGTGTAGATAGCGATACTATCGAATGCAGTATCGCCGGTATCGATGACGCTGAAAACGCCTACCGTGCAGGTTTAAAAAAGTCGAGGATGTGTACCGCTGAGGACTATGAGCAGTTTAAGCATCGTCTGTATGAGCATCTTAAAGCGCTGGGATTCAATTATGAAATGATAATCGAGACGGCAGAACGTTTGTGGCAGGAACGGGACGATATACGAAAAGAAAGTATATAATTACCTTTGGAAATAGTTGACACTAAATTCATTAAGCATTAGTATTAGACATAACTACTTATTTTCAGGCAAACAGTTATGTTTTTTGCAGGTGTGTGCATGTACATGAAAGAGAGGCAAACCAATGGTTTCCACGGTATATATAATATTAACAGCATTGTTGCTGATACTGGGTGTGGTTGTGGGATATTTTGCCAGACAGTTACTGGCAAATCAACAGATAAAAGGGGCGCAAAACGAAGCAAAGAGGTTGGTGGACGAGGCAACAGAAAAACATGAAAAAATGCTTCAAGAAGCCCGTAATGAGGCAGTAAAGGTAAGGGCGGCGGCTGAGGCTGATAGCCGCCAGAGACGAAATGAACTTCAGAGGTTGGAGAGGCGCTTCAGTCAAAAGGAAGAAAAAATGGAGCGCAAACTTGAGTATGTTGAGCGCCGTGAGCGCGAGTTAGGCAACAGGGAAAAGGATATCGATAACCTCCGTAATGAGATTGAGGGCATAAAAGTACAGCAGTTGCAGCAGCTCGAACGTGTTTCCGGGATGTCCAGCGATGAGGCCAAGCAGGAACTTATGCAGGCCATTGAATTGGAGATCAGTGAAGAAGCATCGCGCCGCGTAAGGGAATGGGAAATACGTATCAAAGACGATATCAACGATAGAGCCAGAGAGATCCTTTCCACTACAATTCAGAGATGTGCAACCGATGTTGTGTCAGAGACCACGGTTTCTGTTGTTCCTTTGCCCAGTGATGAAATGAAAGGACGTCTTATCGGCAGGGAAGGTCGTAACATTCGTGCGCTGGAGCAGGCAACAGGAGTGGACCTCATAGTAGACGATACGCCTGAGACAGTTACTATTTCCTGTTTTGATCCTCTCAGACGTGAGGTAGCCAGAATAGCGTTGACCAACCTCATCCTGGACGGCCGAATCCATCCGGCCAGAATAGAGGAAGTGGTAGCCAAAGCAAAAAATGAGGTAGAACAGACCATACGCAAGGAAGGCGAGATGGCAATCAGCGAGGTAGGCCTGCAGGGTATACATCCGGAATTAGTGAGGCTGCTGGGCAGGCTGAAATACCGTTCAAGCTACGGTCAGAATGTCCTTAAGCACAGTCTGGAGGTAGCCCATCTGGCCGGTATGCTGGCGGCTGAGATTGGTGCAGATGTGAACAAGTCCAAGAAGGCAGCATTGCTGCATGATATCGGCAAGGCCGTTGATCATGAGGTAGAAGGCCCTCATGCATTAATTGGAGCAGACCTGGTAAAACAATGGGATAAATCACCTGAGATATGTCAGGCGATTGCCGAACATCATGGTGAATCCGGGACAACCAGTGCCCTCGGTTTTATAGTAGCAGCCGCAGATGCAATCAGCGGTTCAAGATTGGGAGCCCGGCGAGAATCTCTGGAGCAGTACCTGAAGAGAATTGAAGCTCTGGAGAATGTGGCTACTAGCTTTGAGGGAGTTGATAAAGCATTCGCTATACAGGCGGGACGTGAAGTGCGAATCCTGGTTAAACCAGAAGAAATAGACGATCTTGGCGCTATGAGATTGGCACGTGATATCGTTAAAAAAGTAGAAGAATCGCTGGACTACCCCGGACAGATTAAAATTACCGTTTTAAGAGAGACCAGGGCGGTAGACTATGCGAAATAAGGAGTACGGGTTAGCATATTGCGAATATTAATGATAGGTGATATTGTCGGTAAGCCTGGCAGAAGAGCTATAAACGAATTTTTGCCAGGCTTATGTCATGAATTCAACGTTAGTTTTGTTGTGGCCAATGGAGAGAATGCTGCCGGAGGGCTGGGGATAACTCTCAGCACAACACAGGAACTGCTTGATGCAGGAGTAACGGTAGTCACCACAGGAAATCATGTTTGGGCAAAAAAAGAAATAATTCCTTATCTTGACAGCGAATTACCCATTATCAGACCACTCAATTTTCCTCCCTCAGTACCGGGACGCGGTTATATTGTCATTAACAATGTGATGGTAATTAATCTTATAGGCCGGGTCTTTATGGGTGAGTATGATTGTCCTTTCCGTACGATGGATGCTTTTCTGGCTGAACATGGAGATAAAGCAAAAGTGATTCTGGTAGATTTTCATGCGGAGGCCACCTCTGAAAAAGTAGCATTGGGGCGTTATCTTGACGGTCGTGTGAGCGCGGTAGTCGGGACTCATACTCATGTAGGCACGATTGATAGTCGAATTCTGCCGAAAGGTACAGCGTATGTATCCGATATCGGCATGACAGGTCCGATAGACTCCGTAATCGGGGATAATGTAGATCTGGTCCTGCAGAGATTTCTAACCAGAATGCCGCACCGTCTCAGTGTGGGGGAAGGAAATGCCTTTCTTGATGCAGTGCTGTTGGATGTCGATGCTAAAAACGGCCGTGCCAGAACTATACAGCGGATTCGCCGGGAAGAGAGTGACTGATTGAAAGCGGACCTTCACCTGCATACTACAGCCTCAGATGGGCGGCTCGAACCGGCAAGGATAGTGGAACTGGCTGTAGAAAAAGGCATGGATGTTATTTCGATCACTGACCACGACACAGTCAAAGGAATCGAAAAAGTGCTTGCGGCTGCTGCCCAATATCCTGCTCTTTCAGTAATACCGGGTATAGAGATAAGCACCGATGTGCCCAGCGGTGAAGTGCATATGCTGGGATATTTTATCGATTTTACCGATGATGCACTGCTTGCCGGTTTAAGCGATATGCTGAACTCACGTGAACTACGTGCCCGCACGATGGTGGATAAACTCAAGAATCTGGGTATGCCGTTGAAATGGGAAAGGGTACTTGAACTGGCAATGGGTGGTGCTGTAGGCAGGCCTCATATCACCCGGGCGCTGCTTGAGGCCGGCTATATTACCACCTTTGACGAGGCATTTGACAAATATATTGGCAAAAATGGCCCTGCCTATGCATCACGTTTTAAGATATCACCGGTAGATGCCGTACGAATGATCATACGAGCAAAGGGTTTGCCGGTGCTCGCACACCCCACATACGTAAGCGATTTAGACGGGCTGCTGCCGGATCTCATAGATGCAGGGCTTATCGGCATGGAAGTCTATTATAAAGACTATACTGAAGATATAATTGAGAACCTGGCCGGTATCGCAAGCCGCAACAACCTTATAATGACGGGCGGAACAGATTATCATGCCTTTGGTGATGATTCGGAAGTAATGCTGGGGGCGGCATTGGCTCCGGAAGATTCCGTGCGGCAATTATATGCAATGGCAGACAGGCATTGCTTGGACCTGATTAATAACTATATCAATAAATGAAACCGATAATACATAATGCAATGTGCAAAGCATCCCACTATTGAAACAAACCTTACCTGCGGCAAATGCGGTACACCGATTTGCCCGAAGTGTATGGTGCAAACTCCGGTAGGAATCCGTTGCAAGACGTGTGCACGTTTAAATAAACTTCCTACCTATCAGATGACCGCATCACACTATTTGAGGGCAGCGGGTACGGGAATAGGTGTGGCGGTTATATGTGGATTCATATGGGGCATGCTCGATTATGTATTGCCCTTCTTTTTCTTAAGTTTCATCATTGCTGCGGGAGCCGGATATGCCATAGGTGAAGTGATTGCTCTTTCCGTCAATCGCAAGAGAGGTAAGGGTCTTGCTATCATAGGCGGGTGTGCCGCGGTGTTGAGCTTCGCTGTTGCTGTCTTTGCGGTGCCCGTGATGCTCCATATTGGAATGAGTTCTCTATTGTTGGGTTTGATCTCTATGGTTATTGCGGTTGCTGCCGCAGTAATGAGACTTCGCTAAGCCTATCTGAATCTGGTACAATGTGGGAAAATTCTGCTGGAAAGGTATGTTATGGAAGCTTCACGTGAAATTTTTTGGAACATTGGTATTATTGGACCCATACTTATCTACCTGCTGGGAGTATCTACTCTCGGCCTGCTCATCTATGTGATTTACCGCAGAGTACGTCTGTGGAAAGTAGGCCAACCGGACAACCGCAGCGACAATCTTGGTAAACGCATTCGTGATTTCATCAGCATCGGAATTATTGAGGGCTTTTTCCACAGAAAAATTTTCAGAGAGCCGTATCCGGGGATCATGCATTTTCTTATCTTTGCCGGCGCCATCCTGCTGCTCATCGGCACCGCACTCGATGTTATCGATCACTACATCGTACATTTTATTGAGGGTGGAGTATATCTGGGCATCGGATTCGCTGTAGATCTCGGCGGAGTAATGCTGCTGATTGGCGCAATCATGGCCACGGTGCGCAGGTATATTCAGAAACCGGAGCGTTTGAACAGCGTTTTTGACGATGCTGTTTTGATCATACTTATTTATGTGGTGGTCATTACCGGATTCTTCATTGAAGGTTTTCGGCAGCTTACGGCTTTACCTCACGAGTTAACTCAGCCGGAATTCTATTCTCATCCGGAATGGTCTATGTGGTCATTCGGCGGATATGCTATCGCCAGCCTTTTCTCCGGGCTATCGGAGACGGCAAGGATGACAACCTACACAGTGCTTTGGTGGTTCCATTCAGCTCTTTCATTGGGAGCGATTTTCTATGTGTGTCTAACTTTTTCTAAAGCGGCTCATATACTGATCTCTCCTCTCAATGTATTTTTTAAATCAGACCGTAAAAAGGGAGAACTGAAACCACTCAATATTGAAGAAGCGGAAACCTTCGGAGTCGGTAAAATACAGGATTTTACCTGGAAGCAACTCCTGGACCTGGATGCCTGTACCAATTGTGGAAGGTGTCAGGATAGGTGTCCGGCATACCTGACAGGTAAACCGCTTTCTCCTCGCAAAATCATACAGGACCTGAAAACTCATCTTGTGGCCAATAGCAAGGAATTGATAGCCGCCAGCCAGAAGAAATCAAATGGCAATGAGGCCGAGTCTGAGTGGACTGCATTGGTTTCCGCAGTCATTCTTGAGGATGAACTCTGGTCCTGTACCACCTGCCGGGCATGTCAGGAGATATGCCCTGTCTATGTCGAACATATAGATAAGATCATCGATATGCGCCGTAATCTGGTACTTGAGCAGGCAAGTATGCCTGAGACAGCCGAGCAGGCTTTAAGATGCATCGAGACCAGAGGTCACAGCTGCCGCGGTACAACGGCAACAAGGACGGAATGGACGGCGGGGCTGGACGTTAAGCTCCTTGCTGATAACAGCGATGTCGAGGTTGTATTCTGGGTTGGCTGCGCTGCTTCTCTGGAAGACCGGAGTATAAAAGTTGCCAAAGCGATGGCCAGGATAATGAAATCAGCCGGCGTAAACTATGCCATTCTTGGTGAGGAAGAGAGTTGTTGCGGTGAGCCGGCACGACGTATGGGAAATGAGTACCTGTTTCAGATGCAGGCGATGAAGAATATAGAGAAGCTGAAACAGTATAATGTAAAAAAGATAGTAGCTCTTTGTCCGCATTGTTTTAATACCATAAAGAACGAATATCCACAACTTGGAGGAGAGTTCGAGGTAATACACCACAGTCAGTATATAGCGGATTTGATATCAAGCGGAAGATTGAAGGTGTCAACATCGCTGCAGGCAAAATGCACCTACCATGACTCCTGCTATCTGGGCAGACACAACGATATTTATGATGAACCCAGACAGGTGATACGCAGTATATCCGTATCGCATCCTATCGAGATGGAAAGGTCCAGGAGCAACGGATTCTGCTGCGGCGCAGGCGGCGGGCGTTTCTGGATGGAGGAGAGAATCGGTACACGTATAAGCGAGGAGCGGGTCGCGCAGGTAATGAAAACGGGAGCGGATATGGTAGCTTCTGCCTGTCCTTATTGTCTACAAATGTTTGAGGATGCCATAAAAGCAAAGGAAGTCGAAGAAACGCTTAAAGCACGTGATATTGCGGAGCTGGTAGCGGAGACATTGAAGAGCTAGTATCAGATATATAAACATATAAAAAGACAGCGTCCTGCATGCAGGACGCTGTCTTTTCTTTACTCACGCTTTTAAGGAACATACTGCTCCTGTATTAACGAGCTCAGCTGAAACCGCCGGATGGGGCGCATGACCCACCCGAGGATGTAGTACCATGTGCGAACATAGATAGCTTTCTTTGGGGATGAGGTGTATTACACACCGGGCATTTGATATCTTCATCTTTATCATTTATTGAGCGGCGCATCTC
>CAZFIM010000007.1:0-55762 GCA_964519615.1 uncultured Dehalococcoidales bacterium
TGATGAAGGCACTGACCTGTGACGGTGTAGCCTGACCGCTCATGATGTCTTCCAGGGCTTGCGCTGCATGCGCCGATGACAGCGATTTTCCTTCAGCAAGCTGTGCGATAGCCTCTTTAATCATTGTTCTCTCTTTTTCCCCTTAATAAAATTCCCCAGCAATTCTTTGCCCCACTCGGTCATGAACGATTCGGGATGGAACTGTATTCCTTCTACCGGATATGTTTTATGCTTCAGCCCCATAATCGTGCGGTCATCCGTCCATGCGGTCACTTCCAGACATTCGGGCAGATCATCCGGTTGTACAATTAGCGAGTGATAGCGTATAGCGGAAAAGGGTGTGGGAATGCCTTTGAATATACCGTTGTTTTGGTGATGGATTAAAGAGGATTTGCCGTGCATGATACGTTTGGCACGTGTCACAGTGCCGCCGTAAGCATAGCCTATACACTGGTGACCCAGGCATACTCCCAGAACCGGCAAAGTCGGGCCGAAATGACGGATGACATCGTTGGAAATGCCAGCCTGAAGCGGACTGGATGGCCCCGGTGATATGACAATCCGCTTCGGAGCTAACCTTTCTATTTCTTGCAACGTTACCCTGTCATTTCGTACCACCTGCACATCCTGACCCATCTCGCTCAAATACTGGTACAGGTTGTAGGTGAAGCTGTCGTAGTTGTCTATTACCAATACCATTTTTATCACCGTTTAGTCTTTGTATTTTCGGCCTGGTCGATGGCCTTAAACAGGGCGCGGGCCTTGTTTAAGGTTTCCTCATACTCGCGTTCCGGAACGCTATCGTGGACCACTCCACATCCCGCCTGTACGTAGGCAATGCCGTCTTTGAGAAGCATTGTCCTGATAGCGATGGCCATATCCATGTTGCCTGAGAACGAAAAATATCCAACGGCCCCCGCATAGGGACCTCTTTTCCCCGGTTCCAACTCAGCAATTATCTCCATTGCCCGAATCTTGGGTGCGCCGCTCACAGTTCCAGCAGGAAAGCAGGCACGGAGGGCGTCAAAAGAATCGAGATCATGGCGCAGAGATCCCTGTACATGAGTGACCAGATGCATGACATGCGAATAACGTTCCACATTCATAAGATCGCTGACCTGCACTGTACCCGGCTCACTCACGCGTCCAATGTCGTTGCGGCCCAGATCCACCAGCATAATATGCTCGGCACGCTCCTTCTCGTCGCTGCGGAGTTCCTCTTCGAGGGCTATATCGTCCGCCTGATTTATTCCCCTTGGTCTGGTACCGGCAAGCGGGCGTGTCATGACCAGGCCGTCTTCCACACGCACCAGTATCTCAGGCGAAGCACCGATGATATAAAAATCGTTCAAATCGAGAAAATACATATATGGTGATGGATTGAGTGTGCGCAGTGCCCGATAGATTTCGAAAGGTTCAGCTATGGTGGCGCGCGCCAGACGCTGCGAGGGAACAACCTGGATGGCTTCTCCGGCAGCGATATACTGCTTTATGGTATCGACACAGTGTATGAAATACTCACGGGATATATTTGACTGCGGTTCCGTGTCGGGGTTTTCTTTACTGTTATCCCGTTCTTTGGCTTTATAAGCAAGCGGCTGTTCAATGCGCTCTGCAAGGCTATCGATTTTTCTGACGGCTTCCCTGTAATTATGCTCGATATCCCCATCCAGTTTCACATGACTGACGACTTTTATCGTATGTGTGACATGATCGAAAACCAACAGCGTATCTGTGAACATAAACAGCGCTTCAGGCATTTGGAGAACGTCATCTTCAG
Source organism: uncultured Dehalococcoidales bacterium (assembly GCA_964519615.1). Lineage (GTDB taxonomy): Bacteria > Chloroflexota > Dehalococcoidia > GIF9 > UBA5629 > CAZFIM01. The sequence goes on from CAZFIM010000007.1 coordinate 1,781, forward strand.
GCGTCGGCAGATTTTCAAAATGTGTTGCAGTCTCGTATCCCAGATAACCTACGGCACCTCCGCAGAAACGGGGCAGACCCGGAACAGGAACGAAATGATATTTATTCATCTCGTGTTCAATAAGGGGCAGGGGATCAGTATTAGTGTTACTGTCAACTGAGAGAACCCGGTAGGGTCGGGTTCCGATGAAACTATAGCGGGCAAGATGTTGCCCGCCTTCAACGCTTTCGAGCAAGAAGGAATAGCCGCCATCGTAGATTTTAAGAAACGCGGAGACAGGCGTCTCAAGATCTGCAATAACCTCTCTATAGATCGGGGCCAGATTGCCCTGAGCTCTGTAGTGCTTTAATTGTTCCAAATCCGGATAATACATACTCTTATTCCTGCCGGTTGCAATAAATAAAAAAACCTCTCGCCCATAGGGGCGAGAGGTTTATCTTTCGCGGTACCACCCTAATTAGCTGACATAAAATATGTCAACTATCTCTATCAGATACGGCTCCCCTTCTGGTGGAGCGATACCCTGGGTTTTGATAACGGTGCCCTTTCCGTCACAGCCTACTCGTTTATGTTCTTTCGGCCTGCAGCTCCCGAGTCCATTCAACCTTTGCGCTAGCACCGGCTCACACCTAACCCGGCTCTCTGAGCTCCGCTAAAGACATACTAGTCTCGTTCGTAGCTTTTAATAATATTCTTCTTATTTGAATATATCAGGTAATCTATATCTTGTCAAATTTTTGCAGGACGTCACCTTTTTCCGTAAAGAGTTATTATAATAGCTGCTGTCTCTACTATCCTTGGGGGTGTTTTTAGATACTATTTGCAGTCTGTGCTTTTATGCCGTTTCAATCTGTACAATGTTAATCCGAGCGCCGGTATCAGTACAATACACGAAAGACCCAACCCTGTTCTAAGACTTGCAGCAGCAGCAATCCAGCCTATTACGGGTGCTCCTACTGCAACACCGATGGTAATAAGCGCATGAAAAATTCCGGTGACACGTCCGTATTCTACAGTAGATACGGAGTCGGTGAGGATCGCTGATATTGCGGGGAATAAAATGCCGTAGCCTGCACCATAGAGAGCCATAGCAAATCCCAGGGAAATAAGAGAATCGGCAAAAGGTATGGCTGTCAGGGCAACAATAAGAACTATCAGTGCTATTGCCGCAGGGTAAAGCCTCCCGATACGGTCCGATAAGCCCCCCGCCGCCAGTTGTACCAGAATGAAAGCGATGCTGAAAATGATAAGAATCATACCCACGTGAAATGCATCCATGCCCAGGGAAGTCACATAGAGCGGCAGCAGTGCCACAACGCCGCCAAAGGAGAAAAATTGTGCAAATATTGACAGATAAGAGACAGGCAAATTGCCGCGGGCTGCCACTGTGAAAGTGTCTTTCAGACTGCTGCCGTGTTCGTTCCGAACATTGCTTTTCCTTCTATCTGACGGCAAAAGCATACTCACAGCTATTCCGATAAGCAGAAATGCTGCGCCAGCATAAAAAACATACTGATAGCCAAAGCGGGCAGCAATAACACCTCCGGAGCCGTGTCCTACCAGGGTGGCGCATGCTATGGCTATGCCGTAATAGCTCATCGCTTTTCCTTTGCTCTTTTTGTCTGATGTTCGGCCTGCGGCTGCCATCGTCGCCGGACCTGCCAGTCCTCCGCTGAATCCATGAAAAGCGCGGACCAGTGCGAGCTGTACAGGTGTATGACATAAAGAATAGAGAAACATGGCAATGGCATCTCCGCTAAGACCGCCAATAAGGGGATGTTTAAATCCAACACGGTCTACCAGCCTTCCACCGATAATGTTGGTCAGGAAATTAGTAAGAGAATATAACCCCACAACCAGGCCGATAGTTCCTGTACCGGCTCCCATGGAGGCGGCATAGAGAGCAATTACCGGTATCAGTATGTTGGTATCTACAAAACCCAGAAAAGTGACCAGCGAGGTGAGAAAACTTGCCTTTGTTCTACTATACATGGTCGAGTCGGCATATATTCAGTACTATATTATACTATAGTACAGTGCCGTCTCCGGTTTCTATTGATTGAATGGAGTAGTTGCGCTTTATCCGGAGTGAAGACAGGATGGATGAGCCATTCTGCCCTCACTCCGCTGTTGTTATCAGTTCCGGCATGAAGCCATATAGTTGAGTCGCTTATACTGCCGCAGTTTGTTTTGCTTTGTGCAGAGCATTGCTGGCGGCATCAGTAAATTGATAGGCAAGGGGAGATGCGGTAAGCCAGGGATGAGTGCCCATCGGAAACATTGCGATCTGCTCCATGGTCATACCGTTGACTATGGCTGCCGCAATAAGATTCACTACTTCTCCTACGGCATGCGTACAGCAGGCACAGCCTCCTAAAAGCTTGCCGGACCTTCGGTCGAAGGTCAATCGTACCCTCATTGGTTTGGCGTCCGGCAGTGTGCCGGGGTGCTTAGAAACAGCTTCCGCATCACCGATCACTACATCATATCCCAGTGCGATCGCCTGAGCATCTGTGAGTCCGGCCATGGCAATAGCGGTTTCCGCCATTACAGTTGCAAATACTCCAATTGTGCCGATGTTGCGCCATTGTGACTGATAAAGATTGGCAGCCGCTATTTTACCTTCACGTGTCGCGACCGATGCCAGACGAACAGGGACAGGTTTTCCGGTAAAGAAGGAGTATTTCTCTGCACAATCGCCTACGGCGAATGTATCCTTAGCCGTTGTTCTCTGAAATTCATCTACTTTGATCCCTCCAGTAGGTCCGATTTCCAGGCCTGCTTCCCTGGCCAGTTTTACATTGGGTACGACACCGATACCCACGATGACCATTTCACATTTTAGCTCCCGTCCATCTTGCAGCGTTATCGATTCAACTTTATCTCCACCGTTGATGCTTTTTACACCATTGCTGGTGATTATTTCCACACCGCTTCCTTTGATGGCCTCCTCTGCTCTTATGCAGAGATCGGTAGTGCACACTGTTTGCAGGCAGTGCTCAAGCAACTCTACTACAGTGATTTTGTGGCCTTTCTTACGGCACTCATCGGCGAATTCCATACCGATGAAACCGCCCCCTATTACCACTATCTCGCCGACGCCTTCAATCGCTTTGGACAGTTCCTCGAGATAATCGGTGTTCTTCCATGCAAACCACACATTCTTCTTGTCCATTCCGGGTATTGGTGGTTGTAACGGGTTGGATCCGGTGGCAATTATCAATTTATTGAAGCCGATCTCATCACCGTTTTTGGTCTTAACGGTTTTTGCCGCAGGATCAATAGAGATAACCTCATCTATCTTCAGAACAGCGTTACCTAATAACTTGTCGGGCATAATATTCTTTTCGACTGCTCCCAGTGTGCCATAGATATAAGGTATGCCGCACGGCACCATTACCTTTTCTTCCTTGCGAATTACCAGAATGTCTTTGAGTCCATGGTGCTTTTGCGCACACATGCAAGCCTGTACCCCGCCGGCACTGCCTCCTATGATTACCAACTCGTGTTTTTGCATAATAGCCTACCCTCCTTACTAAATTCTGATACAATGAAAGATGTCAAAACGAGCAAATTATACCCTACAGGGGTATACTATGCAATAGTTTTTCACATCTGTTGCAGGAGGATTACATGGCCAGAGAAGAAATATCGCGGGAAGTTCTCATCAACCGTTTGAAGAGAATAGAGGGACAGACCCGTGGCATACAGAAGATGATTGAAAACGAACGTGATTGTGAGGCAATATTAACTCAGCTCGCTGCCGTGCGCTCAGCGGTGGAGAGCGTAGGAGCGCTGGTGCTCAACAATTACATGTATTTCTGCTTCAACAGGCCCGGTGAGAACGATGGATCACCGGAGGTGGAAACACTGGCCAGGGCTCTGGCTATTTGGGGTAGGGTGCGTGTGGGGGACTGACGCTGAAGCAATAAGAACTGGAAGAGGAGATCATTTCCCGGCGCTACCTGTCAGGCGCAAGCATGTACATTCTGAGAGAGGCATGGTCGTATCAGTACTCACGGAATATGTAATGACGGATTTCCGTGCGTAAACTCCAGTCCGATACCGTTTTTTTATTAATACAATACGTCCGGTCAACTCCGAAAGACATAGCAATTCAACAAACAGAACGGCAATATCAGGTCTCGATTGATAAAGTTTTCCAAAATCTATCTTACAGTGACTAGACCATGACTTTTGGTTGTATTTCAGACAGAGCTACCTCTAGCTTTTCCAGTTTTTGCAGGATAGCCAGTAAAATGCAATCCATTCTCTGATCGCAAAATTGGCAGTTACCGGGATAACAGCTTTCTTTTATTGGACAATTAATCATGGAGACACCTCCTTATTACCGCTATCCAGCGGTAATGTTCTCTAGAGTCATAAACCTCTTACTGATTTCAGTTTTCTGTTATTGCGATACTACCGAGCCCTTTCACCCGGGGCATTTACCCTACCGCTATATGACGATGCGCAAAAGGGATTCTACTTCTGTTATTAAATCCAACCTCTGCTCTTCATTGCTTCGACGACGCGGCTTACAGCCAGTACATAGGCAGCTTGCCGCATATTTATCTGGTAATTACGGCTGGTATTGAGCACAGCGCGATACGCATTGGAAATGCGTTTATCCAGTTTTTCATAGACTTCTGCTTCATCCCAGTAATACATTGACATATTTTGCACCATTTCGAAGTATGATACCGTCACTCCACCGGAATTACATAGGAAATCTGGTATCACGTGAATGCCGTTTGAATATAAAATGTCATCGGCTTCAGGAGTCGTGGGGCCATTGGCAAGCTCTGCGATGATTTTAGCTTTAATCGTATGGGCATTGTGGGAGTTGATCACATTTTCTATAGCGGCGGGGATGAGAATATCCACGTCGAGAGAGAGCATTTCATCTTGATTGATCTGTGTGACACCGGGGAGACTGCAAACCGAACCGTTAGAACATTTGCACTCATACGCCTTATGAGCATCTATGCCGTCTCTATATAAAATAGCTCCCTTGCTGTCGCAGGCTGCTATAATTTTGCACCCGAATATCTCCTGGCATAGTTTCGCAGCATAATATCCTGCGTTCCCATATCCCTGAACGGCAACAGTGGCTTTGCTCAGGTCCAGGCCGAGCACGTTTGCCGCTTCTCTGATAGTGTAGATGCCTCCTCTGGCGGTTGCATCATGCCTTCCGCGTGAACCTCCGATGCCGAGTGGTTTGCCTGTAATGACTCCGAATTGCGGTTTTCCTGTAATTTTGCAGTACTCGTCCATCATCCAGCCCATTATTTGTGGATTGGTATATACATCCGGTGCGGGAACATCCTTATCCGGTCCGATGAACTGGTAAATACTTCTAATATAACTTCTGCTCAGCCTCTCGAGTTCGGCTGCAGACATTGCTTTGGGATTACAGATGACTCCTCCCTTTGCTCCGCCGAGGGGCAGATCCAGAAGGGCGCATTTCCAGGTCATCCAGGCTGCCAGCGCCCGAACGGTATCAATGGTTTCTTGCGGGTGGAAGCGGATGCCGCCTTTTCCGGCACCGCGAGCGTCGTTATACTGAACCCTGTAACCTTCAAATACTTTTGTCGATCCGTCATCCATACGCACAGGCAGAGAAACGTGAATTTCACGTACCGGGTGCTTCAAAAATTCCGTTATGCTATCGTCAAGCTTGAGTGTTTTAGCACAGGTATCGATCTGTTGTTTTACAATTTCAAAAGGATTTGTTTCTTTAGCCGTCATAGTAGTAACCATATATCTCTCCTTCTTTAAAAAACTATAAATACCTGATTATTAAATAGGCTTCTTACAAACCGTTTTAGCTGTATACGGGAATTCCTCTCTCTGCAAGGTGATGCTTTATATCGGAGATAGTAACTTCCTGGAAATGTAAGACGGATGCAGCCAGGACTGCGGATGCTTTGCCAGAGACAACAGCTTCATAGAAATGTTCCAGTTTTCCCGCACCACCTGAGGCGGTAACAGGTATCCTGATTGCCTCAGCCACCGCTCTTGTCATTTCCAGATCATACCCGTCTTTTGTGCCGTCGGCATCTTTGCTGGTCAGCAGTATTTCACCCGCTCCCAGCGATTCAACTTTTTTTGCCCAGGATACAACATCCATGCCTGTGGGCTGTTGGCCGCTGCTGATCACTACCTCCAACCGGTGCTTGTCGCTTTCGGGAGAATTTTTTTGACCATCTATAGCCACCACCACCTTGCCCGAGCCGAACTTGTCGGCAGCTTCTCTAATGAGCTCCGGATTAGTAACGGCGGCGGAATTAATGGATATCTTATCGACGCCGAGTTTAAACAGGTCTTGCATATCTGATAGATTCCGTACTCCACCTCCTACTGTAAACGGTATACTTACCTTTTCTGCTACTTTCTTTACCCACTCCAGTCTGGTTTTTCTGTTTTCCAACGTGGCATAAATATCCAGGAAAACCAGTTCATCCGCCCCCTGTTTTACATAGGCTTCAGCGGCAGTGGCGGGATCGCAGGCATCTATAAGGTCAATAAAATTGACCCCTTTGACCACCCTTCCTTCCTTTATATCTAGACATGGTATGATTTTGATGCTGTTCATATGGCCACCTTGCTGAAATCTCCTAATTGACGGTAATCAATAATTGTGCTCATGCTGTGATTCTCTATATTAAGGCCTGCTTCCTGTGCGAGAGCAACCGGATTGAGACCTCCTATTAAAACAAGTCCTATGCGGTTAAGATCAACAGGTATTTCACAAATAGACTCGCTGGTGTTTCCCATCACCGCCAGACCATTCATACCAGCGGATTTGAGACCGCTCAGAACGTGCTCAACCGTGGGTTTACATACCGCCGGTATCTCACGGAAATTAGCCAGGATCTCGCCGCAGCCCGTGTCAATGGCGTTTTTAACTCTTGTCATATTTGCCTTGATAAATATTTCGGATGGATCCAGTGACGAACCGTTGTAATGAATAATCTCTGTGAATCGTACAGGTTGGTTATCCTTTATTTGTAGAATTCCTCCGAACCTGGAGTCCATTGGAACTCCGGCTTTGAGCAGTGTGCCGTTGATCACGACGCTGCAGACAGTCGCCAGACCGATTTTGTTCTGAGGCACTTTAATATCCCCGATGCTTTCTCCCGCTCTGGCTAATAGTACCTTGCTGCTTACACAGAGCCCTTTTTTGAAAGCAGGCCGCATAATCTTGAGCGCCTTCTCTAGCTCTGCTTCAGAAAAAAGCGATACATTTACAGGAATAACCCCTTGTTTTGTTTCATAGTCGAAAGCAGTGCGGAAAGCCAGTAATTCGATTCTGGATATGGCAAAGCCCACTTTGTCCCTTGCACGGGCGTTTTTAATTTCATTTATACCGCTCTGGGTGATGCGCCTTCCATTTATACGGCCGGCAAGCTCCGTAAGGCCCCTTTCATCCAATATCTTCAAGTGATAGCGTACCGCACGTTCGCTGAGATTTATACCGTGATCCTGAAGTTTCTTGGCTATGACGCGTGCGCCAACAGGTTTCTGAAAACTCTGCAGAACTTTCAGGATGGAAATTATTTTTTGCTCGACATTTAATGTTTTAAAAGCCATGTGTTTATGCCGGTAATCGGTTGCCGATGCCACTATACAATAACCAAAAAACGTTGTCAAATAGTAACAATGTGACAAAATATACACTATTTAATTCAGGTATAACAGGTGCACGGCAATAATCAGATTTATATGTCTTAAGGATAAGTCGGCGTGAAGCGAACAGCTATTTACATATCGTCGGCGACTTGCACTGTTTTCATAATGATGTGCTATTCAGACTGAAGCATGTCAGCTTTTGAATATATATCCTGTTCCGTGCTGGTTGAGAATCATTGAGGGAGGGATATCGTTGAGCTTTTTACGCAGGCGCCGTATATAGATGCGAACATTATCGGTATCAGTCCATAGATCTTTGTCCCATATTTCATCTAATATCCTGTCGTACGAAACCACTTTGTCTTTATTTTTTACCAGCAGCACCAGAAGCTTGTATTCAATTTGCGTTAATTTAACCGCTTTGTTGTCAACGCTCACTTTCTGGTTGACAAAGTCTATGGAGAGCCTGTCGTTAATGATATTGGTATGATTTACCTGAAGCGGTGTGGCCTCCGTGCGGCGCAGAACGGCTTTTACCCTGGCTAAAAGAGTAAGATAGTTAAAAGGCTTAACGATGTAATCGTCAGCCCCGGCTTCCAGCCCCTTGAGCATATCTTCATCTTCGGAACGAACTGTTAATATAATCACGGGGACAGAAGAGAATTCTCTTATTCTTTTTAGTACATCGAAACCGCTGATGTCCGGCAGATTCAGGTCAAGAATAACGACATCCGGCGATTCTTTCTTGACCAGGTTTATGCCTTCACGTCCTCTGGCTGCAGAATGAAGGTCTACGCCGGGCCAGCGAAATTCAAAAGCTACATTGATAGCTTCTATTATGATCTGTTCATCTTCAATAATCAGTAGTTTCATATCTATATTGATATATTTTCGCCCTTTTCAGCTTTGTAATAGATCGGGATAGTAAAGAAAAAACTTGAACCTTTCCCGAGCCTGCTTCTAGCCCATATCCTGCCGTTTTGGAGCTCGACCAACAGTTTGCAGAGTGATAACCCTATGCCCAGCCCACCTGCTTCTTTATCATGATAGCGTCGATAGCCCGGCTCAAATATCTTCTGCAGATCTGTGTATGGAATGCCGGGACCGTAGTCGCGTAGTTCGATCAATGCTGATTTATCCTGCAAGCTTGTTTTAATAATTACTTTGCCGCCTGTTCCTGCGTATTTGAAGGCATTATTCAGCAAATTGAGAATTACCTGACCGGTCCTGCTTTCGTCAGCATATACGGGTGGAAGTGAGGATTCTATATCCAGTATGAGTTCGATACCGTTTTGCTGAGCAAGAGCCTGTGTCTCATCGGCAAGGGTTCTTATAAGTTTCCCCAGATCAAAAGGAGCGATATCAACTTCAAGATCACCAGTTTCACCCTTTACAACATCGTGTAATTTGTTAATACGATTGTTTAAATTGTTTGCACCTTCCCAGACGAAACGTGAAAGCTTTTCCCACCGCTTTCCTTCGGTCTCTTCCATGAGCAGCTGGCTGGTTGCCATAAGCGACGTGAGCGGAGTTTTCAGCTCATGTATTAGATTCCTTGTAAAAGTCACTCTGTTCTGCATTTCCAGCTGGAGTTTCTGGCGGATTTTCCGTTCACGTTTATATAGTGATTCAAACCTGACTTCAGCCAGCTTACGCTCTATTACATGCCCCAACCTCTCTGCTATCATATGTATTAGATGCCGTTCCTCATTGAGAAAGGGACCTTCGTCTTGAGTTGGCTTTTCTTCGAGATAGTAGACCTCTACCACCCCGCGATTTTTACCGTTGGCAAATATGGTCTCAGCCAGACTCCAGTCGGTCTGGCGAAAGTTGTCAGTACTGAATATCTGTTTATTATATTTGATTTGTGCACAGGTGATTTCCGGATATTGCCATGATGGGGGGATTAATTCAACCACCGCTCGCATCGTGTCTTCCATTGTCAGATTTTGCTCTACCAGTTGAGAAATACCATAAAGGCAGTTTAGTTCTTTGATGCGCTCGGTGAGTTTGTGAGTCAGCTCATGCAATTCCTTGATTTCTTCGACGTCACGCAACTTTCCATAGTCACCGTTCTTTAAGTATGTTGAATATTTATGATGTGATATTTTAGCCATTTTACGCCGACCTTGCGCTTGCTCCTCTATTTTAGTTCTGATTACGTTCTTTTACAATCGCATGGGCGATAAACGTAGTTGTTCTTTTTATTATTTTTACTCTAAGGCAACAATCCATAGTTGTGGTGCGATAGAGCGCGCATTGCCTGCTTCTAAATCTTTTGATATAGTATACCTCGTATAGCGATGTCTATAATAGACGTGTAAGTGATTGGCGGGTCTGGAAAGCAGTTGGTAATCCGGTATATAGCATGGTATACTTTCCGAACGATTTGTCGGCGCAAATGCATAACTCTTTTTACGGTTTTAGTTCGCGCATATATGTGAGATTGTATGCCTAAAGAGAACAGGATAGAGTGCAGTAAGGTTGATAAAGGGTTTGAGTTTCCCGCTGCTGCGTGCGACCTCGATGCCCGTTGGGTGACGCGCTACCTGGATGCCGTCGATGAACAGAGCAGAGAATATCTGGAGGAGGGGCTTGTTCCTCCAATGGCGGCGGCGACATATGCCATGTCGTCTCTGGGCAATATGCTCAATATGCCTCCCGGGGCGATACATGTTTCCCAGTCATTTGATTTCCTTGATACATTGCGGATAGGTGACCGTATTGTGTGTCATTCAAAGGTGATAAAGAAACGGATAATGGGAGATATGGCGCTTATGGCTTTTGAGATTACTATTACCGATCGGCAGGATAAGCCTGTACTGAAAGGCACTATGGACGTTATGCTGACAGGTAAGCCTTGATATTAATGATAAAACCATGAAAGATACGGATATAGAAGCGATATACTTGAAAGCGGGTGATAATCTGCCTGAATTTAAAAAGGAAGTACTGCAGGAGGCTATTAACCGTTACGCAGAGGCCAGCGGCGACTATAATCCCATACATATAGATAACGAATTTGCCGTAAAAACCCCTTTAGGCGGCACGATCGCGCACGGCATGTTAATACTGGCTTATATAACCGGGATGGTTGGGAATGTTTTTGGGCCAAGGTGGAGTTCGAACGGCTCGCTCAGTGTGAGGTTTAAAAATCCTGCCCGGCCGGGGGATAGGCTTACCTTCGCTGGAAAAGTCCGTACCATTACGGACAGCGTTGATATGAGGCTCTATACCTGTGATATCAGATGCAGCAATCAGCATGACGATACGGTCGTTACCGGAGAAATTTGCGCCAGATTGAAATTACCGGCTGGATGATATAAGTGCAGTAGATTGCGTACGCTGCGCTTTTTTAACGGAGCGGGAAAAGCAAACTAATACTAGTCAATAAAGGAGTTACGATGACGGTTGAAGAGAAAGTAAAAGAGATCACTGCCAGGATTACACATAAAAGTGTAGATGAGATTAAGACAGATGGAACCTTTAAGGACCTGGAAGCTGATTCTCTCGATGTAGTACAGATACTGGTAGCACTGGAAGAGGAATATAATATTGAGCTCGAGGATGAGGAAATGCAGAGGGTCACCAATATGGGTGAGTTCGTTGCCTATATTGAGCGGAAAGTAGCCGAAAAAGGAAGCTGATCCGGGTAATCATGCGTGATAATGGGCCATTAAAGGGCAAGGTAGCTCTTGTCACCGGAGGCTCGCGCGGGATCGGAAAGGCAATCTCGTTAAAACTCGCTTCTCTGGGCGCGGAAGTCATCATCAATTATTTCCGCAAAACCGCTGCAGCAGAGGAGACGGCGGCTGAGATACGTGCCCGCGGAGTGAAAGCCTATCTAATCAAAGCGAATATAGGTGAACCTGAGAAGATCGACGCCATGTTCGCGGAGATCGAAGACAGGTTCGGCCGTCTGGATATATTCATAAGTAATGCTGCTTCCGGTACTCCTCGCCCTCCTCTGGACCTGGACCGGAAGGGTTGGGATTGGACCATGGATATCAACGCACGTGCTTTTCTGCTCTGCAGTCAGCGTGCGGTTCCGCTGATGAAAAGAGGCGGAAAAATCGTCAGTATATCGAGCCTGGGCTCATTTCTGGTGCTGCCTTCTTATACATCAGTGGGGGTATCAAAAGCAGCGCTTGAAGCCCTTACCAGATATCTTGCTATCGATCTTGCGCCTCAAGGAATATGTGTAAATTGTGTTTCCGGCGGTGCGGTTGAAACAGACTCGTTTAAAGCGTATGCCGAGGAAGCTGCCGAGCGAGGATTTGCGGTACAGAACACCCCGGCGGGACGGACAGTAAAACCGGAGGATATCGCCGGTGTGGTGGCTTTTCTTTGCAGTGAAGATGCCTTTATGATTCGCGGTCAGGTCGTTATCGTTGACGGAGGACTAAGCCTGCAGTTATAGCTATGCGTTCGGTTCAGAAACAAATTCTGTTTACACGCAGCAGTTCAGACGGGATATTTTAGTTACGGCAATTGCGTTCGGCTGGACCTCTTGTATCAAAAGTCCATGAAATATTGCTTATTAATCAGCTCTCCCTCTTTTTAGCTTGCCTGTACAAAGGCAATAAAAAACTACCACCCCGCTGATCGTGAAATCAAGCGGAGAGGTAGTTATAACCTCATAATTACTTTATACCTCGTTAGCCCTTGGATACACCGGGCAACCATAGTGTAATCTGGGGGAACGCGAGCATAATGCCCATTGCAATTATATAGAGAACACACATCGGTATCGCTGCCCGATAAATATCACCCATAGTCGTATCTTTTGACATGACGCCTTTCATTATGAAGAGAGACAACCCAAACGGAGGTGTATTGCTCGCTGTGGCGATATTGACCAGGAAGATAGCAAGGAACCATACCGGATTGAAACCAAGGGGAGCCACCAGCGGTATAAAAATGGGCAGGGTAATCATCATGATGGAGATTACTTCCATGAAGCAGCCAAGAATCAATACGACAACCTGCATGGCAATAATGATCAATATAGGCTCTACGGGCAGAGTAGTGATAAATTCTGCCATTCCCTTGCTTGCCCCGCTGAATGCCAGAATCTGGCTGAATGCCTGGGCACCGGTGATAATCAGGAAGATCATTCCCACCATTTTAGTGGTGCTGGTCACCGATTTTTTAAATATTTTCCAGTTCATCAGCCCGTAAACGGCTGCAAGGATAAATGTTCCAAAGCATCCTGTGGCAGCGGCTTCCGAGGGAGTTGCTACGCCGATTATCATTACACCGATAACCAGGAAGATGACAATGCCCTGAGGCAAAACGTATTTGGCGGTGTCTTTAAGCTTGGTGGACAATGATGAAGGCGGTACATTATAAACAGGCGCCAGCTGCGGCTGAAGTATGCTTCTAAGGACAATATAGAAGACAAGGATAATGGCAATCATTATTCCCGGCATAATTATAGCCAGAAGTGTTTCAGCCACTGATACCTCGCTTATAGTTGCCCCCAATACTGCAAGCGCGCTGGGTGGTATGAGCATGGCAAGACCTGCACTGGCCAAAATGGGGCCGATAGTAAGAGGCTTCTTATATCCGGCCTGTTCCATCTGCGGGACTAGGGAAGAGCCCAGTATTGCCACGCTGGCAAGAGCCGTACCGGTAAGCGCGGCCAGCAGTGTCCCTGCTCCGACCGCAAGTAAACTCAACCTGCCCGGCACTTTGCCTAACCACTTGTCAAGCGTACGTACCAATATCGGTGCTACACCCGACGTGAACATGAAATCACCCATCAAAATAAAAAGGCAAAGCGGTATCATGGTGAACGTATTGAGCGAATTGAACATTCTGCTGATAAGCTGCTCCCAGCCCGTGGGCCCGGAGAAAATGAAAAGCCAGACCAGGTTAACTAACAAGAAACAGAAAGCGACAGGCAGCCCGAGCACCATCAGCACTATAAGCATTCCGAATATTAATAATAAGACCAGTTGCCAATCCATTGTAGTCTAACTCACTTATCTATAGCTTCATTAGTATCAGTGGTCTCTGACCTTTTGTGAGCCTTCAGCTTTTTTACCTGACCGTCTATACACCGCAATGTCTGAATAAAAAGCAAAATAAAGCCAAAGGGAATAATGGTCATCAGAGGCCATTTAGGCCAGGCAAGAATAGTCGGCGTAAGCAGCTTCATCTTATAATGAGTGATCACGGCCAATATCCCGTAATAGATAATTAACGCACATATCGCCACGATAATTGTATATAAGATTATCGAAAGTGCAATCTTTCCTTTCCCTTTTAAGTGGCCGCTGAGAAAGTCCATTTTTACATGGTCGTCGTTTTTCAATATCCATGCTCCAGTGAGAAATGGTATAAATACCAGCATATAGCATGAAATCTCGCTGATCCACTCGGTAGGTTTATTTAAGAAAAAGCCCAGGAGAACATCGATGGTGACGATAACCATCAGAATGACGGCAAAGGCACCTGCTATGGCAGCCATACCTGCGATTAAACCATCAAAGCCGCGATTGAATAAAGATATTGTTCTCTTGAGCATTTAATTGTGCCTCCGTATGTAAAGACAGAGTGCATAAACAGAGGGGCAAGACATTGCTCTCGCCCCTCTGTTAAAGCTATTCTATTTGCGTATTAATTTTTCGAATTTCTCTACTACTTCCTTCGGGAATCTCTCGAAGTCATCCGACCAGCTTCCATCTTCGATTGTTTTAAGGTATGCAGCATTATCAGCATCCGAGAACGTAATGAATTTAGATCCCTGCGCTGTAGTCTGCTGTTTCACTTCCTCTCTTTTTGCCTCGTAGATATCAGGCCATTTACCTTCTGCTTCCACCTGTACATTCGCTATCAACTCCTGCTGAGCGGGAGAAAGCTTGTTCCATGTATCCATATTGACCATAATGCACATCTGGTTGCGGTAGTAGGGAACATCTACGCAATAAGGTGAAACCTGAAATAGGCTCATTGCGCCCCAGGTAGCGATGGCTGTAGCGATGCCGTCGCAGACGCCACTTTCCAGTGACTGGTAGTAGTCAGGCAAGGCGACCATCTTCGGAACACCTTTCACTGCTTTTATGCCGCCGAAAAAGGATGCCGAACCGGCTATAATGCGTCCTTCAATATCAGAGGGTTTGGAGACGGGATTTTTAAAGAAATTATAGAAAAAGTTCAAGCGTGTATTCTGTTGTCTGCCGACAAAGTACATATTGGCGGGTGCGGACAGCTCCCGTATGTAATCATATGTACCGTTCTTGCGTTCTTCCTGTACCGTAATCTCGGAAAGCCTGATTACGTCCAGTCCCGGGATAATACCGGTGGTATAGCCTGTGGGTATCTGGATAATATCTATCTGCCCCTGTGAACAGGCCAGCGCCAGGTCAGCTGCCGGAACAACCTCAGGGCCGCCCTTGACATCGATGGTAAGGCTGCCGCCCGATTTCTCATTAATGGCGTCGATGAAAGTAGGAGCCCATGCAGCGTATTCAAAATTATTCAGGGTTAAAAAGGATACGAAGCTTAATGTTACGGGCTTCTCTTCAGGTGCCGGCGCGGGTGTGGAAGGCGTCGGCGTAGACGGTTCGGGAGTTGTGCTTGGTTTGCTGCAGCCGCCGCAGATCAATGCAGCCACCATAACAATCAGGAGTATTGGTAATATTATTCTTTTCACTTTCTTTCCTCCTTTGATTAAACGATTGTCTCATTACGAGATTGCTATTGGCATAGCATGGGAATTATTCCATTCAATACCTCCATCTAATCGGTTCTTCATCTCAATATGCCGATAAATGAGCACATCAAAAAAACCACTTCCATTATTTGAAAAAGTACTAGCGATTGTAATAGCATAAATCGCTTTTGTCAATCAGTATAAAATTTTCATTTAACTAATTTTCCTTAGTAAAACTTGCCTATACTTATACTGAGCATAACAGTATTGTTTAAAAACAAGGTACATCTATGAGCGATGTTTTAAGTAAAAATCAAAAAGCATAATTGAATGTTTAAATACGCCTGCACAATTATAACAGATAGAGAAGGAAAACAGTATCTTCCTTTCGCGTCCGTATAATTCATCACCCATTGCTAGAACCCCTGGTTGCAGAATAGTAAGCGCCAATCAATTTGTTGTGAGTTCTCGAGAGCTTCCGGCCTATTCTAGCGCCCCTTGCAGCGATTAGCGCATCCCTCAGTTCATTGCGCGCGACGGCCGGGCAGTAGTGAGCGCAAAACCTGCAGCTATCACAGGCAATATATCCGTCCTCTTCATCTAGCCGGACAATGATATCAAATTTCCCGCTTTTCTCATTGCGGTTGATGGTAATGGCACTGCCTTTGCGGGAAAAAACGCCGCTGTGCTTGAAGGAACACGCTATCTCGCATGTTCTGCAGCCGGTGCACATTGTTGTACTATAAACGAAATACATGGGTTCTTCCTTTACGTAGTACTTTCTATAGTCCTTTTATCGATCCATACAGTTCATAGTTTACCTGCTTGCGAAAGACGATCGGCCACATCCGCCAGGTTCAATCCTTCAAGACATTCCCCGGTCTGAAGGCCGGTTGATGGGTCCCATCCATGAAGGGCATAGTAGCTGTCCAGCAGCTTATCGTATTCTTCTTTTGTGAGCTGGAATCCACCCAGAGGTCCGGTTACCGGCTCTTTTAAGCAGCGCTCCGGAGGGTAATCATCCTTGCGTCCCAGACCGGCATGGAGAACGTTGAAGGCTTTCTCCAGATTGAATATGCGGTCAGCAATATAAATTAGTTCCTCTTTGCTTTTCTCTATTCCGGTGGCAGCAGAATAAAGCTCCGTCACCTCATCGAATGACATCGAGCTCGGTTCCTGCCATGCCGATGCCAGCATGCAAATGCCCATTGAATTGTTCAGTTCCTGAAGCCGCTCAAAATAGAATACCAGTTTGTCTTTCTGGTCGTAGCTCATAGGGTCGAGGGTGGTAACGCCGAATCTGGCTTTCGCCGTTTCCTCCAGTTTCTTATCAATTGCAGTAAATATCTCACAGGAAGGTCCGCCCGTTGTGTGTCCTCCGCCCCTCGTTGCCACCCATGCTCCGAACCCCCAGGCGATAATAGACCGACCTTCTTCGTAGAGGTCCTGCCCCTTATTGTGAATGGCGTAGTAGCTGCTGCCCTTGCCCACAATGTCAGCCGCGAATTTGGAGCCCTCAGCCAGTAAGTTGCCGAAGCCTTCTCTGTAGGCCTGCTTCCGGATAAGTTCCATGACCATCTGGTGGTCTCCCCACTGGAGCTTCATGCCGTCTGTGTCTTTTTCTGTAAGAATGCCTTTCTCAAAACACTCAACAGCCCAAGAGATGGCTGTAGTAGAGCTGTCAATATCAACGCCGAGTTGATTGAGCAATGTAAATGCCTTAACCACTGCTGGAAAGCAATCGATAGCCAGCTTACCAGCTATAGAGTTGAGCGTCTGAAGCTCAAACCCTTCTGTGGCTGTTCCGGCGTATGGTCCATCGTTAATGCGGTAATATTTGCTGCAGGCTAGTGGACAGCCCATGTATCCCAGATCCCTAACCCAGTAGTTGTTGTAGTAAGCCTCAGGGGCCATTTTATTGGCAGCCTCATCCGGTACATATGTGCCGCTGAAATTCTTATAGGGGATGCTGCAGGAACGATTCTTAGTAGGGAAAATACCCGGTGTGCCGTACTTGCTCAATCCCTTGAATATGGTCGATTTGGCCATTATCTTTCGTATTCTATCCACTTCTTCCATAAACCGTTTCGGCTGTGCTACTCTCACGCCGCCGCTGCCGCGTATAGCAATGGCCTTGAGGTTTTTAGAGCCCATCACCGCCCCCAGACCGCATTTGCCGGCAGCCCTGTTGCGGTTGCCGATGATACATGCCCCCCTTACCAGGTGCTCTCCGGCCGGACCGATGCATAGTATCTGCACATCGGGGTCACCCAGTTCATCCTGAATAATATCGCAGGTACTCCAGGTTGTCTGTCCCCAGATGCCGCGTCCATCTTTGAGCTCAATACGGTCATCGTTGATCCAGAGGTAAATGGGATGCTCGGCTTTACCAGTAATGACCACGTTATCGTAGCCTGCGAATTTGAGTTCCGGCCCAAAGAAGCCGCCCACATTAGCTGTGCCCACTCCCATGGAGAAAGTGTTCTTGGAGGCGAGGGAGCAGCGTGTAGCCGAAGGCACCAGCGTGCCCACCAGAGGCCCGGCACCGATAACGAGCAGGTTGGCGGGGTCATAGGGAGAGACGGAGGGTTCAAGCTCGTCGAAGAGGATCTTCTGTCCTATCCCCCGTGCCCCCAGCCATTCCTGTGCGTAGTTCATGGTTGGCTGGATGTAATTGCTGCCGGTGGTCAGGTCAACACGCAGGATCTTGCCTGTATATCCGTAAAATTCGTCAGTCATTAGCAAGCCTCCCGGTAGTCTGTGTGCGGTATAGTGTAGTTTGCATAGTATCCCCTGATGCAAAATGCGGGCAACGGATGAGTCTGAGGCCGCAATAACGAATGACCGCTTCCGTATCCCTCATCTGCCTCGTATTAGTGTGATCAGAATTCATACAAAAGATAACATAAAATACAAGAGAGTAATAAAAATACTGCGTAGAATCGCCAATAATGGTTTAATTTTATCATATGTACAGGAGACGGTCAATGCGATAGAAAAAAAATAAGAGAAAATAGGTGGTATTTTCTCTTATTTTACATTATTTAATAAAGGCAACTGCACATATAATGAGGCGCACACTTTAATAAATGAAAATCTATATGATTAATCCTGTATCAGGATATGGGCGCTTTCTTCAATACTAAGATTAACTCCGTTAAAGATACTAAGGGATCATTTATTATGCGTCTCTTCCGGTGGTAAAAGGATAGTCCCAGACATGTATTTGTACGCTGTCTTTGATGGGTATATTGATGCTGGAACCGCCTTCCATCAGGCCGCCGTTGACATATAATGCCCAATCGTCTTTAAGCTTATCTTTATTTGCGATCAAATCGAACATGTTTGAGCCGTCTTGAAGCGGTGTGGCCTTCAAAACATCTATTAAGCTGGCCTCACGCTCATCATTTACCTTAACATCTTTAGCACGCCAGCCGGTGGCTTTTACCGCCCGGCCGGATGTAATATTTATGATAGCTCTCATCTGTTTTCCTCCGCGATAAAAATTACAACATGACCTTGCTATTCAAGCTCAGGATATCCGGTTTGCGTATATTGCGATATCTCCCAGATTGATATCCCGTTCAGTTGTATCCGCTTCCAATTCCTGTGATAAATAGCCCTTTTTTTCAATCTTAACTGTAAAATGACCTTTGTCCAGATTGTCGACCCAGAAATCACCGAAATCATCAGTGGTAACAGCCACCTTGTCTTTGCTATTTTTACCGGAAATCGTCACTGTAGCATCTACCAGCACTTCATCAGCCTCGGGGTCATACACGGTACCGCCGATAAATCTTTTCGGTAGCCCGATATAGTAGACGCGCGGCTTTGTGCCAAGTTCGGGTTTAAGGACTTCCGCTTGAGCGATAAGGTCTTTTAAATCCTCTTCTTCGCCGAATATGTAAGCACCGGTAGGGCAGGCATCGACGCAGCGCGGCTCCTTCCAGCCGTCATCCAGCAGATGTGCACAGAAGGTACATTTCTGCGCAATATTAAGCTCCTCATTAAAGAAGATGACGTTACCATAAGGACAAGCCTCTATACAGGTTCTGTTACCCTTACATTTTTCAGGATCAATAATCACTATACCGTCCGGCCTTTTATAAATTGCTTCATTGGGGCAGGCCTTAATGCAGGGAGCATCATCACAATGCTGGCAGATAGTATGCTCATAGGCTACTTTAACCTTGGGTACCGAGCCTCTGACTTTATCCTGCACCTGCGTCCAAAACTGGCCGGTTAAAGGCTGCGGTTTGGCATATGGTGACCAATCATTACCGACATGCTCGTCCTTGCAGGCTATCTGGCAATTATGACAGCCGTTGCATTTTCTGATATCTATTATTAATACTTTACCCACGGTTATTTACCTCCATCCATAATGCGTTCCAAGCGAAGGCCGGCGGCGGGATGATAAGGCTTCTTAAAAGCTGCAGGGTGTTGTTTGCGTAAGGCTTCCACATCCGCTTGCTCTATATCTACAAGGAAACCGCTGCACACCATGCCGGCGGCGTTTTTCGAAGTGATATTATGGGGAGTGATGGTATTGATCGCTCCTCCCCTATCCAGTTCACCCGGGATAATAGGGTCCCAGCGTGCGCCGTGATCGATGTAGACCGCCCCTGGTCTGATCCTCTCCGTTACCCATACTCCGGCCAGCAGCGCACCGCGTTCATTGAATATCTTGATAATATCTCCATCATTGATATTTTTAGCAGCCGCATCTCTGGGGTTCAGCCAGACCGGCTCATAGAGGTAGCCATCAGGCCCTTTTACTTTACATGTATGTATTTCCCTCAGCCAGGTCATATCATCATGCTGAGAATGTACCCTCCATCTGGGGTGGTTGGATATGACCAGGAATGGGTATTTGTTTGCCCTGTCACAGGACAGGCTTTCCTGATGAGATTCGCCGCAGGGTATCCAGTGCGGTACAGGCGGTCTTTCCATATCGTCAGGAAACTGCTCAGCGAGCCTTGCGGAATAAAATTCGATCTTCCCGCTGGGTGTGCTGAGAGGATTTTTCTCAGGATCCTCGTAGAATGAGGCTACACCGGCTTTATACTTTTGCCAGTTTTCATCTGTGGGAACCGGGTAGTACCCATTCTCCTGCAACTCTTCCCAGCTAATATCCTTTGCAGCACCGCAGGTCTCATACGCTATTTTTATCCAGTCCTGAACGCTTTTACCTTCAGTATATTCTTCCAGCATTCCCAGTTTGTCAGCAATAGCACAGATAATGTGATAGTCGCTTTTAGACTCGCCTCTGGGGTCGATGGAGCGCGGTTCATTAAAGACGGCATCGAAAATACCGCTTTGACCTTCTACGCCGAAATCGTCGCATTCCAGAGCAGTTAGAGATGGCAATACAAGGTCAGCCATTTGACAATCGTTTTCGAACCACGGATGCTGGGCAAGAATGAATTCGATTTTCGGTTGCCTTAACGCGCGCACGAAATCATTTGTGTCATTCCAGCAGGTTACCCATGAAGGGCTGTCCGTCCAGATCATGTGGACTTCGGGAGCGTCATCGAGCGGATACTGATATTTGATAAATTGCTGTTCGACCACATCGCGCGAGAGAGTTGTGCCGTACCAGGTTATAGGCGGCCTTAACAGGGCATCGTGGATGAGGTCTTTGGGAATAAATTGCCGCGGTGTATCCGTGTAACGCCAGCCCTGATTGGCGGAAAAGAGATCTGGAATATATTTGGGCCAGGGAACGGGTATGTTGGTCTTCTTATTATACAGTCCCCACTCGATCATCTTGAACTGATGTACGCCGGGTTTGCCCACTCCCTGCATTGCCAGAAGCAGTGCCTGCAACCTTGCCGGTTCAGTTGAATAAGGGCCTCTAATGCCGGGGCCGCCATTTCCGATAGCGCAGCTCACGCGGTGTTTTGCCCAGTAGCGGGCGAGAGCTTTTATTGTATATGAGGGAATACCGGTAATAGCAGCAGCCCATTTGGGAGTTTTTGGTATACCGTCCTCTTTACCCATAACGTAATCACGGAATTTTTCATAACCGACTGAATGCGTTTTGACATATTCTTTATCAAATGAGTCCTCGACCATCCATGTATAAGCAATACCTAGATAGAGCGCCGCATCGGTATTGGGCAGCACGGGTATCCATTTATCAGAATGGACAGCACCTCCGTAATTCAGATCCGGGCTGACGTAAATCGACTTGATCCCCAACTCCGTAAACCAGTAGCATAAACGGCTGGCAAGCTGTCCATCGAAGCCCCATGGGGTTGTCTCAGGGTCGCAGCCCCAGAAAAGAATACCGTCTGTATTCTTGGATACATCCCATATTACATTGGTAACCGGCGTCAACTCTCCCAGGTTTTCACAACCCCATACATGTTTGGCACCCCAGTACCATCCTTCCCATGAATCGGTGTTTCTTGTCTGGAGGGTATATCCCCCCAGCATTCTGAGCAGTTTCCGGTGACAGCCGTGGGCGGAGTGTATGCATTTGGTCTCTCCGTGTCCGTCGGATTGGGAAAGCACCGCTTCCATGCCGTACTGTTTCTTTATCCGTTTAAGCTCATTAACCACTATATCGATTGCTTCTTCCCAGGAGATGCGCGCATATTTGCTCTTGCCTCTGTTCTGAGTATTGCGCTCTCCTTTAGGATCCCAGTCGACCCGTTTCATAGGGTAAAGAACTCTGTTTGGAGAGTAGACGCGGTTCTTGTACCCCAGAGTGAAAGGCGGTATAAGAGATTTCATCTCCGGCTGGAATGATTTACCCCGCGCCTCCAGTTTCCAGGGCTTGAGGTCCTTGTATTTTGCGTTGTACCACAAAGGCCTGATCCTCAAAATCTTCCCGTTTTGAGAATCAACATGTACGCTGTTGCTATCGCAGGGTATGCCGATAAAACACAGCCCTCTGGATACTGTTTTATCACCTTTGGTTTTTACTTTCTGTTTTTGTTTATCCATCTCATTCGCTCCCGTTCTAATTGTGAAATAATAATCCGGATAACAGCGATCTTACATTTATTGTCTCGATTATGTTCACCGGATAGACATTGAGTAATAGCCAGTATAATGTTCCTGTGTTAGCTGGATAACAATCAGTATAGTTAATAATTGATATAAGAATTATTTACTTAGGTATTAAAAGTATCGAGTAATAGTATACCTGAAATGGAAAACGATGTGAAATAATAAAACAGGTAATCTTGTCATATGTCCGGGATTCCCTGTTTTGCTATTTCAGTAGTATGGTGTCCAGCTAAAGCTCAGGAGTTATTTCAATATTATTAAGTGCACTCCATACCCGCTCGGGATTCATAGGAAGGGCAGTTAATCGTACTCCAATGGCATTATAAATAGCATTGGCAATAGCGGGTGCAGTGGGGCACATGGACGTTTCAGATATGCCTTTAGCACCGTAGGGGCCTTCAGGGTGAGCGTATTCAACTGTCACCGAAGAGAAATTTTTCCCGCTGGGCAGGTCAGCCGCGCTGCAAATCTTGTAATCATGCATGTTTTTATTCTGCAGTTCTCCTTTAGCATTGAAGATAAAGCCTTCGTAGAGAGCACAACCCACTCCCATCCCCGCGCCGCCTTCTATTTGTGCTTCACACATCTTGGGATTGAGGGTCTTGCCGCTATCGAAGGCGGAGCCGATTTTTAAAACCTTTACCACTCCGGTTTCCGTATCTACGGCAACCTCTACAGCCTGCGCTCCGTACCCGTAACCAATAGCAAGACGCTCCCCCTGCCCGGTTTCCGGGTCCTCAGGGCTAGGACGTCCCCAGAACGTTGCCTGTCCGGTAATTTCTCCGCCTTCTTCCAGACATCTTGCGAATTTGGATGCACCTATGGCATACGGCTGCCAACCAAGCCATAATTCGGCCATATCGATAGATTTTTCAGGACAGTCTTTGATAAAGACTTTCCCGTTACGTAAATCTATATTAGTTGGCGGAGTATTAAGCTTGCCCGACGCAAGTGTGAATATCTTGTTTTTTGCATCCTGACAGGCCATGACCAGGGCTTTTCCTACATACAGCGTAGTGCGCATCGAGGCTGAACCAAAGTCATAGGGAACCCGATCTGTATCAGAATGGACTATTTTTACCTTTTCTATAGGTATGCGGAATTCTTCTGCGACAATCTGTGTTGCGATTGTATTGAGACCCTGTCCGCATTCGTCACAGCCGTGATATGCTTCGACAACGCCATCAGGATGGACTTTAACCGCGACTGCTGAAGCGGTATCGGCCATCGTATATTTATTGCCTAGGGCAATACCTTTACCTGTTTTAATATGGGGCTCCGCAGGTTGTTCCGATGCTTTACCCCATTCTATCCAATCAGCTACCCGTCTAAGGCATTCTTTGGCGCCAGTGCTTTCTATTCTCTGACCGCGAACATCAAGCTCTCCTTCATCGGGCGTGTTGAGAAGCCTGAATTCAAGCGGATCCATGCCCACTGCTTCGGCATCCATATCCATATGTTGTTCCGTGGCCCAGAGCATTTCGGCATTGCCGAATCCGCGCATCGGTCCGCATGAGGGTTTATTGGTGTAGACACCGTAAGCATCCCATTTGTAGTTAGGAATACGGTACTGCACGGCATGGAAAGCCCCGTTACGTATGACCAGGGGTGCTTCATCCGTATATGCGCCTGTATTGCTGATCACTTTTATTTGCCTGGCTAAGAGAGTGCCGTCTTTTTTAATCCCGTCTTTAATATAAATAACTTTCGGCAGTCTGTTGAATCCATCCAGAAAGGCCTCTTCCTTAGTGTATAAGACTTTACAGGGCTTGCCAATTTTCAGCGTGGCCAGTATAGCAAACCGCTCCGGCCTCGCCAGCATACCAAACATACCGCCTTCATGTAGTTTCCTCACTCTCAATTTAGTGGGCGGCAGCCTGAACATATCCATCAGTGGCCGCTGAGACATAAAGAGACGTGCTGACGTGAAAACGGTGACTGCTCCGTCTCTCTCCGGATAGCAAGTAGCGTTGTACGGTTCGAGTTGACATGGCATTATGCGGTCATTGGTATATTTGTTTTCAACAATATAATCTGCTTCAGCAAATGCCTTTTCTACATCTCCCTTACGTATTTTATGATGTACATGGGTATTGGGACTGGGCAGATCACTGCCTAAATAGGGAAAAGCATTACGTGTGTAGCTGACAAGGTCAGGATGTACTACTGCCTTGCAGTCGGGATTGAGTGCCTCTTCAGAATTGAAGACCGCAGGCAGTATCTCATATTGTACGTCTATCAGGTCACGGGCTTTTTCCGCCGCTTCAACGGTATTTGCCACTACCAGGGCAACTGCATCACCTACGAAACGCACTCTTTTATGGCACAATACGTGTCTGTCTGAAATAACCAGCCCTGTCCGGTGATCGGGCGTATCCTTTCCGGTAAAGATAGCCTCGACTCCCTTGACTTTCATAGCTTTAGTGGTATCGATCGAAATAATATTAGCATGAGCGTGAGGACTGAAGAGTACTTTACCGTGGAGCATGCCCGGCATACCTATCCCTTCCTCGGTTGTATATTTTGCCCGGCCTGTTACTTTATCGTAACCATCGATATTGACAATGCTTTTGCCGATATAGGAATACTCTGCCATACCTATTTCCTTTCTGCAGCTACAGCCATGATGGCCTCGATTATTTTATTATATCCGGTACAGCGGCATAGATTGCCGCGCAAGTATTCTTTTACTGCTCCCTCCGTGGGATGCGGATTATTATCCAGGAGAGCTTTTGCCGTAAGTATCATTCCTGAGGTGCAGTAACCGCATTGAACCGCAAAATGCTCAACGAATGCTTTCTGAAGCGGGTGAAGATCACCATTTTCGCCCACAAGACCTTCAATGGTAATAATATCTTTTCCGATGGCTTTCATTACCGGATAGATGCAACTTTTTACAGCTTTTCCGTCTATGAGAACGGTACAGGCTCCGCAGTCCCCTGTCTCGCAGCTTACTTTGACTCCGGTGAGACCCAATTCCTCACGCAGCACACGTGCTAAAGTCCACCATGGTTCAACATAGGCGTCCTGTATTTCATTATTAACCTTTAACTCTATTAAGCTTTTCATTGTTCTCCCTGTGAAAGTTGTCTCTTATGTCTGTTTTTTAATTTCAGGCGGTCAACGCTTTTAGAGCGCGTTTGAGCAAGACTTTGATCATCGCTTTTTTGTATCTGACTGAACCGCGTATGCTTCCTGCTCTCGGATTTGCTTCCTCAGAGGCGCTCATCGCTGCTTTTTCTATGAGTGCATCATCGATTTTTTTACTTCTTAGCAGTTCCTCCGTTTTCTTCGCCCGTAGTGGAGTTGCGCCTACGGCTCCCATCGCTATTTTAATATCACGGCAAAGACCTGTATGCGGATCGGAACTCAAGACTACTGCCAGATTAACAATTGCAAGGTCGATGGACCCGCGCGGAACATGTTTAAAGTAGATACCGCGGCTATTGGCAGCGGGAGCGGAAACCAGAATTTCAGCAAGCAATTCATCCGGTTGAAGTATATTTTTCCCAGAACCGGTGAAAAATTGTTCAAGGTCGACTATTTTGTCAGCCCTGTCCGCAGCAACAATCCGTACTTTAGCTCCAAGAGCCAGTAAAGCTTGAGAGGTCTCTGCAGACGGAAGGGCGTTGCAGAGATTGCCTCCAACCGTTGCCACGTTTCTGATGGCCACCGAGCCCAGGTTGGCAGCTGCCTGACTGAGAACTGTGTATTTTTGATTGATTAGCGTTGATTCCTGCAGATCGCTCATTGTAACCAGCGCTCCGATACTCAGTCCGTCTCCGCCGCGGTCAACAATAGTATTGAGTTCAGGAATACCGGTGATATCTACTACAAATTTAGGGGATACCGTTTTACTCCTCATCTGGAGCATCAAATCTGTACCGCCGGCAATAATCTTAACTTCGCCTTTATATTGCTTGAGTAAAGCTTTTGCATCGCCGATGGTTACCGGCTTGAGATATTCGAACTGCATTGTGCCTCCTGACAATAGTACTTATAACTTGCGAAAAAAAGAGAAGAATAACCCTGCAAAGTCAGATAATCGGTTTGCAGGATATTTTACATATTTCGCCAATTCAATAATAAATAGACATATCAAGTATATAGTCAAAGACCGTAATTGTTCAAATTTAACTGCCATTAATATATACAAATCACTCATGATACGATTGTTGGTCACAGGCAGAGTATTACCTCTACGTAAAATTCAGCATTTTATAACGGGCAGTATTAGCGGATATGAGCGGTTATTGTCTCCTGATAGAATTGCGGCATAGAAACTGTATACTAAGGCAGATCATTATCAGGATCTCTCACCTGTGGGGCGCGATTATCAATAAACGTCTTAATGTACTACTGCAACGCAAATATGACGGTTACAAATGATAGTGAAGCAACGCTCTTTCTTGAATGCAATACTGACGGCGGGCAGTAACGGTATATTGAGGTATGAAGGATCGAGAATATGCTGATACGGTTACTTTATAGAACGAATGTTTGTTTTTCGGGACAATGCACGGCTTTAAGTCCGGAAACAGGTTCAGATCAATCAGGTTATTAATCTAGAAGGAATGGAGGTTTAAAGTCTATTCCAAGGAGGTGGCAGGTATGATCTCTGATCTTTTCCAGGTAAGAAGACATTTGCGCTTTTTCTGCATCTGATAGTACCGAAAGAGCCATGTCGATAGATCGACAGGTTATCTTATCATGTATAGCTCGTCCCTGATCAGTTAAAATGATCCGCAGTTTTTTGTCTCCCGGGATTTTTTCCTTTTTCACCAGCCCTATTTTTTCCATTCTGGAAATGAGAGTCGATACCGAGTGAGGTTCGCGAAGGTTCCATCTCGATATTTCCTCAATTGTTAAAGCTCTGTCTTTTATGTAGAGATAGGATAATACGGTTACATGGACAACCGATAGACCATATTGTGCCAGCTCCAGTTCACGTGCACGCGCAACCGCAGCTCTTGCTTGATCTAAAATAACCCAGGTATCATAGTTTTTATTATATTCCACAGATTTCTTACAGGCCCCTTTTAGCTACTTGGTATGGGACAATCCATCTTATGGTCGATACATTTTTAAAAGAAAAAACGCATCAGGCACATCGACCAGACAATCAGGATTGCAGAACTTCCCTAATCAATGGCGATATCATATCAGATTCGAGATTTGATGTAAACAAATGATTAACTGGATAATAATCAAAAAGGATGTACTTATAAGATAAAATAGTGTAGACGCCGCTCTGCTAAAATAGAGCGAAGCTAACCTGAAAGGTGAATTTATGTCTGTCTATATTTCAGCTATTGTGCTTGCAGCGGGACAGTCAAAGCGAATGCGGAACTTGAAGCAGCTTTTATATATGGGCTCTCAAACTTTACTTGAACGAGCATTGGATACATACATTGCTTCTACTGTCAGCCAGGTAATAGTTGTAGTTGGAGCGGCGGCCGAGGAGGTGGTAGAAAATATCGGTCAACGGCCGGTCGATATTATTGTTAACGAGCGGTATAAGGATGGCATGAGTACTTCGATGATAAAAGGGCTGGAGATGGTGGATGAAAAGGCTGCCGCTGTGCTATTTGCTCTTGTCGATCAACCGTTTGTAGACAGTACGACAATAGATAGGCTGATTGATGGATTCATATCCGGAGAGAAAGGCATTGTCGTTCCGGTTTATCAAGGGCGAAGGGGTAATCCTGTGATATTTGACATAAAGTATAGAAGGGAACTGCAATTGCTGAGCGGAGACAGAGGGGGGAAAACAATTATCGAACGCCATTTTGATGACGTTCTGGAGGTAGAGGTAAATTGCAGAGGTGTGGTTGAGGATATCGATACGGTAGACGAATATAATAAAGCTTGTGACGACTACAGGAACAGGTAATCAAGCGCCGGATTCGCCCTCCTGGTGCGACGGTTTATAGAGAGTGTGCGGGTCATATCCAAGTGCGTTCATGGCGATAATTTGTTTATGTATGTTTGCTGTCCCGTCAACGATTTGGTGCATTTTGGCATCGCGTAAAAATCTTCCTATTGGATATTGACCTGAACATCCGTATGCTCCTGTAATTGCAAATGCTTCATCAGAGATCAGCGATGCGGTTTCTGCTGCAAAGTACTTAGCAAGTGAAATTTCTGCTGAGTTATTAATTCCTTTATCTCTGTTATTCGCATATCTGTATGTCAGCAATCTGGAGGATTCGATGCGGGCAATCATACGCGCAATTACATCCTGGATCATTTGAAAACGGCCTATCTTGCAGCCGAATTGTGTTCTTGACTGAGCATATCCAATGGCAAAATCAAGCAGTGCTTGACAATTGCCCACCGCGCGTGCTGCAGCAGTAAGCCGCATATTATCAAAGCAGTACATCATAATTTCAAATCCCTGTCCTTCTTTACCCAGCACATTACCTGCGGGTATGAGGACGTTGTCGAAAAACAGTTCGGATGTAGGCAGTGAACGCCAGCCCATCTTTTCAAGCTCCGGAGAACGTTGGATGCCGTCAGAGGTCATATCGAGTATAAAAGCTGTTAAACCAGTGTATTCAGACCGGGCATCCGTGCGCGCAAAGACAATGCCGGCATCAGCAATGGAACCTAAGCTTATCCATGTCTTGCTGCCGTTCAGTATATAATGGTTTCCCTCCTGCCTGGCTGAGGTTGAAAGTGCCATGACGTCACTTGCGGCATCGGGTTCGGTGACCGCAAAACAACCCAGTGTCTCGGCGCTGATTAGTTTCGGTATATATTGTTGCCTCTGCTGTTCGTTGCCGTATTCCAGTATTGTCATTGCAGTAGCCATGGTTTGCGTATTAAAAGCAATTGCCATGGAACAATTGGCTTTTGCAATTTCCTCGCAAATAACAGTATGGGCCAGGAAACCGAGATTGGTACCGCCGTATTTTTCAGGGACAGGACAACCAAAGAAAGACATATCCCCCATTTTTCTTACCACTTCTGTGCGGAAGGTATGTGCTCTCTCATCATCTTTAGCAAAAGGAGCAATTTCTTTTTGCGCGAATTCATCCGCCATTTTCCTTACGTTTTGAATGTGTTCTGGAAGTCCCCAGTCCATGTAAACCTCCGCTGCTCTAAGACATGCAAATCTTTAATCTTTTTACGCCGATGTCATCATATAGCCTTTGATGTTTGCTTGGCAAGTCCAAAGCACAGGTACTATCATTATTCTATAATATCGCTCACTGGTAGTGAGTGGAAGATACGGAAACAGAGGAGGGCGCCAGTAAACATGGGGCTACAGTCAGATATTGAACGCGAATTGGGGAAAATAAGTAAGAGTGTAGAAAGTGCTGCTTTGGTACACGCCGCTTCGATCAGGGCATGTGCGCCGACAGAAGCTCAGGTAAAGATGCTGGTGAAGCTGGATGGCAGCACCTATGGCTCGATAGGCGGTGGCGAGCTTGAGGTTGCTGTGGTCAGGGAGGCACTAAGTGCAATTACAAACGGCAAATCAAAGCGTGTGCGAATCGGAGTTTCTCCGCAGGAAGAAAAAATAAGAGGCATGGAACCGGGTGGAAAGCTAAAATATTTTATTGAGCCTGTAAACCTTATACCTCACCTGTATATCTTTGGAGCGGGAGAGCTTTCGGTTTGTATTTCCCGCTGTGCCGGGTTACTGGGATATCGAGTTACTGTAGTGGATATATCATCTGAATATGCCAGTCCTGAACGGTTTCCGCGTATAGAGATCGTCACCGCCGCGGATTTTGCACAGGCGCTATCACAACTCACTCCTAATCCCCGGAGTTATATTATTATTGCGACACGTAATCATGAATATGAGGAATTGGTACTGGAATTGAGCCTGCGCACAGGAGTCAACTATATTGGTATGGCGGCATGCAGCGAGCAAAAAAAGAACCGGTATTTAGCTCATATGGAACAAAAGGGCTTTTCTCATGAGCGGATGAAATGCGTTCATGCACCCATCGGGCTTGAGATTCATGCCCAAACAATAGAGGAAATAGCCTTAAGTATCATAGCGGAGATAGTCGGCATCATCCGCTCTGAAATATAGACCGGTACGGTTATTGAAGGCATAATCGCCTAGACTTTAACCTGTTCCAGAGAGGTAGCCGAAGCGATAGGTATAAATGATTTAACGAGGTTAGGGTCGAATTGCGTACCGGCGTTGCGTTCAAGCTCGTCGACGGCATCCTGAATAGAAAGTGCATTTCTGTAGGGCCGGTTGGAGGTCATGGCATCATACGCATCTGCAATCGCCAGGATGCGTCCCTCAAGCGAGATGGCCTCGCCTTTCAAGCCATTGGGATAGCCGTTTCCGTCCCAGCGTTCATGGTGCTGGTGTATTGCCGGCAGACAGGGAGTAAGGCCCGGCACATGGCCGACAATGGTACGTGAAAGTTCAGGATGCGTTTTGATCAATTCCCGTTCCTCTATATTCAGCTTGCCTGCTTTATTAAGTACGTCGTCGAATATACCGATTTTCCCGATATCATGAAGAAGCGCGGCATGGCTTACCACCGCAACTCTGTCCGGAGGTAGTCCTATAGCCTCGGCAAGAGCTACGGCATAGTACCGGACTTTTCTGGAATGACCGTATGTATAGGGGTCTCTGGCTTCGATAGTAGAGGCAAGAGCATAGATGATGCTGAGTACTTCCTTCTCCGCGGCCGGCGTTTTTTCCTGAAGCTCCGTTGAGAGTGGCAGCATATGTGATACCATGCATGTCCTGTTTCCACCTGTTCTTTTGGCATGGTAGAGAGCTTTATCGGCAGCATTGACAATATGATCTGCGGTAAGGCCGTCTCCCGGCCAGGAAGCAAGACCCAGACTGAGTGTAACGGAATACTGCTGATGTACAGGATTAGTAGCGATAAGATTACGTATTCTTTCAGCTGCTGCAAATCCGTCTTCCACATTGGTTTGAGGCATCAAAATAGCAAATTCATCTCCACCATAACGAAATGCGATATCGATATTTCTGATTGCGCTGAAGAGAGAATTCCCGATCTGTGTTAAAAGTTTATCTCCCGCTATATGGCCCATGGAATCGTTATAGCTCTTGAAGCTATCGAGATCGATAAAAATGAGAGAGAGCTCGCTGCCGTAACGTGCGTGACGGTCTATTTCATGAACAAGTATCTCGTCGAAATGACGGCGGTTATACAGGCCTGTAAGATCATCGATCCTCGCCCGCTGTTCTGCTTTGGCGTATAATTGCGCATTTGCTACCGATGTTGAAATCTGTTTCACCAGCCGTTCCAGCAGTAGAGTCTGCGCCGGACTATATGCGTCAGATTTACAACTGCCGATAATCAAGCTCCCTATACCTTCTCCTTTGGAGACCAATGGTAAATAGATAATTGACCTGATGCCGTTATCCAGATATTTCCTGCTGTTTACAAACATCGTGTCACGTGTTAAATCGGTTTCATATATACTGCGGTTATGTTTGACAACCCATTCCGTGCCCGTGCCCTCAAGCCACATTCTTTTATTGACCTGCCATACATGGCCGATCGCTGTGGACGATGATATAGCGGAGAAGAAAAGTTCATTTCTATCTATCATTGCCACTGCGGCAAAATCTATATCGATTACTTCTCGCAAGCCGCTCACAAAGGCATCGTACACATCCTGAATGTTTAAACTGGAGGTAATTACATTTGACAGCCGGTTGATTAAAGACAGCTCCTGCTCGCGTTTTTTTAGCTCTTCCTGATAATAGGTTTTTTCCAGACTTATCGCTATCTGGTTTGTAATACTGTCGATTAAATTGGAGTCCTCTATCGAATATTTTCCGGATGATTTTCGGCATATCGCCATTATGCCGATCAGGCTTTCACGGCTTACAAGCGGGAATAGAAGTTCAATTCCGAGTTTTCTAATGATACTACGCTCTTCATCCCAGAGACTGCGAAATTCAGGGAGTACGTCGATTTCTTCCCGGGTACAAAATTCGCGTTTAAGCCAGTCAACAATCGGACTTCCCTGCTTAATGCGAAGCAGGGTCTGAGTATCCTCATTGGCAGGTTCACTGAATGCAGCAACGAAATCGCCGCCTGGTTCCTGTAGTAAAATATAGGCACCCTCACAATCCAGTGCTTTAACCAGAGGTGGCAATAGACCTTCGCTTAATTCCTGCAGGCTGAAAACTCCGCTGATCTTGTGCCTTATAAAGTCCAGCAGCTCCCTGCGATACTTGTATCTGTCTTTGTAGAATAGATGTTCGATGGTGCCCAGAAAAATAGGATGCAGCCGTGATATCAACCAGACAACAAGCAAAATAGCCAGCGACGAAAGTATCATTGAAAGCCAGTTCAGCGCAAATCCAGTAATCAGGTGAATAAGATAGAAAGAAGCCAGACACCCCATGAAACTCACCACTGCGAGCATGGTTAATCCCAGTCCACGTCTTAATACCAGATTAATACTCACAAGATCATGTTTGACTACGGCATACGTAAGGATGCAGGCGGAGACCAGCCCTCCGAAATGGCTAACCGGTATTTCCTTGGCCAGAGGTGTGACTCCGCTGAACCCGAATGCCATGAGCGTACAAATGGCCATAATCAGATAGCCTGTTTTATTACGTTCTTCCATGTTGACTTGAGAGTGAAATCTGCGGATCAGAGAGTAGACACCGAAAACAGCGATTAATACTATAGGAACGATATAAAAGGCAAACCACCAGCCGTAGGTGGGATTTACATGACCTGAAGAGTAGGTTAAGCCTGGTGGGGCCTGGCCTATAATCAGCAAAATGGTCAGAATTGCCAGAGATCCGTATCCGAGATGGACTCCCATGCCACCCGGAAGATCGAGAAAAGCTCTGGTAAAGAAATACAATTGGATAACCCATGCCAGGGAAAAGAAAAGGACGAATTTGAAAAGCAGAAGTTTATAATCCGTCATGAAGCTGCTGCGTAAAAGAAAGTCGCTCAAGCTCCATAATGCTGCTGCGGTGAGATATACGGCAAACAGCTTTTGTTGTCTCTGTTTTGGCCGATTGAATAGCGTGATGAACAGGAGCGATAAATAAAGGACGGTTACTATTAACGGCGCCAGATAATTGTTTTGCATCTGATAGTTATCACTACTGACTTATTGCCTAGCTTTATTATGTGGGCAGATAAGATAATTGTCAATAGATATCGATTAGGATAGGACTTAAGTAATACGGCAACCGGTAGTATAATGCTCGTTTGAGACAGAAACGAGTGGAACTGAGGACCAGCTCCACTCGTTGCCGAGGCACAAGTATGTATATCAGTTTAGGTCAGGCTGTAGTTTTAACTTTTGCTCCCAGAAGTGATAGGATACTGTCCGGCGGATTAATGTGCGGGGGCCTTTGGCGGGACAGGGTAGCTCCTTCGACCTTTTGTTTTTCTTTGAAAGTATCGAAGACGCCTGTAGGAAGCAGAGTTACCTTTATCGGCTTAAAACTTATAAGCTGCTCAAGGCTGGCAAGATCATCATACACATAGAGACCGTCGTCAATTTTTTTTATCTCCTGGTATATCGCTCTGGAAATTCCGTGTTCGCTGGCGATATAATCGTCTTTCAGCTCAATATACATATGGAGGATGGGTGATTGGCCGACGGGTGTGGTCTCATATTCTTTTCTTCCTGTCCACCCCTTATACGGTATCCCGGTGTTTTCCAGCGCCTGCCAGATTACACGCTCTGTCAGACGCATAAAGCCCAGGTCGATCAGGTCATCCACACGCCGTTCAAATACCATCTGAGGTAATTCGATACCCAGTTTTTCATTTCTCAGAGCGGTTATTCTCACCATATCGCCAAGTCTATATCTTACCAGGGCTCCCCCGTGAAAGTTGGTGATGACAACCTCATAGCTTTCACCTACTTTAAGCTCATTTAAAAGCAGCGTTTTTGGTTTGTAGCGGGGATTGAGTTCCTCCTGAAAATGCTCAAGTTCAGGGATGAATTCCAGAAAGTTTAGATTCGGGAAAAAGACCATTCCGTCGTAGTCCCAGGTCTGTGTTGCTACCACGACAGTTTCGCTGTTGCCGTACACATTTAACGGAGTTCTGCCCCACAGCTCTTTAATCTTTTCCTTGTAGACTATGCTATCCGTACCCATTGAAGCTATTACCTTGAGTGACCAGAGGTCTTTAGGCATCATAGGCCGTCCTGCCAGTTTACTCTTTATTTTTCCTTTCAAAATTCGTAAAAGCTTTGGCGGATTAAGCAGCAGTTCTCCCATACGTACACTACCGCTGCCTCTCCTGAATTTCTCTCCGATTGCCACCAGTACTCCTGCCAGTCCGAAGAATCCGTCCATGCCATTGGAGAAAGCCATCTTGAAACCATTTTCTACCCTTTCTTCAAAGGACATGCTCACGGACTCCGATAGCGGCGGGAGGTACTTAAATCCTATATCCTCCTTGAGCCTGGTAGCGACATTTCCCGTAAGATATGGTTGATGCGCCATTGCATGAAGCAGCTTCAAACCTTCTTTCATTACAACATCATTTTTTTTACTGCAGCTTCCAAGCAATGCGATCGAACTAAAATCTATCCCCGCTTCTTCCCAGAACTTTTTTGTCACCGGTATCCATTTATGGGGATACTCACCGGATTTACCGGATGTTTTTATCCAGCGGTCAGGTTTGCAGGGCAGAATGTCCTCCCTCTGCTCAACAAGCTCAGGACAATAGTCTTTATAGGTTGTAATTGGCACCTGGTTTCTGAATTCTTCAACTGTGAAAGGCATAGCACCTTTCATAATCTTCCTT
Source organism: uncultured Dehalococcoidales bacterium (assembly GCA_964519615.1). GTDB lineage: Bacteria > Chloroflexota > Dehalococcoidia > GIF9 > UBA5629 > CAZFIM01. The sequence goes on from CAZFIM010000007.1 coordinate 36,854, forward strand.
CCCAGTTGACTGCGTTTTAGTAATTCGATCTGCTCAAGCAGTAAATGTTTTTGAATGGCCATAAACTGGTCTATGTTGAGGTCCAGAAATCCGCAGCACATTTGCCACAATTCAGAGTTTCTTTTTTGTTTGATCAGTTCATTTATCTTGGACATTACGCCTACCTCCGGTTTCGCGCACCGGGATATACTATGTCACATTTAAAATGTTCTGAGAAGTAACTGTGTTATAGAAGATAGTTCTATTAGATTCAAATACCGGGGAAAAGATTATCTTATGGGATATAATTCTATTAACTTCGGCTGTGACGTATGCTATGCAATCCGGACCAGCTGAATATCGAACACTAGATCCTGACCGGCCAGCGGGTGGTTGGCATCAAGCGTGATTTGCTCAGTGGTGATATCCATGACCTTGACGTTAAAAATGTTTCCATCGTTCTGATGCATTTGTAAGTATTGTCCTATGTGAGGATTCATCCCTTCCGGCAAAAGGCTTTTTTGAACTGAAAATTGTAATTTTTCATCATATGGACCGTATGCTTCATCAGAGGCTATTTCAGTAGTTCTGGTATCGCCGGGATTCATGCCGATAACGGTCTTTTCAAAACCGGGAATAACCTTGCCTTCGCCTATCGTGAACTCTAAAGGTTCATGATTCTCCGATGAATCGAATATACTGCCGTCTTTTAACTTGCCGGTGTAATGAACTGTTACGATATCGCCTGTTTTTGCTACTGTCATTAGTTTTCTCCTTGTTACAAATTTTTATATTGTCATGCGTCTCAATCGGCCTTTTGTCACGGAAGAATGTGTATCGAGGATCTGGTCTTGCTCGTAGAGAAGAGAGAAGTTATTGATACGTTTTGGGTAGATTCGCTACCGGTAAAAAAACGCGGTTATCTGTCATATCAAAACGACGGGGACGGCCATATTCTCTCCTTTATTTGTTTATTAATGTGAGGCCATCCATGCGATGAACAGACTCGTTGAAATCCGGCGATTATTCCAGTAAATGATATAAAAACCCTGCACTTTTACTCTACAATAAAATGTAATATTAAACAAATTACAAAGTGGAGGAAAGAATACACATAGTTGTTCGCTAGATTGTCAGACCGGTCAGCGCTAGCAGCAATCTTTATGGGAACGATGTTCTCAACTTTCTCCAAGAGACTGTTCGAATAGTAGAAGCGATGGCCAATATACTTTCACGTGGTGCTTCGTATTACTCGTGCGGGTTATGATCTGCACGATAATCTGGCGCATATCTGTCAGCTATTTGTACATGAGAGACCCGGGTAAAGTATTTGTCATATGGACATGGCACGATAAATCACAGGCCAGTGAAATGCTCTGTGCTTTATTGTCAGGCGTTCTTGTGTATTTCTTTTCTTCCCCTCTGAAACAATTATGATGCAGCCGTATAATGATAAATATGCATAAAGTATCGGGTCTAACAGCTAACTAGCATTTAGCCTCTATCAAAAGTGAGGTGCCTTCGCCAGGCTTGGAATGGATTTGGAAGGTTCCATCGAGGAAATCGATCCTCTGTTTCATACCGATCAGCCCTAGCTTACCATTGGCGGCTAGAGTATCAAATTTTTCCGGGGGGAGGAATCCCTGTCCATTATCTTCAATGCATATTTTGAGGTACTCAGGTTCAAACTTCAGAATAATATACACCTCTGTAGCTTGGGAGTGACGCTTTATATTGTTCAGCGCCTCTTGTGTGATGCGGAATATGTTTACCTCTGCTTTGGGAGGCAAATCGCGGCTTCTCCCTTTTACCCGAATCCGTACCTTAATATCAGATTCCTTGCTCGTGCGATCCACAAGCCATCTCAGTGCCGGAACCAGTCCGAGGTTATCCAGAATACTCGGTCTCAAGTCAAGGGTTGCCCTGCGTATATCCTCAACGGCTTGTAGAGTGGCGTCCCTGATCCACACCGCCTTTTTTCTTACATTATCTATATCGTCGTGGTCAGCAGGAATTATGTTTTGAGCTTGATTAGCTATAACCAGCAGTGTCTGGATGGTATCATCATGGAGTTCGCGGGCAAGACGCAATCGTTCGTTTTCTTGAGATTCGAGTATTTTAGATACATACAACTGTCGTTCCGCTTCACGTTCTACGAAATGTCTTCTCTCTTTTTGACGCCAGGTTATTTCGAAAGTCCCTATTGATACGATCATTACAGGCAGCAGTAATAAGACAATATTGGTTATCAGTGAACTTGTTGACCACATGACGATCGCTATTGGCAGTACGCCTATCAATGCCAACAAAAACGCCCCCAATGCACCCCACCAGGAGAAAAAAACGACCGCATAAATAATCGGAATTAAAAAGAGGATACCTATAAAGCGGTTCATCAATTCCACTAAAGCCAGGTTGTAGAGCGGAGTTAGCCAATAAACCCAGGGTTTGGTATTCCAGGCGCTCCAGGGCCAGGCATGATAAATAAATATCAGAAACAACGAGATAATTAATATTGCCCAGAAGTGCGGACTCTTTGTTATCTTTCCCTCGGGCTTTGGTGGGAATATAGTTGACATTAATACCTCTTTATTGCAGGTCGTTTACAGTGATAATACCTGAACGGAGGCCGACGATTACCGCTTCGGTGCGAGAGGATACGTTTAATTTCAGAAAAATGTCAACAAGGTAACCTTTAATAGTGCGCAGGCTTAACCCCAATCTTAGAGCAATATCTTTATTGGATATGCCTTGAGCAGCCAGGCTTAACACTTCCAGCTCTCTGGCAGAAAGCTTGTTGCCGATACCCAATCTCAAGGGGGCAGGGGCATGTTTAAGGGCATATTTGAAAATCTGTTGTGAAACCGAGGAAGACAATACCGTCTCTCCGGAGACCAGAGCCCGTACGGCATGAATGACTTCATCGCCGTAAACGCTTTTGGTCAAATAGCCGCCCGCTCCTGCCCGAATTATACCGAGTATGTGTTCGCTATCGCTATGGACAGTCAGAACGAGCACGCTTATGGAGAGGCCTTTCGCTTTAATGAGCTTGGTTGCTTCCAAACCGTTGAGCTTGGGCATACTTATATCCATGATAACGACATCGGGCATGAGTTCTGTGGCAAGCTGAACTGCTTCTTCGCCGTCACCGGCTTCGGCGATTACTTCAAAGTCGGGCTGTTTTTCGAGGACGTCTCTCAGGGCCTGGCGTAAAAGGGGATGGTCATCAGCCAATATTATCCTTGTGGCTTTCTTGACCCGATCTAAGCCGATTCCCATCTTTATCCCCCGCCTGATTTTGCTACGCGGGGATTTTAACACAAAACAATTGACATTACTATGTATCTATTGCGGTTTTATCGAACTTTAGGACGGGGTCAATAGTCCGTTGTGAGTTCATTTAGAATGAGGTAGCTTTAAGCTAGCAAAAAAAGGAGGTAAATATAATGGCTACAGGAAAAAGTCTTGCGGAGGGGTGGGTAGATATATCATACCCGCTGAGCGAGGATATGGTGTATTGGCCCGGCGACCCTATCCCGCCACATGTAGATTGGATCTATAAACAATCCAAGCAACCAGACCGTCCGCTTCCGATTTCGATGATCCAGTTGAATATAAATGTACATCATGGTACTCATATTGATACTCCCCTTCACTTTTTTTCTGATGGATCGACTGCTGATAATATACCGCTGGATGCCATCATGGGGCCGGTACGTGTTATTGAAATCAAGGATAAAGTAACCATAGAGCCAAAGGAACTTGAACCTTATCATATTCAGGCTGGCGAGCGTATTCTATTTAAAACGATAAATTCCTCATATTATAAGAAAAGCAAATTCGTCGAGGATTATGTCTATGTCTCTACTGATGCGGCACATTTCCTCAAAGATAAGAAGGTGAAAGCTGTCGGCATAGATTATATTGCCATAGGCAGCTACCGTGATTTCAAGAATTTGGCTGACGTGCACATGGTACTTTTAAGTAACGGTATCTATATTATTGAACAAATTGATTTATCCGCGATTAAGGCCGGCCAGTACGAAATGATATGTCTGCCGATAAGAATCAAGGGGAGTGACGCTGCTTTAGCTCGCGCCATCCTGCGGCCTTTATAGACCGAATAAAGTGGTATAACTTGCTTTATATATTGAAATTTGGAGGTGATGTATACAGGATGTTGCATTAAACTTCACCCCAGAAGGCTTTTTTAGAGGATAACGTACAACGTAAAGGAGGACAGATCTATGAAAAAGGTATACTTTGTACTGCTAATGGTTGTACTGGCCAGTGCTATGATTTTTAGCGGCTGTTCTTCCCCCGATACAACTAACCCACCAGAAACAAAGGCTCCGTCAGATACAACTGCGTCCACTAAAGTCATTGAGCTCAGAATGTCCACTACATCGCCCGAGATGATGAAGGATCTTAACAATGTCAGTTACTTCTGTTCTTATCTTGAAGAAAACTCAGATGGAAGAATCAAGATAAAGAGATACTATGGCGGTTCACTGGCATCAGAGTTGGAAATGTTGGATTTGATCAAGGTAGGAGGGGCTGACATCGTAGGCTTTTCACCCTACAATTTGTACCAGGATTCAATGCCCTTTGTCGGGGGAGTCCAATTTCTTTACCCTCGAGATTATCCTGACATACTGTCTTTTCTGAACGGAATTGTGTTTGAAAACCCGAATACTGCTCCCATTTGTGAGAAGGAGCTTGTACAACAAAATATTGAGTTTATGACATACTGCTCTACTGGTGAGATGGTCATTTGCGTCAATTTTCTTCCTGCGGCCAGCCTGGCAGATTTACAAGGTAAAAAGATAGCCTCCCTCTCGGACTTACCATATTTTGATGCGGTTGGCATGAGTACCGTCATGTCATCTATTGATGAAGCTTACGAGAGTTTGGGAAGGAACGTTTATCAGGGTTTCACATTTTCTACCTCTCTGATGGCGAACTTGAAGCTGCAGGAGGTATCAAAGGCTGCTGTGAGACTTGGAGTTGCAGGATGCTCTGATGCGATAGCCATTAATAAAGATACCTGGAATCACCTGCCTGCTGACCTTCAGCAGGTATGCAGAGATGCGGCGGACTTCAGCAGGGAAAATAGTCTGAAGATATTTGGTGAAAGTGAAAAGAGGGCTATTCAGATATTTCTTGATGCCGGTTGCGAAGTCAATTTGCTTTCATCTGAGGATCAAATGACGCTGGCTTTAGCTATGCTTGATGAGTGGGAAAAGACCTTTACTGATCTCTGCAAGCGAAGCGGTGTTTCAGATGCAAACAGGGACATGCTCATAAAGTACGTTAGCGATTTCACTCATTCAAAGTAAAGGACTGATAATCAGGGTCTAAACTGAATAACGGGGGAAATAGCTTTATTGTCCCCTCTCTTTATCTGGAATAGGAAAGGCACTTATTTAAAAATGCATTCAAGGAGGTTAATATGAGGCCGCTAAAGACAGATTTATCCATATACCGCAAATTTAATTTCGAGAGGCCGCCGGTAGGCGTTAAATTCTCTCTATCAAAGCCGGAAGGAATAGAGCCGATTGATAAGGCTTTGCCTTTCTGCGAGATGTTTAAAGAGGCCCAGGAAAGCGTAAGACCATTCTATTTCGGTAAAAAGAATGAGAGCTGTGTAGGTAAAGTAGTATTGGGCATGGAAGAGATGACTCCGGCTTTTGAATCCGGGATAGTAGGGCCAAAATATAAAATCTATCAGGAGCCGCGGGCCAATGGCAAAATCTATCAGTACATCCCAACGTTCAAGAGAGGCATCGTTAACTACGTCGTTTTCGCTTCGCTGGAACAACTGACCTTTGAGCCGGATCTCTTGATTCTTATGGCTACCCCCAGCCAGGCTGAAATAGTACTGAGGGCAATGAGCTATTCGACTGGGGAACCTTGGGAACCCAAGGCAACGTCGGTATTGGGGTGCACGTGGCTCTACATCTATCCGTTTCAAAGCGGCAAGGTGAACTATACGATCACCGGACTGGCCTTTGGTATGAAAGCGAAGCAGATGTTTGAAGAGGGCAAGGTACTGATATCGATTCCCTATAACTGGCTTCCGACGATAACTGAGAATCTGCGTGAAATGGACTGGGTTTTGCCTTCTTATGCGGATGGCAGAGAAAAATTTGAAGAAAGGGAGCGGAAAATATTTGAGGAAGCCGCTCAAGAGTTTGAAGAAAGTTCCAGAGAGGCGGAGAACTCATAACAAGGAGAGAGGGGGCACCACTTACAAATAATGCAAGCAATTCTTTAGTGCTGTGGCTTCCAGTGCAAGATTATGCCTTGATGCCTGGTGACAGGAGAACAGCGGCCGGAGTCCCACAGAAACTAAAACTAACCACTGGAGTTAAACATGAAGCGCAAAAATTGGTTGAAGCCTGTTGAAAATGGAATAACCTCGTTAAATAAGTGGTGCTCCTTCCTCGCTGCATTTTTTGTGGCGCTGATAATGGTTATCGCCACGATTGATGTGATAACCGTCAAACTTTTCTCCTTTTCAGTGCCGGCTGGAAAGAACTTTATAGCGGAGTTTAATGCGCTGATAGTCTTTATGGCAATTTCCTATGTAGCCATTGAAAGAGGGCATATTCGTATAACTATCATTGAAAATCGGGTATCCGCCGGAATAGCTCATGCCTTTAAGTTATTAGGGCATGCATTAGGGGCATTGACCATCGGTTTCTGCACCTGGCGAGCAATGATATTGGTACTGGATTCATATAATCGACATATCTACAAATATGGAGCGTTAGATTATCCTTTGTGGCCATTTCAACTGGTGAGCGTAGTGGGCTTTGCCCTTTTAGCAATTACATTTATCATGCTTTTTATTAAAGAAGTGAAGTCTCCTCGAAATTGACAAACTCAGGCTTACATCGCTGGTTACACCCATAAGTTTATTCGTTTCAAAAAGGAGCAGTCTTAAATGGATTATGATGCCTCAGTAGCCGTTTATTGTTTTGCGGGAATGCTTGTTTTGATTTTTATAGGTGTGCCGATTTTCGTTTCCATAATCGCAGCAACTGCGGTAGGTTTTTATCTGATCGGAGGAGCTTCTTATGTGCTAATGCAATTTACAACTGCGCCCTACAATATTGCGGCTGACTACACTTTAGCCGTGCTCCCAATGTTTATATTAATGGGGGTACTGGCCGGAGAAAGTGGTCTGGCAGAAGGCGCCTACAACGCTGTAAACCGATGGCTTTCGAGGGTCCGGGGAGGGGCTCTGAATGCCACGATCGTTGCTTCGGCTGTTTTCGGGGCATGCAGCGGCGTTGAATTTGCCAGTATAGCCATATTCACTAAAGTCGCTTTACCTGAGTTAACTAAATTCGGATATGACAAGCGTATTTCTCTGGGTTGTATTACGTCCGCAGCGGGCCTGTCAGCCCTTATCCCTCCAAGTGTACCGATAATCATTTTTTGCATATTAGCAGAGTGGTCAATAGGGCAATCTTTAATAGCCGGGATTTTGCCCGGCATACTTGTCACCTTTCTGCTTATAGGCACCGTAACTTTGATGGGAATTATTAGTCCGCACAAGATTCCGCGCGCAGATACTCACCCGACCTGGAAAGAAAGGTTTTCATCGCTTACGCTGCTTTGGCCCATACTTGCCCTTTTTATATTGGTGATCGGCGGTATATATGCCGGTCTCTTTCCTCCCATAGTAGGTGGAGCCATAGGTGCAAGCGGCGTCTTTATATATTCATTAGCGCGTGGGGTGAGTGGGAAAAAAATATTTAATTCATTTTGGGAAACAGCTTTGTCACTGGCGCAGTTGTTCCCTATATTTATTGCAGGGTTCATGTTCGGCCGCTTTGTAGCTATGACTGGTCTTCCGGAAATGCTCGTAGATATTATATCGGGGGCAGGAATTCATCCGGTAGGAGTAATGGGGCTTGTCATCCTCATTTATCTTGTCCTGGGATGCGTGATGGAGCTGCTTTCTATAATGATCATTACTATCCCCCTGGTTGTACCGGTTTTAACATCTGTTGGTTTCGACCCGCTTACCATTGTCATTACTCTTGTATTTATGGGCAACCTGGCGGGACTAACGCCGCCCATAGGTTTAATCAGTTTCTTTGCAGCCGGTGTGGCCAAGGTCGATCCTACCGAGGTCTTTCGCGGAATTGCCCCCTTTTTATTAGCCCTCTTCGCGGCATTATGGATTGTAATACTGGTTCCTTCTTTAACTACATGGTTACCAAGTCTTCTCTACTGAGTTTAGGTCTGCCAGTGGGGAAAATGTTACCCAAGTTCGGTGTTTAAAGCGGCATAGGAGTTGGTGGCAAGAGCAGTGGGCGGCTTCTGCTAATATGGCAAGGATGGTCATTCCGCAGCTCATCAGGCATGAGAGAATCCTATTCAGGTCCGCAAGGATTAAAGGACCCATTTGCGCCAGAATTCCTTAGTATGAATTCGAACCCATTCCAGCCTGTTTCGCCTTAACAAAGCTATAAACCGGATAGGCTCTCAGGCTTTTCTCTCCACCATATCTGCGAGGGGGTAGCCGCCGGAAAGCATCGCTTTCCGGTAAATAAGCTGCGCAGCCGCCATATCTTCGATGGCAATGCCGGTGGAATCAAAAAGAGTAATACTCTCCATTGAGGTTCTGCCCGGCTTGTCTCCACTAACGATTTCCGGCAGGTTTGCGTATACATCGTCAGCACTAAAAGTTCCTTTGCTGATGGGAACGTTGATCTCGCCGCTGGCCGAGGCCTGTCTGATATCATCGACTACTACAACAGCATTGTTGAGTATGTCAGGGGCGAGCTCTTGTTTGCCTGCCGCGTCAGCGCCTACGGCGTTGATATGTGTTCCTTTGTGTATCCACTCATGCTTGACAATGGGGCTGCGGGAGGGGGTTAAGGTGCAGACTATATCACATGAGGCTGCCTCTTCTGCCGAACAGGCATGGATCGGATGGTCCGGGAATGCTTGTATTACACGGTCTACGGCCTTCTGTGAGATATCGAAAATATTGATGGCCTTAAATGTAAATAGAGCGGTATGGGCCGTAATCTGAGTATAGGCTTGACAGCCGGCGCCTATAATACCGAGACTACGTGAATCCGGACGGGCCAGATATTTGGAGGCAATAGCCGTAGCTGCGCCTGTACGGTAGGCCGTTATTTGCGCACCTTCCATGATTGCCAGCGGGTAGCCGGTTTCAGGATCATTGTAGATAATAACAGCCATTACGGCAGGAAGATTTTCTCCTCTATTATCCGGATGAGCGTTGACCCATTTCATTCCGGCGCAACCCGGCAGTGAGGCAGGCATAGCCCTGAAGTCGCCTTTCTCAACGCTTAAATAAGCTTTAGGCGGCATATTCCCGTTTCCGGAATTCCATGCCTTAAAAGCCTGCTCGACTGCATCCATAACCTCCGGCATGTGAAGTAGATTTCGTACGGCTTCTCTATCCAGTAATAACGTTGACATCAGTGTAACAACTCCTTGATATAAGATTTTCCGCAGGGCATCCCATGAAAAAATGAACATATGCCGTGTATGTTTAGAGTGCGCGGCATTGTAACTCAATAATTATCTATCTTGAGTATGACGCGGTCAACTGCACGGTAGAATATGCGTATATTTTCTTGAAGCTTAAATCTGCGGATGTTACAATTGCATCAGACTTTTCTGAGTTCTCCATGTATGTGTATTTATGTTAATGGTGTTATCTCCCTTTTTAGAATAATTGATGGAGATATAACTCAGATACGGAATATACTCATTATTCACCCGGTAATCTATTAAACAGGGAGTGGAACAATGGAAGGAAAGACGGTCAAGGCAAGCGCCCTAGTTACTGCACAGGTAATGGGCCCTCAGGATGTGAACCTGGCAGGTAATATACACGGTGGTGTGATTATGAAACTAATTGATGTTGCTGCCGGTTCAGTAGCTATACGGCATGCACGCTCAAATGCCGTTACCGCTTCTATCGATAGGTTGGACTTTCATTATCCGATCTACCCCGGGGATCTGGTAACCTGCAAAGCCAGCCTTAATATGGTAGGGAAGACATCAATGGAAATAGGAGTACGGGTAGAGGCAGAAGACCTCATTACCGGCGATGTCCGCCATACCGCTTCAGCGTATCTTTCCTTTGTAGCCCTCGATAAAGCCGGTAGACCTTTGCCGGTTCCACCTTTGATTCTGGAGACGGACGAGGATAGAAGGCGCAATCAGGAAGCTCACATAAGGAGAGAAGTCAGGTTGCGTGAGGCACGCGAACATAAAAAGAACAAAGAGAATATGAAAAATGGTTCCTGCTGATCGATAAAGATCTCATCTATAAATATAGTTTCGTTTCTTAAATGCGAACATCATTAATCCTGCGCCCGAATATTTAAGCTATTGTTAATGCAGCGAAAAGGCAGGCGGGAAGAATAACCGAGGAGATAACCCGCACTGCATAGCGGATTATTCTATCAGCATCGCGTCGCCGAAGCTGTAAAAGCGGTATTCTCTGGCGATGGCCTGTTCATAGGCGTTCATGATAAGCTCTTTGCCGGCAAAGGCTGAGACCAGCATAATGAGCGTTGAGCGCGGCAGGTGGAAATTGGTCAGCATCGCATCCGTAGTTCTGAACTCGTAGCCCGGCAGAATAAACAGATTAACCGGGCCGTTGTGGGGAACAACCCGGCCGCTCTGTGCCGCCGCTTCAATGAGCCGTACGGCGCTGGTTCCCACCGCAATAATACGCCTCCCCGCTTTTTTAGCTTCATTCAATAGAGCGGCGGTATCGCTGCTTATCTCACCGTGCTCCGTGTGAATAATGTGATTGCCGGGCTCGTCCTCGCGCACCGGTCGAAAGGTATCGAGCCCTATATGAAGAGTCACAAAGCATAATGTTATCCCCTTATCCTCAAGGCTTTTAAGCAGCCGGGGCGTAAAATGCAGCCCGGCGGTAGGTGCAGCAACGCTGCCTTTACTACTGGCATAGACGGTCTGGTACCGTTCGGACTGGTACAGCGGCTCATGGATATAAGGCGGCAGCGGCATTTTACCCAGTTCATCCAGCATACTTTCATCGGAAAATTGAATGATGCGTATACCGCCCTCACCATGCTCCAGAACCCTGGCGCTTATCTCTTTGATGTTTTTGCCGTCTATGCGCATAATGCGCAGTTCAGTGTCTTTTCTCACTTTTTTGCCCGGGCGTGCCAGTGTTTCCCACGTGTTCTCCCTCAACCGTTTGAGCAGCAGCAGCTCCACCTTGGTAGTACTGCCTTTTTGCAGTCCGAATAACCGGGCAGGTATTACCCGGCTGTCATTAAACACCAGAAGGTCATCGCTGCGCAGGAAATCTCCCAGTTCATAGAAATGGCGGTCCTGCAGTGTCCCGCTCTTGCGGTCCAGAACCATTAAACGGGAGCGGTCGCGCGGTTCAACCGGAGTCTGGGCTATCCGCTCAGCAGGAAGGGTATAGTTGAAATCATCAGTTTTCATATAAAGGAGCTACTTGCCGATGAAGTGCAGTACAACATTCAATATAATTGTGAGCGCTATACTGATAATGAGAAAGGTAACGATAGGAAAATAGAATGAGAAATTATCCTTTTTAATCATAATGTCACCGGGGAGTTTTCCCAGAAAAGGTATATGCGGGGCAAGTATAAGTATAAGACCAATCAGCATGATTATACCGCCTGCGATAAGTAGTATTTTACCTGTTCCTCCCATCCAGTATGAATCTTCCAGGATAAGCTTGCACACTTTCTATGTATTATTTTACTACTATTTGACATAATGATAGTCATTGTAAAAGCCAATTGTTGATAATTGTCTATAAACCAAGGTGAATTGTAGCCTAAAAAAGAAGGGCGGTGCAAAAAGCACCGCCCCTGATTACATTACTAGCTGCTTGATTAGAACAACCCCTGAACTTTACCGGTCTTGACATCCACGTCTACTCTTCTCAAAGCCGGATCCGAGCTGGTGCCCGGCATCAAGCTTATTGTTCCCGCGCAGGGACAGAGGAACTTGGCCCCTGAATAGATGAGTACGTCGCGTATGGGCAGCGTCCACCCCTTGGGCACGCCCTTCAGTGTGGGGTCATGGGTGAGGCTGAGATGGGTTTTTACCATCATTGTGGCGTATTCATTATACTTGGGATCGCTCTCAAACATTTTTGCTTTTGCCTCAGCTTCAGGTGTCCAGGATACATTTTCAGCGCCGTAGACAACTTTAGCGATCTTGTTCACTCTGTCGCGGAGTTTGGTTTCATTGGGATAGAGGAATTGGAAGTCGTTCTCTTCTTTACAGGCATCCATGACGGCATCGGCGAGCTCAAGAGCGCCGTCACCGCCGTTTGCCCAGTGCGTTGAAACAGCACAGCGGGCGCCTGCCGCTTCAGCTGCTTTCTTGACCAGCGCGATCTCATCTTTAGTATCGGTGTGGAAGGCATTGATACATACTACAGGGTTAATCCCCGCGGTTCTGATGGTATTGATATGATGAAGCATATTGGGCAGTCCCTTTTCCAGCAATGCCAGGTCCTCTCTGGTATATGAGTCAGGGAGTGGAAGTCCTGGTACCACTTTTGGACCGCCGCCGTGCATCTTGAGGGCTCTTATTGTGGTAGTCAGCACCGATACATGCGGCTTGAGGCCGCTGAAACGGCATTTCACATTCCAGAATTTTTCAAAGCCGATATCGGCGGCAAAGCCGCTCTCGGTCACGTGGTAATCGAACATCTTCAGTCCGATACGGTCTGCGATAATGGATGATTGTCCCACGGCAATATTGGCAAAGGGGCCGGCATGGACCATACACGGCTGGTATTCAACTGTACTGCACAGAGTGGGATTGATAGTGTTGCGCATCCATGCGGTCATGGCGCCGCCCACCTCCAGATCGCCGGTTGTAACGGGATTGCCCTTCTTATCGTAAGCAAGAGTGATCTCATCCATCCTCTTGCGCAGATCGGCAAGGTCCGTAACGATAGAAAGCATAGCCATCAGCTCGGAGCTTACAGCAATACCGAATCTCGATTGCATGGTAAAGCCGTCCATGCGGCCGCCGAGGCCTATCACAATATTGCGCAGGCTTTGCGCACAGAAGTCCATCACCCATCCGAATTCCACTCTGGTGGGATCCACATCCAGGCGGCGCATCCTGGTGCGCTTTTGCAGTTCGTCATCATCATAGTTGCGTTCATGCTGCATCCTGGCGGTCAGTGCCACCATAGCAAGGTTATGGGCGTTCATAATGTCATTGATATCTCCCGTTAGACCCATAGAAAACTCGGTCATGGGAATAAGCAGCGCGTTGCCGCCGCCGGCAGCGGTGCCTTTGATGTTCATGGTTGGTCCGCCGGAGGGCTGTCTCAGGCACCCGCCTACACTCTTTCCGCGTTTGCCCAGTCCTTCCATCAAACCTACGGAAGTGGTGCTCTTGCCCTCTCCCAACGGTGTGGGCGTGATGGCAGTAACCTCGATATATTTGCCGTCCGGTTTACCTTTAAGCCGGTTGATGATTTTGAGAAAATCGAGTTTGCTCAATCTGCCGTAGGGCATTACTTCATCTTTTTCCAATCCGAGCTTTTCCCGCCACTGGTCCGGATTGGGCATATTCTTCTCCGCTTCCTCTGCAATCTGCCAGTCCTTCATTTTTGTTGCATCATACGCCATTAACTATCCTCCTGAAGTTATTTTTTTCGCCTGTACGCCTGCAGTCAATTATCATTATATTTAACGCGTAATACCTGCTTCTGCCTCTGCAATCTCAACAGTATTCATAAGAAGCATGGTAACCGTCATGGGACCTACCCCGCCGGGTACCGGAGTAATAAAGGAAGCTTTTTCCTTGATAGCATCGAAATCAACATCTCCCACGAGGCGGAAGCCTTTTTCTCTGGTGGGATCTTCAACGCGGTTTACCCCGACATCGATGACCACTGCTCCCTCTCTTACCATATCGGCAGTGATAACCTTAGGGGCTCCCATGGCTGCAACAAGAATATCGGCCTGTTTGGAGTAGTAGGCCATATCTTTTGTTCCGGTATGGCAGATGGTGACGGTGGCATTTGCCCCTTTCTTTTTCTGCATCAGCATACCTGCAAGGGGTTTGCCCACTATATTGCTCCGCCCGCATATCACCACGTGTTTGCCCTCCGGGGAATTACCGCTTCTTATCAATAACTGCTGTACCCCATAGGCTGTACAGGGCAGCGGGCACGGTTCGCCGCGCAAGAGGTTGCCCAGATTAACGGGATGGAATCCATCGACATCTTTACGGGGGGAAATGAATTCAATGACCTTTTCCGTATTAATATGTTTGGGCAGCGGCAGCTGCACCAGAACACCGTGAAATTTGGGGTCTTTATTGAGAGTATCGACTATTTTGAGTAATTCTTCCTCCGAGGTATCGGCAGGTTTGCGAATAGTCTCTTCGTGCATTCCTATTTCCTCGGAACCTTTTGCTTTCGCGGTTACATAGGAAATGGAAGCGGGGTCCTCCCCCACCAGCACCACAGCCAGTGCCGGTGTAATGCCTTTCTCCTTGCATTTAGCCACGCGGGCTTTCAGTTCTGCGCGGATATCAGCCGCAACCTGAGTTCCGCTTATAATTTGTGCCGTCATTATAGTAAACCTCCTTGTTAGTCTTTTCGTACATATAAATCACGAGCCGCAAGTAACCCGCAGAATTACTATTTTTTATCTTGATGGAGGCTAATAGGCTTAAAAAGGAGAGGTACAGGTGACCGGGTGAGAGTGGTTGCACACACAAAAAGGTAAGGAACGTAATCAATTATGGTTATATGCACACAAGCCTCCGGACATCCGCTTGCCAAGTTCAGGATTATATCATGCAAACACGGCTAAACGCAACAGCATGTGCTGGTCCCGGATACTGCTGTAGACAGGTAATGATTTTGAGTAGAAGTAACGCAAGCTGGTTCCGGTAAATTGTTCTGTGCAAATTTTATAAAGGGTTTATCCTCCATTTCGTTTGTTTAGAAAGGTCGGATTGTGTTAAACTCAATGGGGTCTGGATATCATTTATGCGAATTCTGGTTACCAATGATGACGGTATTCATGCAGACGGCCTTTGGGCGCTCGCAGAAGAATTAAAAAAAGTTGGCACGGTAACGGTTGTTGCTCCTGATCGGGATCAGAGCGGCAGCGGCACCTCGATAACACTTCGCCGCCCTCTACGTTTGCTCAAAGTGAGATCACGGTTTTCCGATGTTGAAGCTTATTCCGTCGATGGCACGCCCGGTGACAGCGTGATACTTGCGCTTAGATACGGCATTAAAGACAAGGTTGACCTGGTTGTATCCGGTATCAATGAAGGTCCCAATTTGGGCAATGATGTATTTGTGTCGGGAACCGTAGGCGCCGCTCTGCAGGGTTATTTCTATGACATACCTTCGATAGCAGTATCAGTTGCTGCTTTCGATGACCTTCATTTTGAGGCAGCGGCCGTTATCACCAGGCTTCTGGCCGGGGCGGTAGGCGATGGAAGATTAAAAATACGGGGTATACTCAATGTCAATTTGCCTAATATTCCGGCTGCTCAAATAGGTGGAATCGAAGTAACGGCAATGGGAGGCCGCAATTATCTTGATAATATAGATCCCGGTCATGACGGCAAACGGAAATATCTCTGGATAGTTCGGGGTGTTCCCGAGTGGAATGTTGTCGCTGGCAGCGATGTCTGGGCACTGGAACAGAATAAAATATCCGTTACCCGTTTTCCTGACAGCCTTAACGGGATAGGTGATGATGTACTCAAAGATGTAATCGCAAATCTGTTTGAAGAATTGAAGCAAGAGAATGCATAACAGAATAATATAAGGAAGGAGTTATATATTAAAATGTCAGAAGTTGTAATCGTTAGCGGAGCACGTACTGCCATAGGTACTTTTGGGGTATCCCTCAAGGAAGTACCGGTTACCGACCTGGGTGCGCTGGTCATCAAGGAATCTATGAAGAGAGCCGGCCTCAGGCCTCAATCCAGCGAAAAATTGCTTGCCTACGGGCCGGATAAGCTGAAAGCGCCAGGTCTTATCGAGTTGGAGAAGAAATATTATGATTGGGACGAATCGCTTAAACCGGTACAGGTTGAAGAAGTAATTATGGGCAATGTTCTCCAGGGTGGGCAGGGTCAGAACACCGCCAGACAGGCTACTCTGTACGCAGGCATGCCCAAAGAGACCAATGCCACTACCGTTAATATTGTGTGTGCCTCAGGATTAAGGGCAATAACGCTGGCTGCCCAGACCATTAAACAGGGTGACGCAGAGGTTATAGTGGCCGGCGGTATGGAGTGTATGAGCACTGTACCCTATGCTCTGCCCAAGGCAAGGTGGGGTTACCGCATGGATGTAAATGCCTTCGGTGATGTGCTGGACATGATGGTTTACGATGGACTTTGGGAGAAGTTCTACGGCTATCATATGGGCAATACCGCTGAAAATATCGCCTCAACTTATGGGATTACCAGAGAAGAACAGGACGAGCTCGGTTTAATGAGCCATCAACGGGCCAGAAAGGCAATTGCCGACGGTCTGTTTAAAGATGAGATAGTTCCCGTGGTTATACCTCAGAGAAGAGGAGATCCGGTAATCTTCGATACCGATGAGCGGCCGATGGACACGACCCTTGAGAAAATGGCTAAACTGAAGCCGGTATTCCGCAAGGACGGGACAGTGACCGCCGGCAACGCATCCGGCATCAATGATGCGGCAGCCGCTGTTGTGCTTATGACTGATGAGAAGGCCAAATCGCTGGGCCTTAAGCCGATGGCAAAGATAGTATCCTATGCCATGGGTGGTATAGACCCTGCTTATATGGGACTTGGCGTCATACCTGCAGTACGCAAAGCTCTCGATAAAGCAAACATGACGGTCAAAGATATCGATATTTTTGAGTTAAATGAGGCATTTGCATCTCAAGCTATTGCCTGCATGCGCGAGCTAGGTATAGGTACAGATAATACCAATATGTTTGGCAGCGGAATATCGCTGGGTCATCCGGTTGGATGCACAGGCGCCAGGTTGACGGTAACGATCATGTATGCCATGCAGAGACTGAATGCCAAACGAGGGCTGGTCACCATGTGCATCGGCGGCGGCCAGGGTATGGCCATGATTGTTGAGCGTGTATAACGGCAAGCAGGTAAAGAGGAATTGTCTTTAACACACATACTTCTCGTCCGGCACGGCAGAACGGAATGGAACCGGGAGGACCGGTTTCGCGGCAGGGCGGATATAGCGCTGGATGAATTGGGAATACAACAGGCACAGGCCACTGCGGAGCGTATTGCCTTCGGGTGGCCTGTTTCCATAGTCTACTGCAGCCCGCTTAAGCGAGCTCTGATGACGGCTGAGATAATAGGGCGGAAGATAGGGCAAGAGCCTATACCTTTTCCCGGAATTATAGATATGGATTTCGGGCTGTGGGAGGGGCTCTCACGTAAAGAAGCTCAGGAGCAAGATAGAGATCTGTACGAGTTATGGCAGCATCATCCCGAGCGGGTTACATTCCCCGGTGGCGAAAGCCTGGACGAGGTGCGGGCAAGGGTAGGAGAGGCTGTCGACGGACTTGTAAATCAGCATGAGGGTCAGACGATAGCGCTGGTCTCGCACCGTGTGATATGTATGGTTCTGATTCTGCACATGCTGGAGATTGACACCTCACATTTCTGGCAGATAGGTCAGGATGTCTGTGCACTCAATCTTTTCCAGGTCAGAGACGGCATTACTTACGCTCTCATGTTGAACGATACCGGGCATTTAAAAGATTTACAATAGCGCTATAATAGTGTATTGCTGAAACGACATAAGAACAGGAAAGATATGATGAAGGTTGGAATAATCAATGTTACCGGTTATGCGGGTGTTGAACTGGCAAGGCTGCTTTGGCGTCATCCGCAGGTGCGGTTGTGCAGTGTTACGGGCAGGAGTGCGGCAGGACAAAAGCTGGCTCATGTCTTTCCCCACCTTATTGATATTGATTTGACCATTACCGATACCATGGAGGAGGATGTAGAACTGGTATTTTCCGCCATGCCGCATAAAGCAAGCGCCGAAGTGATCATCCCATTGCTGGATAGAAATATTCATGTAGTGGATATCAGCGCCGATTTTCGCTTGAAGGATGCTGCGCTGTACCCGAAGTGGTATGATTTCACGCATCCGCGTCCCGAGCTGCTTGAAAAGGCGGTCTACGGTCTTCCCGAGCTATACCGCAGCGAAATCGCCCGTGCATGCATCGTTGCTAATCCCGGCTGTTATCCGACCAGCGCTATACTTGCACTGGCGCCGGCTTTTAAGGCGGGAATCATGGAACCGGATGTGATTATTGACAGCAAATCGGGAGTATCAGGAGCAGGCAGGTCTCTCAACCTCACTACACACTATGCCGAGGCCAATGAAGATGTACGTGCCTACGGATTGAAAGGGCACCGGCATCTTTCGGAGATAGTGCAGGAACTGGCGCTGGCAAACGGCGGCGTTGAACCGGTTGTGACATTTCTGCCGCACCTTATTCCTGCCACGCGCGGCATACTCAGCACCTGTTACGGGCGCAAGGCGGAGGGCAAGTTAAACGGCGGCAATGCCGAACTGTTTGCGCTTTATCAGGATTTCTACCGCGATGAGCCGTTCGTACGAGTGCTGGAGGCACCTATGGGCAGCAAGAGTACATGGGGCAGCAATATGTGCTTTATTCATCCCTATTATAATTCGCGGACGGGTCGGGTAGTGGTGGTGAGCGCGATAGACAACCTTGTCAAAGGCGCCGCTGGACAGGCGATACAAAATATGAATATAATGTGTGGTTTTGTTGAAACGGCAGGTCTGGAGGCGCTGCCGGTTTATCCATAGAATTTGCCCCCATCGTCTAGAGGCCTAGGACACCAGCCTTTCAAGCTGGCGACAGGGAT
>CAZFIM010000008.1:0-54889 GCA_964519615.1 uncultured Dehalococcoidales bacterium
TCTTATTTTCCTCCTGCACAGGGTGGAACATACGGCGTAACCGTCACGGTAAACGATAGTAAAGGAGCATCAACCACCGGTAATGTTCAGGTTACGGTAGCAACCGCAACCAAGACCGTAACTCTAACCATTATCCAGGAAGAGTCCGGCACTGTTAGTGAAACCAACAAAGACAAATCTCTCTTCCGGGCCGGAGATGATCTCCAGAACCGGGGTTACCGCGCATTCTGGAGCTACAACATCTGGGGGTTGAATGGCACAGAGGTTAAGGAAGCAAAGCTCACTTTCAAAACCAGGAGTATCGCCGGAAATCCTTTCGCCCGTGTGGGTTCCGAATCGCTGGGAGGTTTCCGCCTATGGCGGGTGTCCTATCCCACGGATGAGCTTCCTCCTTATAACATCGTCGGGCAAAAACTTCAGAACTACTCTTCTGCACCTGAGTTTGACGCGCCTACCACGGTAGACGTGACTCCCGAGGTCAAGCAGTTGGTAGACGCTGCTTCCGGCCGTTTTCAGATAGAAGCATTGTGGCTGAAAGCAACCAACGGCAACTCGGTTGCGGAATGGATCGAGTGGTCCGATGTGACATTGACCGTCACTTATACAGAGAAATAACAGTGAAATCAGGGGGCGAATTTGCCCTGCTCACAATGAATCAGCAGGGTCCGAATTTCGCCCCCTTAAAGTTTTGACATCATTGCAAGAGAGTGGTACAGTATTATAAATAATTAGCAGTCTTAGATGGAGAGTGCTAAAAATGGGAAGCGGATTTCAAAAAAGAAAAAGTACCATTCTGAGGATAATTGTTGGTGAGTATATAGCCACAGCCATGCCTGTGGCCTCTGAGTTCATCTCACGCCATTATGACATGGGCGTAAGTCCTGCTACCATTCGCAACGATGTGGCGCGCCTGGAAGAAGAGGGTTATCTGACACGCCCGCATACATCGGCGGGTACCGTCCCTTCCGGCAAAGCGTACCGCCATTTTGTTCAGGCACTTCCCGATAATATCGAGCTTCCCGTGGATGAGCAGGAGCGCATCCGCAGATCATTTATGGAAGTGGAAGAGGAAATCGATAAATGGCTTAAGGTGGCAGCGCTCATTGTATCTCATATGGCCGGGAATGTCTCCATCGTGACATTTCCAAAGGCACGCAGGTCCAGGTTCAAGCATCTTGAACTGGTAGCCATCCATGAATTTCTGGCTATGCTAATACTTGTACTCAGTGAGACATCCGTTAAACAGCACCTGCTGTCCTTTAGCGAGCCGATAAACCAGGAAGAACTCAGCAAGCTGGCAAATAAGTTTAACAGCTTTTTTGCCGGCCGTACCTTTGCCGAGCTCACATCTCAGGAGGTGCATGCCTCGGAGCAGGAACAGCGCCTGATAGATATTATCACTGAGATCATGGAGCAGGAGGATGAGTCCGAATACAACAAGCCCTATTTTGAGGGACTGCGAAAAATGATGGAGCAGCCTGAGTTTGGCCAAAAGGACAAATTGCTCAACTTAATGGAGCTGGTCGAGATGCAGGACTGGCTTACTCCCCTTATCCGTAAGCAGGTAAACCACCAGGGCGTACAAGTTGTGATAGGCGATGAAAGCAATGTCGATATACTCCAGGACTTGAGTCTGGTATTAAACAACTACGGCGTCCCGCGCAAGGTTGGCGGGACTATTGGGGTTATCGGCCCAACCAGAATGGATTATACACGGGCTATTTCTGCAGTAAACTGTGTATCCGGTGTACTGAATGATCTGCTTTCAAAAGTGTATTGTGAATAATAGCCACGTTATGAAAAGGAGGTTATATTGGCTGATAACGGTGAAGAAGTAATTGAGAGCCAAGAAACTGAAGGATCTCACCTTGAGGATAAAAAAGCAAAGTCGCTAAAAAATAAACTGGCCGAGGCAACCGAAAAGGCCAATCAATATAAGAATAACTGGCAGCGAGCGGAAGCCGACCTGGCAAATTACCGTAAAAGAGTGGAGCAGGAAAAGAACGATATCACGAAATTTGCCAACTCCACGCTGATTTGCAGCCTGCTGCCGGTGCTGGATGATTTTGAAAGGGCTTTCGCCGCTATTCCGCCTGAACAGGCGGAGGCAGGTTGGGCGGACGGAATGAAACTAATCCTGCGCAAACTGCAAACACTGCTCCAAACACAGGGGGTAACCTGTATAGAAGCTGCGGGAAAACCCTTCGACCCCAGCGTACATGAGGCAATTGCGCAGCAAAATGGTGAAGAGGGGATAGTGGTGCAGGAAGTGCAGAAGGGATATATGTATAAAGACAAAGTACTGCGCCCTTCCATGGTAGTAGTAGGTAATGGACAGGAAACTGCGGAGCAAAACGGGGAAGAGTAAGACATACCCGATAATGTAATACAAGAGGTCTATTTGCAAGGAGGAAAATATGGGAAAAACAGTTGGTATCGATCTGGGAACCACCTTCAGCCTGGTAGCGGTTATCGAAGGCGGAGAACCTAAAATCATAACGAATACCGAAGGTGAGAGATTGACTCCCTCGGTTGTCGCTATCGATAAAAAGGGTGAACGCCTGGTAGGGCTTCTGGCCAAAAGACAGGCGGTGACCAATCCTGAAAATACAATCTACAGTATAAAACGTCTGATGGGCAGAAAGTTCAAGGATGCTGAGGTACAGCAGGACATTAAGCGGCTTCCTTATAAAATTGTTGAGGCGCAGAACGGTGATGCCCATGTTGTCATGGGAGGCAAGCAGTACAGTCCACCGGAGATTTCAGCAATGATTTTGCAGAAATTGAAGGCCGACGCTGAGGCATATCTGGGCGAAAAGGTAACAGACGCTGTTATTACGGTCCCTGCCTATTTTAATGACAGTCAAAGGCAGGCTACTAAAGATGCGGGTAAAATCGCAGGGTTGAATGTCGAACGTATCGTCAACGAGCCCACCGCATCCGCTCTGGCATACGGCCTTGATAAAAAAGGTGATGAGACAATCGCCGTCTATGACTTCGGCGGGGGGACTTTCGATGTCTCTGTACTGGAACTGGGCGAGGGCACCTTCCAGGTAAAATCCACCAGCGGCGATACTCATCTTGGAGGCGATGACCTTGACCTGCGCATCATGGATTACCTCTGTGATGAATTTAAGAAAGAGAACGGCATCGATCTCAAACAGGATAGAATGGCACTGCAGCGGCTAAAGGACGCCGCCGAGAAGGCTAAACGCGAGCTCTCCACCGTTTCACAAACAGAGGTCAACCTGCCTTTCATCACGGCTGACGCATCAGGGCCCAAGCATATGAATATTAACCTCACCAGGGCCAAATTGGAACAGCTGGTTATGGATCTTCTCGAGAGAACCATTGAGCCCTGCCGCAATGCTCTCAAGGATGCAAACCTCACCACAGCCCAGATCAGCGATGTGGTGATGGTGGGAGGTTCAACCAGAATGCCCAAGGTGCAGGATATGGCCCGGCAGTTCTTCGGACGCGAACCGATGAAGGGCATTAACCCGGACGAGGCGGTAGCTCTCGGCGCTGCTATTCAGGCAGGCGTGCTCAAGGGTGATGTGAGAGACGTGCTCCTTCTGGACGTCACCCCGCTCACATTGAGCATTGAAACGATGGGCGGAGTTGCCACCCCGCTTATTCCCCGTAATACGACCATCCCTACCTCCAAGAGTCAGATTTTCAGCACGGCAGCCGATAGCCAGACCAGTGTGGAGATTAATGTATTGCAGGGCGAGCGTCCCATGGCAAACGATAACCGCAGTCTGGGCCGCTTTATACTGGACGGTATACTTCCCGCCCCGCGCGGCATACCTCAAATCGAGGTTACCTTCGATATTGATGCCAACGGCATTCTGAATGTCCGTGCACTGGACAAGGGCACCGGCAAGGAGCAGAAGATTACCATCACTGCTTCCAGCGGGCTTTCCAAAGAAGAAGTGGAGAAAATGGCACGCGACGCAGAGTCTCATGCCTCTGAAGATGCGCGTAAGAAGGAGGAAATCGAGGCCCGCAACGAGGCAGACAGTCTTGTCTATAGCACGGAAAGAATCCTGCGCGAACAGGCGGATAAAGTCCCGGCTGACTTGAAAGGGGAGATAGACGGCAAGATAGCAGCAGTCCGCAGCGCTTTACAGGGCTCGGACGTGGCACAAATACGCTCTACGACTAAAGAACTCTCCAATCTGATGCAGAAATTGGGACAAGCGGTCTATCAGCAGGCCGGCGCCCAGCAGCCCCCTCCGGGAGGTCCGGCTCCGGACAGCGGACCGACTCCGAGCGGAGAGGAACCGGGCGGCGGTGAAGAGGGGACAGTGGAAGGTGAGTTCAGAGAAGTATAGTCCCCGGTTAGAGAATTATATACAGATGCCGGGCTTGACCCGGCATCTGTTTTTACGGCTAATCGATCCCTGTCACCATGCATAACGGTGCTCAAAGCTGCGATAATCAGGATGCTAAAATCGCATTAATAGCCTTGCAGAGATAAAGATATCACAACGCCTTGGCTATTGACAGCATGCGATACAATAAATAAGCGAGGTTATAGACCCCGCATTCATTTCTTGCTGCAAGGAGTAACTATCATGGCAAAAAGCTCGATCGGTTCATCAGGTATTCTAATAGGGATACTGGCAATAGTCGCCGGGGTAGTAATACTGTTCAACCTCATTAAATTGAGTTTAATTGTCGGAATATTCCTTATCGTCTTCGGTATAGTATCACTGATCAGGAGGTAAAGAACAAATGCCAGTTTTCGGAATCGGCAGCGGTCTTATTGTAGGTATTATCACTCTCGTCTTCGGTATTATCGTTATGATTTTTCCACGAATACTCAACTACCTTATCGGAATATATTTAATAATCGTCGGTATCATTGCAATCTGGGGTGCGGTTGCATAAAGCATAATAGCAGGCCGATAACAGAGGCTGTGCAAAAGCACAGCAGCGGCTCCGCAACTGCAAGCGTTTAAGGGGGGAAGCAGGGTGCTGTATACGGGAACAAGCGGGTTCAGCTATCAGGATTGGGTAGGCCCCTTCTACCCCGGCGTGCTGCCCCGCCAGGATTGGTTACACTATTATTCACAGGAGTTCAACTCCCTTGAGTTGAACTCCACTTACTATGTCATCCCCGGCTTTGCCACTATGAAAAGTATGGCAGCCAAAACAGGGCCGAACTTCCAGTTCTCCGTTAAAGCCAACCAGGATATAACGCATACCAGAAAAAAGAGCGGTGAAGTATTCGCCGCCTTCACAGAAGCGCTGCGTCCCTTAAAAGAAAGCGGCAAGCTTGGCTGCATACTGGCACAATTCCCCTACAGCTTCAGATGCAGCCGGGACAACCAGAGCTATATAGAATATTTCCGCGGGTATTTTCAGGATATGCCTGTGGTCATAGAATTCCGCAATGCCGGCTGGATTAAGCCGGATATATTCAGCTGGCTCCATTCGCTCAACCTGGGCTTTTGCTGCGTCGATGAGCCGCGTTTACCCGGGCTGATCCCTCCAGTAGCTGAACGCACCAGTGCAATTGCTTATGTACGTTTCCACGGACGCAATACGGCCAAATGGTGGCAGCATCAATTCGCTTATGAACGTTATGATTACAGCTATTCAGCGGAAGAGCTGGCAGAGTGGCTGCCTAAAATCAATAAGCTCAGAAAAGGAGCGGACAAGACCTTCATCTTTGCCAATAATCACTGGCAGGGTCAAGCAGTAGACACCATCCGGCAATTGCGCTTGATGCTGGATTAAAAAAAGTACGGCAAACCGCATACCACACCTATAATAGCTGTGGAAACAACCGGCCGAAAACAGCGTACGACCTCTGTAGAGTTTGCTTTAGCAGGCAACTTCGGTTTAGAATAGCATTCGTCAGATGGCAGCTCAGCAGGTAAACAATATGGAATCAGAAAGAATAATCCGCAAACAGCTGGAAGAAGAGCGAAAGTGGCTCATAGCGGAGCTGGATAAGCTTAAGCGCAGTGCAGATAATACCGACGTAAGACGGGAGGGCAGCCCTTACGGCAAACGTGAAGAGGAAGCTTCCGTCGTATCCGAGTTTGAAAAACGTCTGGCATTGGAGCAGCAGATGTCTGAATCGCTGATAAAAGTCAACGATGCTCTGGAGCGTATGAAAGCCGGCACGTATGGAATCTGCACTAACTGCGGCAAGAAAATCAATCCGGAAAGGCTTCAAGCTTTACCGTATGCCAAACTGTGCCTTGAATGCAAGGCAAAAGAGAAAAAAGGACGTTAGAAGCGAGTAGTATTAGAAGCGTGCGCCGAGTATGGATTCTCCCACTTATTGCAGTTCTAGTTATAGCACTGGACCAGGCAAGCAAACAGTGGATACGTATAAATGCAGACCCCGGAGAAGTGCTTGTTGAAGCAGGACGTCTGACGATTGTTCACGTTTGCAACAGCGGTGCCGCCTTCGGTATTTTGCAGGGTCACAGCGTTATGTTGAGTATGCTTGCGCTGATAGCCATTATCGTTATGATAGCCTTTTACCGGCAAATTACCGGACAAAGTGCCTGGTATACCCTGACCCTGGGGCTGGTGATGGGCGGCGCTGCCGGTAATCTGGCAGACAGACTCAGGTTGGGATGTGTAACGGACTTTATCGATATACGTCTGTGGGGCGATTATCACTGGCCCGCTTTTAATGTTGCCGATTCAGCCATCTCAGTCGGCATTGTACTGCTGGTGGTTCTTGTCATAACCGGTCTTAAACAAGAAGATGGAAAATCATTCTGAGCCGTTGATTGAAACCTTCGAAGTAACCGGACCTGCTGAACGCCTGGACAAAATTCTGGCTGCCCGCTATCCCTATCTATCAAGATCGTATCTTCAGCATCTTATCGAGCAGGGTAATGTTCTGGTCAACGGTGTGAGTTTGCGCAGCAGCCATAAAGCAGCAGCCGGAGAGGTTATCGCCGTTACCATACCCCCCACACAACCACTCAGCCCCCAGCCGGAACCCATAGAAGTTGAAGTAATCTATGAAGACGATGACGTCATCGTTGTCAATAAGCCGGCCGGGCTAACGGTCCATCCCGCACCGGGGCATACGCAGCATACGCTGGTCAACGCGCTGCTGGCGCGCTGGCCGGAGCTGGCCAGCTTCGAGGATAGCTCAAGGCCGGGCATCGTGCACCGGCTGGATAAGGACACTTCCGGATTGATGCTTATAGCCCGTCATGCCGCTGCACAGACTAACCTGATTGCCCAGTTTAAAGCCCATTCCATACACAAGAGCTATTACGCACTGGTCAAAGGAAAACTTGAACCTGAGCGAGGCATTATCGAAGCCCCTATCGGCCGAGACCCTGCCCACCGCAAAAGAATGGCTGTCGTCTCCTCCGGTAAGGAAGCCGCCACCTCCTACAGGGTCAAGGAATATCTGGACGGCTATACACTACTGGATATCAGCATTGAAACGGGCAGAACGCATCAGATACGTGTGCACCTGACTGCAATCGGTTACCCTGTAGCGGGAGACAGCGTATACGGAATCAAGGTTAAATTTTTAAACCGGCAGTTTCTCCATGCGTGGCGACTTGGCTTTCACCTTCCCTCAAGCGGCATATACCGCGAATTTACCAGCCAGCTGCCGCCTGACCTTCAATCAGCCCTTGATTATTTACGCTGAATGCGGCCTCTCTTTTACGGTTTTACAGGTACGGTATTCCGCAAAGACAAAGAAATACATAATATACCGGCTTAACTATTGCTTAAATCACCGCTAATGTGTTACATTTTAGTAAGCGCGGGGTATACTGAATGAAAGAATCAGAACAGTACTATAGCCAGATCAGAAGAGAACAGGCAGGCAGGGAGAGCGATCTTCTCTCAAGTCTCCTGGACAGCAGCGAAGAGCTAAAGAGACTCACCGGGTTCGAAGCAGATATCGGTATCCGCAGAAACGAGATTCTATTTAAAGTCACAACGCAGATAGAAGATACCAGAAGCCAGCTAAAACAGGCGGAACAACTGGTCCAAAGGCTGAAGAAACACCTGGGTCAACTGGAAGGTCTGCACCGTGCTCTGACTAAAAAATAGACTGAACAAAAGGGAATTTTTCCCTCTCTATAGCGCTGTTTATGTGCGTTGCTCAATGTCAAACATATTTTCACCCCGGGCAGATACGGGACCTCAGCAGTGACATCCCGCCTCTCACGGTAAGGAGCCAAGCTTGGATAAAAAGCCGGAAGAGCATGCCCTAGAGTATGCCGGTTTCTGGGTCAGAGTCGGTGCTTCGCTGATAGACCTTGCCGTACTTTTGATCGTTATCTATTTCATCTATTTTATACTTAAACAGTGGACCGGCTCAGCTTTTCATCTGCTCGTCTTGGGGCCCGCGCTCGGCATAGTATTCGTCTGTTTATTAACCGCGTACACTCTCTTTTTCTGGGCATGGAGAGGGGCCACGCCGGGCAAAATGATAATGGGTATAAAAATAATCCGCACAGACAGTTCCCCGCTCACGCTGGACCGCGCGGTTATCCGCTTCTTCAGTTCCATTCTTTCCGGCCTTATACTCTATATCGGCTTTATCATGATAGCTTTCGATGAGCGAAAACAGGGACTTCATGATAAAATAGCTGATACTTATGTTGTAAAGTTGCCGGTCAGGCAGGTAGAATTTACGGAATCATATGCACAGGGAAGACTTAGCTAACACACACGTCTGTAAAGATCAGGTAAGAGTACGTTTTGCCCCCAGCCCCACCGGCTATCCCCATCTGGGCAATATCAGGACTGCCCTTTTCAACTGGCTGTTTGCCCGCCATAACGGAGGCATCTTTATCCTCCGCATCGAAAATACGGATGTGGCGCGCACGGTTGAAGGTGCAGTCGATATGATTATTTCCAGCCTCAAGTGGTTGGGCATGGACTGGGACGAGGGACCCGTCTACCAGTCGGAACGGCTGCCGCTTTACCATGATATAGCCCGGAAATTGGTTAACGAAGGCAAATCCTATCCCTGCTACTGCTCCTCTGAACGGCTCAAGGAGATGCGCGAGGCGCAGATGAAGCGCAAGGAGCCGCCCGGATATGACCGCCTGTGCCGCGATCTGACGGTGCAGGAGCGCGCGGAAAGGGAGGCACAGGGCATCACTCCCGTCATACGTTTCAAGTCACCGCTTCACGGACAGACCACCTTCCTTGACCTTATTCGCGGAGAAATCACCTTTGAAAACAGCACGCTTGATGATTTTGTCCTGCTCAAATCAGACGGCTATCCCACCTATCACCTGGCCAATATAGTGGACGACCACAATATGCAAATAACGCACGTCATGCGTGCGGATGAGTGGCTCTCCAGCACACCGCGCCATACGCTGCTCTATGAGGCTCTCGGCTGGCAGCCGCCGCAGTTCGCCCATCTGCCCATGATACTCGGGCCGGACAAGTCCAAGCTCAGCAAACGACACGGGGCTACCTCAATCAAGGAATATGAGGATGAGGGTTATCTGCCCGAGACTATGATTAATTTTCTCTCCCTGCTGGGATGGTCGCTCGATGACAAAACGGAGATTATGAGCCGCCGTGAGATAATAGAGAATTTTTCTCTGGAGCGCGTGAGCAAAACAGCAGCCGTATTCAATAAGGAAAAGCTGGAATGGATGAACGGCGTATATATCCGTAACTTAAGCCCAAACGACCTGGCAGCACGCGCCATGCCCTTCCTGGAGAAAGCGCTGCCGGAGGCAATAATGCGCCCTCTGAACGCCGATTACATCCGCTCTATCATACCGCTGATACAGGAGCGCGCCAGAACTCTTTCTGAAATACCCTCGCTTATAGATTTCTTCCTCATAGACAGACTGGAATATGAGAGCAAGGTGCTGTGCGGAAAGCTTGAGAAGGAACAGGCAACTCATGCTGTCTCGACTGCGCTTGCCAAACTTGAGCAAATCAGACCATGGAAGGCAGAGGCGATGGAAGAGATGATGCGCGCACAGGCTGTGGAGCTGGGCCTCAAACCGGGACCGTTCTTCGGCCTCTTCCGCGTTGCCGTCACGGGCAGGACGGTCTCACCACCCTTGTTCGAGACCATGGAGGTGCTGGGCCGGGAGCGCTCGCTTGAGCGCATCAGGGCAGCGCTTGAGAAGCTGCGGACATAGAAAAGTTCACGAATGATAAGCATCTTGCTTCCTCTGGCATCGTTATAAGCGGTGCGTAATAGTCTGATTACCGGGTCAGCCGAAAGTACTACCACTGGCTGACAAAAAGCTAAAAACCGGTCAACCCACTGTCTTCATAAAAACCGTCCACAGTGATGATTGAAGTTGCTGACTGATCGGTTACCATTATAGTGTGAAAAGAGTAAAGAGATAAATCTTGGTGGCAACGGATAGAAAAGTCATGATCAGGAAGCTTACAAAAAAAATTTTCAGCAAACATTTCTTAAGCCTTTTGCTGGTAAAAATGATTATCCCGGCCATGGCTACCGGCGGCATAACCATGGAGATTGAAGCAACTCATATGCTGGATATCGCAGCTCTCTTTAATACCACCCCGGCGGTGGTATATGCCGATGCCGAAATTCCTGAGGCTGCCTATGCCGGCCAACCCGCTGAAAGCTCAGACGTAAGCGTCCCTGTGCATAATGAAGAACTATCGGAAAATACGGCTTTACACCTTATCCGCTTCAGGGAAGAATGCGCACCCGCCAGCTGCTTCGAATTTGACGTCAAAATGCCTGAAGCGGCACTTGTCTAACTACGCGTGACAAAAGCGGCGGAGAGCGCAGCTTTTGTAGAAAGTGTTCCATAACACCCATCTATCATCTCAGAACCATCCACCATATACCAGCGGTTATTCAGTTCCAGCCTTTACATTACAAACTGATATCGCACGTAAAGAAAGAGAAACTAAAACCGGCAAAAAGCAGAAGGACCGACAGTCCCTCTCTATCAATAGTGCAGGCAGCACTGCTGCAGGATAGCCCCAGGCAGGCAATTGCCTCCGGACGGGTTTATTTGTTATCGTTACATGTATACGGGCAAGGATGAGGTCATGATTTGATTGTTGATCAAGGCAGTGCAATTTCTCTGGAGAGCTTTACTTAAGCTGAAAAAAACGGCGCACTCCGGCAGTACGAAAAGCTCTCATGAGAAGGACGAGGCATAGCAGATATCCACCGTGTTGTGGAAAAAGAATAACAGACAAGAGCGAAGAGGGCTTGCCGGCAACAAGCAGCGGCGCATTTTCCTTCAGGTCCTATCTCTAATAACAGCAGATCGGCAGGCTTGCGGCGCAAGCAGTATACCTCACTCCCGAGTCTGATGTCCGGTTAACGGCTCATATGCTTTACGGCCGTAGACCTTTGCATATGCTTTGCACCAGGGGCAGGACCAGCTCTCCACGTTTTTCACAAACCAGTATTTGCCCCCCTTCTGCTCCGCCCTCGCGGACCTGCATACCGGACACTTTTCCAGGCATATTCTTGCCCTCTGTCTGTCTTTATCCGTTAAAGGCTTGCTCATTCCCCGATCCTTTCTCATCACAGGCTATTCTTCCATAGCCTGCCGCTCTTCCTCGATGCGCACACCATAGCATATACCGCCGCCGGCCTGCTGCAGTTTATTTACCGTGTTATCGAATTTCCGCTTGCACTGGTCAGAGCAGAAATAGTAGGTTCTGCTACGGTAGGTTGTGTTGAATTTCGCCTTGCTTTCGTCCACTTCCATTTTGCATACGGGGTCCTTAACCATATCACACCTCCCGACGTACTATGTATGCCTGATTTCAATTTTATAGTATCGCGGGGCTGATTGCCAGAGGTTAAAATTACATTATTAGATGTCTCAGGATCATTTACAGTACTCAAATACCTTTTTAAGCCAGCAATACTGCGATTTTCAATGTGCCAATATGGTATACTGCTTCATTAAATCAACCCGATTCGCATAACCATGAAATCATATATCCAGCAGCGGCTATTGTATAATCCCGGGCATAAAGCGGCATTTACAAGAAAGACATATGGTTAAAGAGCAGAGGTCTGAGCGTTTTTATTACGGCTGGGTAATACTGGCAGTGTGCCTTATGCTCATTATCGCGGGGTACGGCGTTCGCTATTCATTCGGCGTCTTTTTCGCACCCCTTGAGGAGGAATTCGCAGCCAGCAGGGTATATACCTCGGCAGTCTTTTCAGCTTATATGCTGCTGGGGTCTGCTTCATCAGTACTGGCGGGCTGGGCGGCTGACCGCTACGGGCCGAAAATCGTCTTCCTTATTATGGCGATTTTTTCTTTCCTCGGCCTTTTCCTCAACAGTCAAGCAAATGTACTGTGGCAGTTGTTTATAACCTACAGCCTTCTGGAAGCGGCAGGCACCGGTCCGGCGTACGTTATAGCCACATCCATAACTGCAAAGTGGTTTGAGAAAATGCGCGGGCTCGCTATCGCTATCGTCACCTCCGGTGTAGGACTCGGCTCTATTATTATGGTGCCGATCGCCGCGTATGTTATCGAGGCCGGAGGATGGCGTCTTTCCTTCATCGCTGTCGGATTGGTGGCTTTTGCCTTTATCATTCCGGGAGCAATCCTATCCAGAAAAAGCCCCGCAGAAGTCAAATCACCTGTTGACAATAGAAACACTGATGCACTCCAGCAAAAAACCGGCGGGGTAGAATCCGCAGCCGCTCCCGGATTAACGCTGAGCCAGGCGGTACAGACTACCAATTTCAAGCTACTGGTGGTGGTATGGATCTTTTATTCATCCTGCATATTCACAATAATGACGCACATGGTACCGCATGCACTTGATCTGGGTATTAATCCTCTTCATGCCGCATCACTGGTAAGCGTCATCGGCTTCGCTACCATTCCGGGCAGAATAGGTATGGGAATAGTATCTGACAAAACAGGCAGAAAACCTGTCGCGGTTTTCTGTGCGCTTCTGATGGCACTATCACTGATATTACTGCTGTTCTCTAAAAATCTGCAAACGCTCTATATCTTCGCTGTTATTTACGGACTCGGCTATGGAGGGCTTGGGCCGCCTACAGTGGCGCTGGTGGGGGATACTTTCGGCGTACGCCACCTCGGCACAATTATGGGGATACTGGAAATCGCATGGGTTATAGGGGCTTCTCTTGGGCCGCTGATGGCCGGCTATATTTATGATTCTACAGGCACGTACTACCTTGCTTTTATAATAGAGGTGATAGCTGCATTCATTGTAACAGCGGTCATATTCTTCTTCAGAACCCCCGAAGCAAAAATGATAAACTCAACAGGACATTGAGCAGCACCGGCGGGGCGGCAGCGTAAGAGCAATATCTCAGGGCGGCTGTAAAGAACTATCCGGGAAAACCCGTTTACCTGCGTAGTTTAGCTGTAAATAGTGGATACAGGTTTAGACATCAAATGCAGGTAATGCGGTGGCGGGGAGAGAATTTCAGTTAACCGATGGTGAAGGCAATTCCAGGTCTATTATTGCGCAGGGGCCGTATGTGGCTGAGCTATCCGCATAATCCAAACCGCTTAATTCCATACATTCATCATGCTTTTCTGCCGGATACTCTATATCTATTTGCATACATTTGCCAACCATACCGCTTTTCCTCAATGCCATCTTCTGTGTTTTGCATCACAGTGTGACTTATTTCACATTATGATGTAAATCACAACATTTGTCAAGCCCTTTCAGGGTAAAAATAACGAAAAAAATGCATTTTTCAGCCTGCACCGGGTTGTGAAAATAGCAGAATATCTGCCCGATATGGTGTACACCACATAAAACATTAGAGAAACACCATTGCGACATTGATCGGGGAGAACTATCCTTTTTTAATGAGCTTCAGGTTACTGATAAAAAGGTGGCTGCAAATAGTAATAAGCATATCAGTGCTTGCGGTGATCGCCATTTTCAGCGCCCCGTTATTCGGGCTTGAGATTTTCTCTCAAAAATCGCTGCAAATTCTCTTAAGTGTTCCGCTGCTTTCAGTGGTTATAATCGGTTACATTCGTTTCAAGAAGTCCAGACTTTTTTCGCAACTCTGGCTCACTATATTCATTGTAGGAATAGCGCTTGCCGCCCTGACAATACAGGTCCTGCACCATACGGGTAATATCTACTATCTTCCGGCAGCGGTTGTCTTGAGCGCGGGGCTGGTACCTGTGACCGCGATTGCTTTTCTGTATCAACATATCCGCACCATGAATCTTTCCATACGGGTTATGATGGACTGTTTTTTTATCGGCGGAGCGCTGGGGTACATCGCCGCCGGCTTCATTGCAGCCGGTACCGAGCAAAACTGGAGCGTTCCGGCCCTGTTTGGAACAGGGTTCGTAGAGGAAAGCGCAAAACTGGTATTCCCGGTTGTTCTGTTTATCATGTGGAAGTACAGGCATGAGAGCGACGGTCTGCTCATCGGCGTTGCATCCGGCATGGGTTTCTCGGCGCTGGAAACCATGGGAGATGCGCTGTATACATTTATGACCAGCGGTAGCGTGGAATTCATGCAGGTAACGCTGTTCTACCGGGGTCTGCTGGCTCCGGCTGCTCATGCAGCCTGGACCGGCTTTCTGTGCGCCGTTCTCTGGGGCTACCGTGAACGGACCGGCCGCTGGATAGGCGCACCTACCGTAGGAGCTTTTATACTGGTTGTCGTACTGCACGCTCTATGGAATATAATAGCCTGCAACTTCTCTTCTACCCCTATCGGCAGTCAAACACCGCTACAGTTAACGCTTTCTGCTGTGGAATTCCTGGCTGTAGCAGGTGCAGGATTAAGCCTGTTCATCTGGCGTTACCGCAAATCACGAGGAACACCTGTTTCAGACGCCTC
This sequence comes from uncultured Dehalococcoidales bacterium, assembly GCA_964519615.1. Classification (GTDB taxonomy): domain Bacteria; phylum Chloroflexota; class Dehalococcoidia; order GIF9; family UBA5629; genus CAZFIM01. The sequence continues at coordinate 14,804 of CAZFIM010000008.1, forward strand.
CCTTAAATAAAACCTGTACCGGAAACACTAGCCCCTGATTTATAAGGCAAGCCGGTAAGCTATTTCATCGCCTGCGCGAGCATATCCCACAGCCCGTCGAGAACGGCAGCGGCAACCTCTCCATTTTCCACCGTTATTATTGCCTCGTGGGGAGTGATAACCTCTGCCAGCATCTGCCCGCTGCGTTCGCCGTATCCGGCATGTCTGCTCTCGAAAGCGAATACGAATTGCAGGCTGCTTTCCATCTCAGGATAAAGCGTCTCTTTCAGTACCAGGCTACCCTCGATTCCGTCGAAGGCATAGGTAGGGCTGTTCTTGACAAACTGCCAGGCGAGTTCGCGAGCGGCTTCCTCCGTCCCCTCTTGTTCTAAATTCCATAGCCAAGGATGCGAGCCGATTCCGGGCCACGGGCCGGCATTGACGGCGTCGTACTTTTGCTCCCCTATCCAGATAGTTGTTATACTCTGTCCCCTTTCCGGCATAACGATAAGAGAAAGTCCGTAAGGCCCCGCAAGGCCGCTCGCAAAAACAACGGGAATCGTAATCTGCGGTCCAAGCCCCGGAGGGATACTGAAGCTGTCCTCCGCTATTTTCATCGCTATCCCGTCACGGTCGAGGAGCTGCACCAGATAGCGACCATGCCAGGTTTCAGCGGACGAATTATTCTGCAAGGCAAGTAAAAATTCGGACTTTTTTCCCGGAAGGTGGCCTGCGCTATCCCCGCTGAATGTCACTACCTGTTCTCCCCCCGGCCCCCAGACAACCGTGAACGGGTCCGGAGGCATCTCCGAATGTACAGAAGAGAAATTACAGCCACCGGTTACCGCCAAAAACAGCGCGGCAGCAATGACAAAACAAAGTATAAGGCATTTGTGTGCGGTTTTCATATCTACTCCGATAGTGTTTTCTCCAGTATTATAGCCGCATAAACGCAAAAAGGTTCATACCGGAGGTGGGTTCGTTCGCTGCGAGCATTTCACCCGAAACGATTCGCTGCATATGTCAATTACCGTTTCTTTTTTGGTACAATACAGGCATATCCTGCACATCTACAAAGAGAACATCCATGCGGGATCTGCCGGCGGACAGAGACGCCATAGTGAATGAAACCGTTTGAGGATAACAAAGCCACTTGCCGGAAGCATCTCTTATAAACTTATGAAAAGGAGGTTGCTATGGAAATTCCTTTTTCGTCCTGGTACCCTGCTGTATTCGTGCGAAGGTCGCGGAGAAAGTACGACCGGACAAAGCCCATCCCTGATACTGTGCTTGAGGAGCTGCGCGATCTCTGCGCCAGTTTCAGACCTTTCCCCTGCGCCAGGGCGGAGCTGGTCACTGAGCGCTGTGAGGAAGCTTTCAAAGGCATTGCAGGCTCATACGGCAAAGTCACAGGTGCTTATGCCTTCCTGGCCTTTATCGGCGATACCGCCGACAGCCATTTTCAGGAAGCAGTCGGTTATACCGGAGAGGGCATAGTTCTGGCGGCCACCGCCCTGAAGCTGTCCACCTGCTGGGTGGCGGGATTTTTCCGGCCTGAGGTAGCAGCCTCGCTGATAAAGTTGGGTAAAAGTGAAAGGATACTGGCCATAAGCCCCGTAGGATATCCTTTGGTGCGCCAATCGCTGGAAGAAAAGCTCCTGACCGGGTTCGGCCGCACGCATAAGCGCAAACCGCTCTCCAGCATGGTAAGCGGAGCGGCGGCGTATGGCCAGCCGGAGTGGATAATGACCGCTCTGGAGGCGGCCAGACTTGCCCCCTCAGCGGTAAACCGCCAGCCGTGGGGGTTCAGGTTAGAGGATAATGCGGTCACCGTTTTCATAAGGACTTCAGGTTCAGATTTCAATATCTCCAAACGTCTGGACTGCGGCATCTCCATGCTGCACATCGAGACAGCGGCGCTCTACTCAGGCATTTCCGGCACCTGGAAGCTGCTGGAAAATCCGCAGGTTGCGCGATTTAGTACCGTGCCCGGTACCGCTTGTTAGTGTGAGACTACCTCGCCATAATCCAATGGCGTATATGTAACGAAAACAGGCTCAAGATATAGCTGCAAGAGTGGGAACTCCCTTCGAATCGGGTATTGACAGTCCCCCGTTTCCATGAGTTAATTGCGCCATGATAGTCAAACTGGTGATATTCGCACTCGGAACAGCGGGCATCATCGTTGTTTCCCTCAAGTCAGCAGGCAGGCTGCGTTCCTACGGTCTGATCAGGTTCTTTGCCTTTGAGTCCATTCTGGCTCTGATCCTGTTCAACGTTGATTACTGGTTCCGTGCCCCCTTCTCAGCCCTGCAAATACTCTCATGGCTGGTCCTCATCGCCGCTATCGTCACGGTTTCCTGCGGTTACTATATGCTGGGCAAATACGGAAAGGCAAAGGACGCAATCGATGATACACAGGTACTGATAACCGGAGGGATATACAGGTACATCCGCCATCCACTCTACAGCTCGCTGATCCTATTGTCTCTGGGGGTGTTTTTAAAGCAACTATCGCCCATCTCCATCGCGCTGACCGTGGCGGCAATCGCCCTGTCAGCAGCAATAGCCGTAATCGAGGAAAAGGAAGATGTGCGCAAGTTCGGTGACAGATACCGCCTGTACGCCGCAAAAACAAAACGGTTTATTCCGTTTGTAGTTTAGGCTTATCTTCTACATTCGTTATATTTTACGGAGAGGCACCTGTTTCCCCTATCCCCTATTGCATACAAAAATATCTGCTTCGGCACTCATTTCGTGTGCCACTCGGGGCAAATTTACAGCTTCTGACACACCGGGCAGAAATAGGTGCCACGGCCGGCGATGACGGTACGCTCCACCGGCCCCCCACACACCATGCACCTTTCACCCCTGCGGTGCGCCACCATAAAGCGGAAATGCGCCGTGCCGTTGGCCCCTTCGGGTGTACAGTAGTCACGCACGCTTGCTCCGCTATCCGCAATCGCCTGCGCAAGCACAGCGGTTATCGCCTTATGCAGCGCCGCTGCCTCCTTGCTTGTTATGCTGCCGGCGCTGCGGGCGGGGTGGATGCGGGCGCAAAAGAGCGCCTCATCAGCGTACATATTGCCGATTCCGGCGATAACGTTCTGATTTAATATCACCGCTTTCACTGCGGCTGTGCGCCCCGAAAGCAACCCGGCAAGCGCCTCAGGGGTAAAATCATCACAGAGCGGCTCGATACCCAGCTTCCCCACCGCCTCCGCCTCTTCCCGCACCAGCCGGGCAGTGGCAAAGCGTCTGACATCATTGAATACCAATTGTATGCCGTGCTCGAAAAGGAAGACCGCACGGGCAAAACGCGTTACTTCCACAGGCTCAAATAGAAGAGAGCCGGTCATCCTCAAGTGCAGCACCATAATATAGCCGCCGCTCAAGTGAAACAGCAGGTACTTGCCGCGCCGGGTGAGGTTCTCTATGCGCTTGCCGATAAGCAGGCGGCAGAACTCTTCCGTCTCCCTGCCCTGCACCAGCCTCGGCTCTCTCACCGCCACCGCTTTAAAGCGCCTGCCGATAAGGCGGGCGGCAAGCTCCTTTCGTATGGTCTCAACCTCTGGCAGTTCCGGCATACTAGCTCATCTCCCCCCAGTTAGGTCCTTTCTTGATATCTATCTTGAGCGGAACAGCGAGCGCAAGCGCCGAGGGCATCAGCTCCGCTACCAGCGCCTGGACCGTTTCTATCTCGTCCGGGTGCAGCTCGAACACGAGCTCATCGTGCACCTGCAGCAGCATCTTGCTGGCAAGCTTCCGCTGCTTCATCGCCTTGTGGAGATTTATCATAGCCACCTTGATAATATCGGCCGATGTGCCCTGTACGGGCATATTGACTGCCATGCGCTCGGCCGCCTCACGCACCTGTCGGTTGGATGAGTTAAGCCCGGCTACATAGCGGCGGCGCCCCAGCACGGTTTGCACATAGCCCAGCTTGCGCGCCTGCTCTTTTGTCCGCTCTATATATTTGCTCACGCCGGGGTATTTCTCAAAATAAGCTTTGATGAACTCCTCAGCCTGCTGGCGGCTGAAATCGGTGGCCTGCTCCAGCCCGTAGCCGCTCATGCCGTAGATAACGCCAAAGTTGATGGTCTTGGCCGCCCGGCGCATGGAGGGAGTAACCTCCTCTCGCGGTATATTGAAAACGCGGGCGGCGGTGGAGGTGTGAACATCCTCATCCCTGAGAAAGGTATCGATAAGCTCTTTATCGCCGGAGATATGAGCAAGCGCCCGCAGGTCTATCTGCGAGTAATCCGCTGAGAGCAGCGTCCAGCCCGGCCGGGCGATAACCGCCTGCCGTATCCTCCCGCCCATCTCGCTGCGGACAGGCAAATTCTGCAGGTTCGGCTCGCTCGATGAGAGCCTGCCGGTGGTGGTGCCCGTCTGGTTGAAGCTGGTATGTATCCTCCCCGTGGCCGGCTTAACGAGAGAAAGAAAGGCATCCACGTAGGTGGTCTTGAGCTTGGTTATCTGTCGGTAGCGTAAAAGCAGCTCTATGACGGGGTGAACGCCTTTAAGCTCGTCCAGCGTGGAAGCGCCGGTGGAGTAGCCGCTTTTGGTCTTGCGCGAGGCCGGCAGCCCCAGCTCCTTGAACAAAATATCGGAAAGCTGCCTGGTGGAATTGATATTGAACTCATGCCCCACGGAAGCGTAGATATCCTTCTCCAGCCCCGCTATCTCCCTGCTCATCTCACCGGACATCTTCTCCAGCAGCCCTGTATCTATAGCCACTCCCGTCATCTCCATATCCATCAATAGCGGCACCAGCGGCATCTCCACATCATTGAACAGGTTCCACAGTCCTTCCTGTTTCAGCATGGGCTGGAACAACTCCTTTAAGCGCAGCGTCATATCGGCATCGGCGGCGGCGTAGCGGGCGGCATCCTCAATTGCCACCTGCGCCATCGATATCTGTTTGGAGCCGCTGCCGATAAGGTCGCTGATAGGCGTCATCTCAACACCCAGCTTATTGAAAGCAAGCGCCTTCAGCCCCAGCGATTTCTCTCCCGCGAGGTGAGCGGCTATCATGGTATCGAAGGCAAGATTGGCTGTCTGAATCCCGCTGCGGGCAAGCACGGTCATATCGTACTTGCCGTTCTGCGCCGTTTTGGCAATGCTTTCATCCTCCATGAGCGGTTTGATGTGGTCCACTACATCCGGCAGGGGGAGCTGGGTGACGGCGCTTAAGCCCAAATGTCCCACAGGTATATAGCAGGCCTCTCCCGCCTTATACGAGAAAGAGAACCCCACGATCTGAGCTTCCATGGCATCAATGCCGGTTGTCTCCAGGTCGAATGCGAACTCCCCGGCTGACTCAAGCTCCCCGATAAGCTTATCCAGCGACCCGGCACTGCTCACAATAGTGTAGCTTGCCTCCCTTATCTCCGCACCTGCCGCCGCTGCAGGCTCCGCAGTTCCGCTATGATCCTCAGGAAGCTGCGCAAGCAGCCCCACGAACTCCAACTCCTTAAACAGGTCTATCACCTTTTGTCTATCGAAGAGCTGTACCCGGCACTTCTCAGGGGCAAGCTCCACCGGGGTATCCAGCATTATCGTCACAAGCTTTTTATTGATGAAGGCCTGTTCCTTTCCCTCAGTAAGCAGGTTTTTTACCCTCTCCGGGCTGACTTCGTCGATGCGTGCGTAAATCTCCTCCAGCGTACCGAACTGATCCAGCAGCTTTGCCGCCGTCTTCTCACCGATACCCCGCACTCCCTTGATGTTATCTGAGGAATCGCCCATCAGTGCTTTCAGGTCTATGAGCTGCGAGGGAGCAAGGCCGTAGCGCTCTTTCACTTTCTCTTCATCATATATTACGGTATCGCTGAACCCCTTGCGCGGGACCATAACGTTTACTGATGAAGTCACCACCTGCAGCATATCGTTATCTCCGGTGGCAATAAGCGTATCTATCCGGCTCTGTCCTGCCTGGCGGCTCAAACTTCCCAGTATATCATCCGCCTCATAGCCGTCCAGCTCGAAAACGGGCATCCCCATAGCCTCCGCCAGTTGATGAACGCGCCCGATCTGGCTTATCAGCTCCGGAGGCGTGGGCGGACGCTGGGCCTTGTAGTCTTTGTACTGCTCATGTCTGAAGGTGGGAGCGTGCCTGTCGAAGGCTACCGCCCAGTACTCCGGCTTTACCTCTCTGAGCAGCTTGAGCAACGTGCTGGCAAACCCGCGTACGGCATTGACCACCTCACCCGTACGGGAGACGGTAAGGGGCGGCAGGGCATGAAAAGCGCGGTGAACCAGCGCATTGCCGTCCAGCAGGAGAATGACCGGTTTTTTTGAAGTCATAACTGGAGTTTATCCTTTCATAATGATACAATTCAAATTCATTATATTACCATATTGACAATCATGCTATACTGAACTGCGCTTCGGGGAGAAGTGTAAATGAACGTAAAACATTTAATTTCCATATCAGACCTCAGCTCGGAACAGGCCAAACTGCTCATCTATGACGCCGCCGCTATGAAGAAAGGCGGCGCAAGCCGGGTGCTGGAGGGCAAAGTACTGGCACTGGTGTTCGAGAAACCATCCCTGCGCACGCGCGTCAGCTTCGATATCGCCATACATCAACTGGGAGGCTACTGCCTGTACCTTTCCCCGCAGGAGGTGGGGCTGGGCACAAGGGAGCCTGTGCCGGATGTGGCGCGTGTGCTGGGCCGCTATCTGGACGGCATTGTCGCCCGCACCTTCGCTCACCAGACGGTGAGGACGTTCGCCCAGTATGCCGGCATACCGGTTATCAACGCCCTTTCAGACTGGGAGCATCCCTGTCAGGCTCTGGCCGATATGCTCACCATCTTCGAAAAGAAGGGAAAACTGCAAGGGCTTAACCTGACCTATGTGGGAGACGGCAATAATGTGGCCAACAGCCTTGTTCTGGCCGCTGCTCTATTGGGTATGAATTTTACCATAGCGGCTCCAACGGGTTATGAGCTGAATAACCGCATCCTGCGCCAGGCGCAGGACTTTGCCAGCCGCAGCGGCAGCACCATAATGATGACAGCGGATCCTCGTCAGGCGGTAAAAGCAGCAGATATCATTTATACGGACGTATGGACCAGCATGGGACAGGAAGATGAAGCTGCCAGACGCCGGCATGCGTTCGCCAGCTATCAGGTGGGCGCAGAGCTGCTGGAAGCGGCGCCTCAGGGCGTGCTGTTCATGCACCCGCTGCCTGCCCATCAGGGAGAAGAGATCGCCTCCGGCCTGCTTGAGCATCCCAGCTCCGTGGTATTCGACCAGGCGGAAAACCGCCTGCACATCCAGAAAGCAATACTGGTTGATATTTTCAGGGACGCTGGACGGGGCATATAGCGCAGTGATATGCTGTAAAGTAAGCGGGGGGGCGGAGGATCTTCGCATGATCGCCGGTTAGCAACAAATAATGAATCCTGTTATCGCTGTTATAGGAAGAGCCAATGTAGGCAAGTCTACTCTGTTCAACCGGCTGGTGGGAAGCCGCATAGCCATCGTTGAAGACATGCCCGGTACCACCCGTGACCGCATTGCCGCGGATATCTCTCTGGACGATAAAGAGGTAACGCTTGTCGACACCGGCGGAATGGACCCTTTTCCTGATTCGCCCATCGCAGAAAAAACCAACCTGCAGGTAGCCGCCGCTATTGCCGATGCCGATATCATTATCTTTCTGGTGGATATCAGAGCCGGCATCGTGGCAACAGATTGGGAGATTGCGGAAAAGCTGCGTAAATATGAAAAACCCATCATTCTGGCAGCCAATAAGGCAGATAGCTTCGCGATGGAAAGCCACATAAACGAGTTCTATCAGCTCGGTCTGGGAACTCCGATTGCAGTAAGCGCCCAACACGGCAAAGGCGCTGCCGATATACTGGACAGAATAGCTGAACTACTGCCGGAGGTGGAGACTGAGGTCAGGGACAGCAATATGCCTGGACTGGCACTGCTGGGCCGTCCCAATGTAGGTAAATCGATGCTGCTCAACGCCATGGTAGGCCAGGAGCGCTCTATTGTGGATTCCACAGCCGGCACCACCCGGGACGCCATAGATACCATTTACAACTATCAGGACCGGGATATTTTGTTAATCGATACAGCGGGTATCAGGAGGCGCGGGCGTGTAGAAATGGGGCTGGAGTACTACAGCCTCATCCGTTCGCTGCGCGCCATCAACCGCTGCGATATCGCGCTCCTTGTTACCGATGCCAGCGAGTTTATTACAGCCCAGGATATACACATAGCAGGATACATCAAAGAGGCCTATAAAGGTATGGTGCTGGTCATCAACAAGTGGGACCTTGTCCCGGACATGGGAAAGGCCCAATTCGTTGAGCATGTCAGGAAACATATGAAATTTGCCTCACACGTACCGGTAGTGTTTACCTCTGCGCTCCATAATACCGGCGTGGACGGCATTATGCCTCTGGTTATGCAGATATGGGAGGAGAGACACAAACAACTGCCCAATTCCGTGATAGACAAACTGGTCCAGGACGCGGTCATCTCCCATGCCACACCGCGCAAAGGCAACAGGAGGCTGGATATCATACGCGCCTATCAGGACGGCATCAATCCGCCCAGCTTCTCATTCCTGGTCAATGATCCGGCACTGGCGCATTTCTCCTACCAGCGCTATCTTGAGAACAGAATACGGCAGACATTCGGCTTCTCCGGTACCTCCCTGCGGCTTTTCTTCAAGAAAGCCCCACGCAGAAGACCGCCAAAACAGGGAGAACGCACTACGTCATGATAATTGGAAAGCTGGTCGGCATCGTAGTTCTTTCCTATTTGATCGGTGCAATACCGTTTGCCATGCTCATAGGCTGGTGGATAGGAAGGCTCGATATCACCAAACACGGAAGCGGGAATATCGGCGGCACCAATGTCATGCGCACAGTAGGGACCAAAGAAGGAATGCTGGTGATTGTGCTGGATATCGGCAAGGCCGTCGCCGCCGTGGTGCTGGCAAAAGCGATAATGGGAGCGGATGTCCTGCCGGTGGCCAACCAGGTGATTAATTGGCAGTTCGCACAGGTGTTGGCTGCTACCGGCGCCATTATCGGCCACAACTGGTCTGTGTTCGCCATGATGAGAGGAGGCAAAGGGGTCGCGGTCTATTTCGGCGGCTGGCTGGCCATTAACCCCTACGTGGCGATAGCCGGAGGTATCGTAGTGATAATAACGGTTCTAATAAGCAAATATATGTCTCTTGGCTCGATACTGGGCTCATTGACGATACTCATACTCCTCTCCATATTGACCGTACTGCCTCAATTCGATATCGCCTATGTGTACCTTGTTTACAGCCTTATCGCGGCTGTGATTATCATTGTACAGCACCGCAGCAATATATCCCGTCTGCAGAACGGCACGGAAAGGTCCGTCTATAAAAAAGAGGGTAAAGAGGGTAAGCAGAATACCGCCTCTCATTAACAGGGGAAAGGAGTCTAGATCTGATGACTGATGCTACCGTGATCGGCGCTACCACCTGGGGCAATACCATTGCCCGGGTACTGGCGGGCAAGGGCATCGATACCAGAGTATGGACCCGGACTAAAGAGCGTACGCAGGAGCTTATCAAAGAACAGCGCAAACTGCCTGCCGATACCGCCCATACCAGCACCCTGCACTTTACCAGCAATATAGAGGAGGCGCTCGATGCGTCCGGCTTTTTCATCATCGCCATGCCGGCTCAGCGTCTGCGCGAGACGGTTATTCAGATTAAAAAACATATACGTCCGGATATGACAGCGGTGAGCCTGGCAAAGGGGCTGGAAGCTGAAAGCGGCAAGCGTATGTCGCAGATAATCGCAGAGGAAACACCGCTCACAGAGGACAATATCTGCGTACTATCAGGACCCAACCTTTCTCAGGAGATAAACAGGGGGCTGCCTGCTACGGCTATTGTGGCCGGGACAAGCCTCAGTGCGGTGGAAAAAGCGCGTGCCCTCTTCAATGCCAGCAACTTCACCGTCTTTCCCAGCGGTGATATTATCGGAGTGGAGCTGTGCGGCGCTCTCAAGAACGTGGTTGCGCTGGGTGCGGGTATGGTAGACGGGCTGGGGCTGGGCAATAATGCCAAGGCTACTTTTATCACCATGGGATGGGAAGAGATTACCTCCCTCGGTACAGCGCTGGGCGCACAATCCGCTACTTTCTACGGCTTGGCCGGGCTGGGCGACCTTATCACCACCTGTGCCGGATCGATGAGCAGAAATCACTACGTGGGCAGAGAAGTTGCCAGCGGCCGTTCGCTGGCTGAGGTCAAAGCATCCATGTCTAATATCGCCGAAGGCATAGACACCACCATAGCCGCAATGCGTCTGGCATGCAAGATGGGGATAGACTGCCCTATTATACAGCTTATCTATCAGGTGCTTTTCGAAGCTCTGCCGCCGTTGGAGATAGCCAGAAGATTTGAGGAAGGGCTCAAGTCCTACCGTTAAAATACGGAAGCAGTCAAGGCACCCGTATCCGCATACATGCTAAGACTGTCCGGGTATGTCCTGTTTGGGCAGTACCTTTGCCAGCTCTTCCAGCGCGGCGCGTTGCTCTTTAGTGAGACGCTCGGGAGTCATTACGTTAACGCCGATGAGCTGATCCCCTCTTCCTTTGCCGTCGGGGCGGGGTACGCCTTTGCCTTTGAGCGTGAATATCTTGCGGTTCTGCGTTCCAGCGGGTATCTTGAGCGTAGCTTTCCCGTCCACGGTCGGTACTTCGATCTCGTCTCCTAACGCAGCCTGAGCGAAATTGATAGGCAATTCATAGAAGATATCGAAGCCGTCGCGTTTGAAATACTTGTGTCCGCCGACAGCAAAAGTAATATATACATCGCCGGGGCTGCCGCCGTACAGGCCGGCCTGGCCTTCACCCCTGAGGCGCAGATGGTAATTCTCGTCTACTCCTGCCGGTATGGTAACATTAAGCTTCCGTTTTGTTTTTTCTCTGCCTTTGCCCTTGCAGTACGGACAGGGGTCATTGATCACCGTTCCCTCGCCGTTGCAGCGCGGACAGGCGACCTCCTGAATAAAACGGCCGAAGATGCTCTGCTGCGTTCTGCGCACGCGGCCTTTTCCATTGCATTCCGTGCACTTTTCCGGGTTGGTGCCGGGTTTGCACCCTATACCGTTGCATACGGAGCACACCTCAATACGGGAGATCTCCACCTCTTTCTCGACACCGAAAACGGCCTCCTCAAAGGTCAAATTGAGGCGGCCCTGAATATCTTCCCCTTTACGCGGTGCGCGTCGGTCCGTTGCCGAGGACATCCCTCCACCAAAGAAGGCCTCAAAGATATCGCCCATACCGAATCCGAAATTATCGAATCCTCCCGCCCAATCGGAATCCACCACTCTACCGTAGGTATCATATGAACGGCGCTTCTCCGCATTGGAGAGCACCTCATAGGCTTCGTTGACCTGTTTGAAGCGCTCCTCAGCGTCGGCTTCCTTATTGCGGTCCGGATGACATTCGAAAGCAAGCTTGCGAAACGCTTTTTTTATCTCTTCCTGAGTTGCATTTCTGGATACGCCCAGGATATCGTAATAATCTTTTTCTGCTCTCATATAATAGTTAACCTCAACCTTTTATTGTATCGAATAACTGCAACAGGTGGCAAGTATTCCTGCTGTCATCCCCCGCTATACTTTGGTCACGGTACGCACTAACTCCTTAGTCGTACCCGATGGTTTCATGAGTGTACTTCAGTACAAATTTGTCCCACCCGCCGTAGTGATGTATGATTGTTAATGATGATTGATGCTCTCGCACATATACTCTCTCTACATCAGAAAAAGAAGCTTGACCGCCCGGACCTGAGGCCTTCGGCTGTGCTGGTGCCCATTGTCTTCAGAGCGAAAAAATATCGCATCCTGTTCACACGCAGGAGCCAGCACGTTGCTCAGCATAAAGGGCATATCTCCTTCCCCGGAGGAAAGGTAAACCCTGAAGACACCTCGCTGCTTGATACCGCGCTCAGGGAAACATGGGAGGAAATTGGACTCAAGCCGGAAAATGCCCGCATTCTCGGCGAGCTGGATGATACCCCTACTATCACCACCGGCTTTGTTATTACGCCTTTTGTGGCATATATCCCCTATCCCTATGAATTCATCAAGAATCCGGGGGAAATAGATTTCATCTTCGATCTTTCCATCCGCTCGCTTCTGCATAGATACAGATTGCGCGAGGAAAGCGAAATATTCGGCGGACAGGCCGTACCAGTCTACTTCTATGAATATGGAGACAACATCATCTGGGGAGCAACAGCCAAGATACTCAAGCAGCTCCTCGATACAATCAAGTCCACCGGTCTCGTCTCCTGACTCCTCCCCGGTTATTCAAGCCGCTTTACTATTATCTTGAGCAGTCTTATAATTAATTCTCAGTTTTCTTAACATTATATTTTAACTTCTCTATCAATTCCATATTGACTTATGTGATAACGTTTCTTATAATAAACCAGTGAGGAACAAAGATAATGGCAGGTAAAGATTACTATAACATACTCGGTGTGAACAGGAACGCCACCACGCAGGAGATCAAACAAGCATATCGTAAGCTTGCGCGCAAGTATCATCCGGATGTCAATCCGGGCGATAAATCTTCAGAGGCCAAATTCAAGGAGATAAACGAAGCCAACGAGGTGCTCTCAGATGCGGCCAAGCGCAAGAAGTACGACAAGTACGGCGATCAGTGGCAGTACGCGGACCAGTTCGAGCAGGCTCAGCAGCAGGCTCAGCAAAGCGCCGGATGGCGGACCTCGGGAGGACGGACCTATACCGCCACCGATTCCGGCAATTTCGGAGACCTGGGGGATATATTTGAAGATATGTACCGCAGCTACGGCGGCACACGCACCGCGCAGCGCCCGGTCAAGCCAAAAGCCGTTCAGCACACCATAGAAGTAACCATGGAAGAGGCTTATCACGGCGCCAGGCGTGTTTTTCAGCTCCAGAGTCAGGAGACCTGCCCTGAATGCGGAGGCACCGGAACCACCGGCCGGTTTCGCGCGCGCCCCTGTCCCGCCTGCGGCGGTTTCGGCGCAGTGGTAAAGCCCAAGCGCATCGAGGTGAAGGTACCGCAGGGAGTAAACGACGGCTCACGGATAAGGCTTGCTGGCGAGGGCAGCAGCGGTCCTGACGGCAGCAAAGGGGACCTTTATCTTGTTGTAAAGATGGTTCCGCATTCTACCTTTGACCGCAAAGGTGATAATCTGCATACGGAGATAACCATACCCCTGCTTACGGCAATACTGGGCGGTGAGGTGGAAGTGCCCACACTCAGGGGCCGAGGGGCACTCACCATACCGCCGGAGACACAGAACGGCAATACATTCCGTCTGAGAGGGAAGGGTATGCCCAGGCTGGGCAAGTCAACCTACGGCGACCTCTATATTAAAGTAAAAGTAAAGCTGCCGACCAGGCTGAATGAAGAGGAGAAGAAGCTGTATGAGCAGCTCCGCGTTCTGCGTCCGAGCTATTAATCGCGAGGATGTTAGTGAGGTGATACTATAAAATGTCTGAAGATAGAGAACCAAAATATGTTATCAGCGTGACCGCGCGTATTGTAGGTATGGAAACCCATACCTTGCGCTACTACGAGAAGCTGGGGTTGGTGAGCCCCTACCGTTCCAAAGGAAATATACGCTATTATTCGGAGAGCGATATTGAGCAGCTTCGCCGCATCAAGAGCCTGGTCAACGACCTGGGCATCAACCCCGCCGGAGTCGAGGTTATCATGGAGATGTCGAAGAAGATGATGCATATGCAGCATACCATAGACCGGTTAGAAGGCGAGCTTGCTGAGCTGCGCGAACAGACCGACGAATTGTAATTGATAATGTAAGGAAGAAGTTGATTATGTTGGAAGGAAAACCGGATATAGAGCCGGGCAACTGGCAGATAACAGCCACCACAATAAGGTGCGACTATGTCGATGATTTTGTCACGATTATGATCGAGAGTGATTGGACCTCTAAATGCGTCTGGTACCGCCGGTATAAAGCGGCCTCCCCGAAGGCAAAGTTGAGCAGGGACGTCAGGTCCAAGATACCGCTGTGCAAAGGGCCGGAATGTCCTCTGGTGATCCGGTACCGGGACAAGCTCATTAAAGAGGAAAAAGAGAAAACACCTGTCCAGTAGGAGGTATTATGAGACCTGATAGATTTACAGACCAGGCAAAAGAGATTATTACGAGCTCGCAGGAGCTTGCGCATAAAAGCAGGCACAGCCAGTGGGATGTGGAGCATATACTGCTTGCTATGCTCAGACATGAGAACGGCATTGCGCTGCAGATATTTCAGAAGATGGGGACTGACGTCTCCGCGCTGGAGCAGAAGGTGAGCGGGCTGCTGGAGAACACACCGAAAACGACATTCAGCGGAGCACAGATATATGCCACACCGCGCGTTGCAGCGCTGTTCGATAATGCGGACCGCGAGTCAAAGCAGTTTAAAGATGAATATATCAGCAGCGAACATCTGCTCATTGCCATGGCTGCCGAGACGGGCACAGACCTGGCCCGTGTCTTCAATGAAGAGGGCATCAACGAGGAGAAAATCCTGCAGGCGGTTAAAGAGGTCAGGGGCAGCCACCGCGTGGAAGACCCGCGGGCTGAGAGCAAGTACCGCTCGCTGGAGAAATACGGCCGCGATCTGACGGAGATCGCCAAAGCGGGCAAGCTCGATCCGGTGATCGGCCGTGAGGAAGAGATCAAACGGGTGATGCAGATACTCATCCGCCGCACCAAGAATAATCCGGTCATTATCGGAGAAGCAGGAGTGGGCAAAACGGCCATCGCGGAAGGGCTGGCGCAAAAGATAGCCTCCGGCGATGTACCTGATTCACTCAAGAATAAAAAGGTTGTAGCGCTGGATATGGCCTCACTTGTGGCTGGTGCCAAGTTCCGCGGCGAATTTGAAGAGCGGCTCAAGGCCGTCATGGATGAGATCAGAGGCTCGCATGGAGAGGTGATCCTCTTTATCGATGAGATACATACCGTCGTGGGTGCGGGCGCTGCCGAGGGAGCGATCGATGCCAGCAATATTCTCAAGCCGGCGCTGGCGCGCGGTGAGCTGCGCTGCATCGGAGCCACCACTCTGGATGAATACCGGGAACACATAGAGAAGGATAAAGCGCTGGAGCGCCGCCTGCAGCCGCTCTTTATCAATCAGCCTACCGTGGCTGATACCATCAAAATGCTGCAAGCGCTGCGCCCCAGATATGAAGCACATCACAAGATAAAGATCGATGACTCGGCGCTTTCGGCTGCAGCTCAGCTCAGCCACCGCTATATCGCGGACAGGTTTCTGCCCGATAAGGCTATCGACCTCATCGATGAAGCGGCAAGCAAGCTGCACATAGATATGGAGAGCGCGCCCCCCGCGGTGAAAAAGCTGGACCAGCAGATACAGAACCTGCTCAACGAGGAAGAGGCGCTCTTCCAGCGAGGCGATTATGAAAAGGCAGCACAGGTGAAGGCCGAACGCGTCCGTGTGGAAGAGGAACGCAATACCACGGAAGCGGCCTGGCGTAAAAAGCTCAAGATAGATAAGCCCGTGAATGAGGAAACGATTGCTGAGCTGGTCTCAAAGTGGACCGGCATACCCGTATCGCGCATGCTGGAGGGAGAAGCTGAGAAGCTGCTCAATATGGAAGAGCGTATACATGAGCGCATCATCAACCAGGCGGAGGCGGTCAAGGCCGTATCTGAAGCGGTGCGCCGGGGCAGGGCTGGGTTGAAAGACCCGCGCCGGCCGGTGGGCAGCTTTATCTTCCTGGGTCCGACGGGAGTGGGCAAGACGGAGCTGGCCAAGGCACTCTCACAATTTCTCTTCGATGATGAGGAATCCATGATACGCATCGATATGTCCGAATATACAGAAAAACATACCGTATCGCGGCTGGTAGGCGCGCCTCCCGGCTATGTGGGCTATGAGGAGGCGGGGCAGCTTACAGAAGCGGTGCGCAGGCGCCCCTACCGCGTAATACTGTTCGATGAGATAGAGAAAGCTCATCCCGAGGTCTTCAACATCCTTCTGCAAGTGCTGGAGGACGGCAGGCTGACCGATGGACACGGCCGGACGGTGGACTTCCGCAATACGGTAATCATTATGACCAGCAACCTGGGTACCGAGGAATTCCAGCGGCAGGCGATAGGCTTCTCGCGCCGGGAGGAGAGCGAGGACAAGCGCTTACGAGATTCCGTAGAAGCCTCGCTCAAGCGCGCGTTCCGGCCGGAGTTTCTAAATCGTATAGATGATGTTATAATTTTCCACCCGCTTACGGAGGAACAGCTTAAACAGATCGTCGACCTGCTGATAAAAGAAGTCCAGGAGCGGCTGAGCGAGCGCAACATCGAGCTGGAATTGAGCGATAAAGCCAAATCATGGCTGCTCAAAGAGGGATATGAGCCGGTATTCGGAGCACGTCCGTTGAGAAGGGCTATTCAGCGGTTTGTTGAGAATCCCCTCTCGAACAGGATTTTAAGCGGCGAGTGCAAGGATGGAGACCGAGTGATAATAGATATTAAGGACGGACAGTTGACCTTCGGCTCAAAAAAGATCGCCCGTAAAAAAGCAAGAACCGCTGCATAATGAGTGAGCACAGTCTTGAAAGTGGGGTAAAAGAGAAGAGGTTTAATAAACGTGAAATAGCCGTGGGCGTGGCCGCGCTTATGGTAACGGTTGCCTTCTGCGCTACTGTTATCTACTACTGGGATTATGTCATGCGCGCCCAGCAGTACGGCTATATAGGAATATTCTTCATCAGCATCCTGGCCGGAGGGACAGTTGTCGTACCGGTTCCAGGGCTGGTGGTGGTATTTACCATGGGCAGCGTGTTCCATCCCGCCATAGTGGGAGCGGTATCCGGGCTGGGTGAGGCTGTAGGCAGCATGAGCGCCTACCTTACGGGCTACGGCGGGCACAGTACGTTAAAAACATTGAGCCATACTATGACAACCCGGTTCGAGGCGTGGCTGGAGAGGCGAGGGGCAGTGGCTGTCTTTTTAATGTCGGTCATTATTAACCCCCTCTACTATCCCTTCACCGCCATGGCCGGCATGCTGCATTATGGAATGTGGAAATTTTTCTTACTGAGTTGGGCCGGCAAAACGGTCAAAAATACAGCGGTGGCGTATCTGGGCTTTTTCGGGCTCGGTTCGCTACTGCGCTATATAGGGATAGGAATATAGCTATGCATAAAGAAAGAAGCTGGTACGTTGCACTGTTGCTTTCGATTTTTCTCGGATACCTGGGAATAGACCGTTTTTACATCGGCAGGACAAGATCGGCAATCGTCAAGATGTGCACGCTTGGAGCTCTGGGCTGCTGGTGGTTGAGCGATATCATCCTTATTGCGGCTGAATACCGCAAGGATGCGTGGGGACGACCTTTAAAGAAGTAAAGCGGAACTGAAGTTATTAAGTAAGGCAAACGGCGTTATCAGCGCCAGCGGCACATGAGAAAAAATGCAACTGCGCCCAGAACTACTATCCCTATTATGATAACAGCCAATAAATCGCCCATACGCGATGTCCTTATGTACTATACTTCATAGTTAGTAATATCGCATTTCATTGGTTTTGTCAATGAGGAGCGTATATGGCGCTGAGGTGCTTTGACGGGGGTGGGGACTATTGTTATAATCCGGAACAGGAAGAAATAATGTTTATTGCGCTTGTCTCTCTGGGCTCGCTGCTGGTACTGGCCGGTGCGATGGATATCGCACAGAGCCGCTGGGGCATATTCAGTTTTGAAGTGCCCCATTTCCATCCTGAAGCCACCATCCTGGCGCTTGGACTGGTCACTATCGTATATGCCGTTATCTTCAGTCTCAAGATCGGCCAAAGCGGCAGTTAAGCCATTCCAAATATCGATTGTTGCCTGATTCCATTTTATGCTAGACTATATAGTCTGTGGGGCTGTAGCTCAATTGGGAGAGCGTTTGACTGGCAGTCAAAAGGTAGTGGGTTCGAATCCCATCAGCTCCACCATAATTTATACAGCGCTCAATTGAAAGAGCTTCCCGCCTATCCTTATTTCATTTCATCAGAAAGTCATTATCCGGCTCATGGTTTGCTGCCTGCCAATACGATACAATAGATAAAAATGGAGATATGACATGGTAAAAGACCCCGTATGTAAAAAAGAAATAGACGAGACCAGTGCTGAATTCAGCACCATCTACAAAAACCACGCCTACTACTTCTGTTCCGGGGAGTGTAAGGAAAAGTTCGATAACACCGTGAGCAACTTGAAAAAAGCAGGCGGCAATCTGCCGCAGTGGATTGCATCGCGTGACGGCTGGAAAAAGCCCGACTATCAGCAGCAGCTATCAATGAGAGATTCCGTTATTGCGGAGAAAGGCCGCAAAGCCCCTAGTACCGGTGAACAAAATATGCCCCGGTCAGATATATGAGCTAAAGCTCATTATGCATGTGACGGAATCCTCGGTGATCTCAAATACATAAATAGCCTGCTTTAAAACAGCTGTAATGGAGGATAAGCAAATGTCTGAATTACACACCGCAAGACTATTATTGAGAACAATACGCCCTGAAGATAGTGACGATATATTTGAATATTCGCGCACGCACAACGTCGGCCCAAATGCCGGATGGAAGCCGCATGAAAGCAAAGAGGAAACACTTACGATAATGAAATCGATTTTCATAGGAAAGGAGAACATGTGGGGAATTGTTTTGAAAGAGAATGACAAGCTGGTTGGTTCTATCGGGCTCGTAAAAGATCCCAAAAGAGATAATGAGCGGGCCAAAATGCTTGGTTATGCGCTTGGAGAAAAATACTGGGGCAAAAAAATTATGACAGAAGCCGCCCGTGAAGTAATAAGATACGGTTTCGATAATTTGCACCTTGATTTGATATCTGCCTACTGTTATCCGTTTAATGCTCGTTCAAAAGGCGTTCTGCAGCGGTGCGGGTTCAGTTATGAAGGAATATTGAAAATGGCAGAGAAGAGATATGATGGAAATATATATGACAATGAATGTTATGCACTGACATCAAAAGAATTCGCTAACCAAGTTCCGGGTGGAACCGGTATATCAGCCCAAAACACAGATACTAGTGATAAACAACATGATACTATTTGAATGGAACGTTAAAAGCCTTTTATCAGTCACCCCGGGCCGCGCCTGATAATCCGGACGGCAACAGTGATCAGCGCTGTCTCAACAGCCGTCAGACGCAAATTTCTTTAGTTTGTAGATACCATTCCGTCTGCTGACGGCAGGTTCAGCAAAGCCGGCCCTCCGTATCCTTAAGCTCCGGCCCTTTTTCTTAGACTCGCATACGGGCGCACGTAATCTATACACTACATACGCTGTCAAAGCGAAAGACCCTTTCTTAAAAGAAGTGTGCCGATGATTTAACCTGTCCGGCGTTAAAAAAGCCAGATAACCGGAATGAATATAATAGCCAGCAGAGCGAAAATGACGTTTAACGGCAACCCTATTTTTAAGAAGTCTATAAACCTGTAGCCGCCGGGGGAATAAATCATGGTGTTGGTTTGATAACCGATAGGGGTGGTAAAGCTGGTAGAAGCGGCAAAGGTAATGGCCACCAGGAAGGGGCGGGGATCGACCCCTATCGAACCGGCAGCTGCTAACGCTATTGGCGCCAGAATGACGGCCGCAGCGTTGTTAGACATAACCTCGGTAAAAATAGCGGTACCGACATATATTACTGTCAGGAGTATTAGCGGAGAATTTTCAGCCATCGGCGAGATAAGCTGCGTTGCCAGCAAAGCAGCAGCGCCACTCCGTTCGATAGCCAGACCCAAAGGCAGTATACCGCCCAGTAAAAAGATGATTTTCCAGTCAATCGCCTCATATGCTTCTTCGATGGAGAGACATCCGCTAAGTACCATGAGCAGCGCTCCAACAATCGCAGCAAGCATAATGGGCAAAATATTGAAGGTGCTCAGGACCACTACCAGGAGCAGCGCAATGAGGGCTGCAATGGCACGATCCTTACGAATATAAAGTTCAGTGAGTTCATTGGTAACAATTACATTAGGAGAGTTCATAATATGGATAAAATCATCTTCATGGCCGAGAAGAAGAAGCGTATCGTTTTCACTCAACTTTACATTTGCCAGGCTGTCACGAAGAGTTTGATTGCGGCGCTGTATTGCCAGTATATTTAACCGGTGGCGGTGAAAAAGATATGTCTACTTTAGCGAGCGGCCTATAAGGTTGGAGCCGGGCGGCACCAGAACCTCGCTCAATTTCATATTGCTGGAACGCAGCTCCTCATCCTTTACCTGTAAATCTTTAAGCATCTTCAGGCCGTATTGGGATTCCATACGCAGGATATTGTCTACATGACCATGTAACAGCAGGCGATCGCCAGGCTTAATCACGGTTCGGGTAGGGCGGGAGGCCGCTTTGTTCTTACGGAACAAGTTAGTCAATTCTACGTTTGTTTCAGCCTCCAGTTTGCCTTTGTCCCATGTAAGGCCCAAAAGAGAGGATTTTTCTGTAACCTCTGCCTCAGCAAGGTAGTCTGCCAGACGAAGCCTGTCGACCTGTTCCTCTTCACTTTTACGAACAGGCAGAAGAAACCGGCCGGCAACCGCAAGATAAACCAGGCCGGCACCGACCATTATCAACCCGAGAGGTAGAAACTCGAAAAAAGCGAAAGGCTCAAGCCCTTCTTTCACGGCAATGGAGTTAACTATCAGGTTGGTGGAGGTGCCGATAAGGGTACAGACTCCCCCAAACTGACTGGCATAAGAGAGCGGTATGAGTACACGGGACGGCGCAATCTTGCGGCTGCGTGCCAGCACCATAGACACCGGTATAAAGATGGCAACGATGGCAGTGTTTATAATAAAAGCTGACAATCCGGCCGCTGCAAGCGCAAGAACGAGCAACAGGCGAAACTCTGCTTTCCCTGCCAAACGGTCAAGTTGACGGGCAGCCCATTGCACCAGCCCGGTACGCACTAACCCGGCGCTGATAACGAACATAGCCGCAATAGTAATCGTAGCCTGACTGGTGAATCCATAGACGACCTGGTCAGGAGTTATGAGTTTTAGAAGGAATAAAACAACAAGTAAACAGATGGCAATAACATCGATACGGACCTTATTCCAGACAAAAAACGCCATCGCAGCAAGCACGATTGCAGCAATAATGATGATGTCTATACCAGGCATAGGAATTATTATACTTTGTGCAGATGTAAATAAGCCATATGCAGGCGACAATATATCTGAAAGCTAAGTGATGTCGCGCATCCGGCGGAAGTAGTACACTAACGGCGAACTCTGCAAACGTTAATATAGTTAATCGCAGAAACGACAACTTTGAGGATAAATAGTATTTTCCGTCCTGCCAACCTCTGTAAATATATTCTCTGGGCATATATAATTAAGCAAAAATAGCAAGCGGCGGACCGTGCCGCTTTTACTGTATATATGGTTACCCTGCCGGCAGCCGGCCTCGATCAGGCTGATACACAGAACAGCATATGAAAGCGTTACCTGAATACAACGGCAACTATAGATTGACAAGGAGGAGCCATGGCCACCTGTGACGAGAAAATTACTGTCTCACTTATCGGTGATTTTGCCGGAGGTGTGCCGGTCAAGGTTCATGTAAAAGACGGGAAAGTTATCAGAATAAGGCCTCTGGTTTTCAAGGAGGATGAAGCCAAACCCTGGAGCATCAGGGTGGGCAAACAGGTATTCACTCCACAGAAAAGAAGCAACCCTGCCCCGTGGGATATGAGCTTCAGGCGCAGGCTCTATAATCCGCAGAGGGTGTACTATCCCATGATGCGCAGGGACTACAAACCGGGCGGCAAGGGGTCCACATCCGGCCGGGGCAATACCGGTTTCGTGCGTATCGGGTGGGATGAGGCTCTCGATATGGCTGCCGCTGAGCTTAAAAGGATAAAGGCAGAGTCCGGCAACAGCGCCGTCCTCAGCATAGGCAGCGGACACGGCGCCGGCGGTATAATGAACAGTCATGGCGTGATGCGCCGGGTTTTTGATTTCTGGGGCGGATTCACCCGCATGATACGCAATCCGGATAGTTGGGAGGGGTGGTATTGGGGTGCCGAGCACGTTTGGGGATTCGCCGCCGCAAACGGCATTCCCAACTTACTGGACCTTTTGGAAGATACCATGCAGAACTCCGAGCTCTCCATCTTCTGGGCATACGATCTGGAGCAGTCAGGGTTGATCGGCGGTCAGGATAAAGCCCAGTGGCTGCTCTGGCTTAAGCAACTGGGCAAAAAGATGATATTCATTTCTCCGGACCTCAACTACACTGCTGGTGTGAAAGCAGATAAGTGGATCCCCGTCAGGCCCGGTACGGATGCGGCGCTGGCGGCGGCAATAGCCAATGTATGGCTCAATGAGGGCACGTATGAAAAGGATTATGTGTATTCTCACGCCGTCGGTTTTGACAGATGGAAAGAATACGTGCTGGGGCAGGACGATGGCATAGCAAAAACGCCTGAATGGGCGGAGCCTATTTGCGGTGTCGAGGCGCCGGTAATCAGGGCGCTTGCACGGGAGTGGGCTAAAAAGAGGACCAACCTGGCCATACGCTACGGTGGAGCCTGCAGAACGCCGTACGCCACGGAATGGGCCCGCATGATGGCCTATCTGCAGACAATGCAGGGACTGGGTAAACCGGGAGTGAATATCAATCCTCTGGCCAGCGTTGCCCCTTTCGACCATAGTAAAAAAGCGCCCCCGCGCGGCATCGGTGAATTCTGTCCTTTCAATACTGTAGCAAACATGACCCTCGAACCGCAGTGCAAGCAGTTGATACATCAGCCGCTCATCCCGGATGCCATCCTCAATCCCCCCGTAAGCTGGTACGGCGGCCAGATAGGGCAGGCTACCGAGCAGCAGTTTGTACAATATACCTACCCTCTGCCCGGCCATTCCGAGGTACGGATGATCTGGGAGGATACCGTCTCCAATATCACTAACTGGAACAACACCAATAAATGGGCTGAAGCGTTCCGCAGCCCAAAAATAGAGACTTTCGTCGCTCAGGGCATCTTTATGGAGAACGACGCCTTATTTGCCGATATTGTTCTTCCCGTCAATACCGTGCTGGAGCGGGACGATATCAGCTATCCCGGGCTCTTCAGCTTTGTTAATCCTGAGACCATGCCTTTCCCCTCAGGCAGAGGCAGCGATGTCAACGTGTGGGGCATATACTATATGAAAAAGGCTATCGAGCCGCTGGGCCAATCGAGGAGCGATTATGATATTGCAGTGGAGATGGCGCGCAGGCTCGGCGTGGAGCAGGAATTTACAGAGGGAAATTCTCTGGATGACTGGATACGCAGGATATTTGAAGCCACGTCCGCAGCATACTACATCAGCTACGAAGATTTTAAAGAGAAGGGCTACTACGTGTTCAAATTCCCCGATGACTGGAAGCGCTATCCCGGCCTCAGAAACTACTACGAGTCCCCCGGCGGGCTGGAAACCCCTACAGGAAAGATAGAGTTTTATTCTCAGAGGCTGGCCTCGAAGTTCCCGGACGATGAGGAAAGGCCGCCTTCAGCCAGATACATTGCTGAAGGGCCTACACATCAGGAGAGCATAACCAGCGGGCGAGCGGTACACTACCCGCTGTTGGTGGAATCGCCCCACCCGCGCTACCGCTTCCACAGCGAGCACGAGACGGTATCCTGGCTGTGGGAAATACCGACAGCCAAGGTACGCAAATACGGCAGGTTCTATGAGCCGGTCTGGATAAACCCGAAAGATGCCGCCGACCGCGGCATAGCAGACGGTGACCTGGTGCGCATTTTCAATGAGCGCGGCTCGGTAGTATACGCCGCCTACCTCACCGAACGCATGATGCCCGGCGTGGTGAAAGCGGTCAACGGCTCAGGGTACGCACCGGAAAAGATAGGCAGCAAAGAGACGTCATTTCTGGGACTGCCGATAAACTGTATCAGCCCGATAAGAACGGTATCGAAAAATGCCCACGGCATGGCGGTCAACGGCTTCCTTGCCCAGATAGAGAAATGGGAGGATAAATAGATGAAGACCATGTTAATCGATATCACCCGCTGCAACGGCTGCTACAACTGTCAGATAGCATGTAAAGACGAGCACGTCGATAATGACTGGTCGCCCGTAGCCCGCCCGCAGCCCGATACGGGACAATTCTGGATGAAGGTTGAGAACCGTGAGAGGGGCGTTTATCCTAAAGTGAAAGTGGCCTATATTCCCCTGCTTTGTCAGCATTGCCAAAACGCCGCCTGCATCGAAGCGGCAAAGGACGGCGCAGTCTACAGGCGCACTGACGGCATCGTGGTCATAGACCCGCAGAAAAGCCGGGGGCAAAAGCAAATTGTCGGCTCCTGTCCCTACGGAGCCATATTCTGGAATGAAGAGCTGCAGATAGCGCAAAAATGCACTTTCTGCGCTCACCTGCTGGATGACGGCTGGAAAGAGCCTCGCTGTGTGGAAGCATGCCCTACCGATGCCCTTGTCTACGGCGAATATGACGACTTGCAGCAAACAGCGCAAGAACGCGTCAAGCAGGTGGAACTGCTTGAGCCGCAACTTGGTTTGAAACCATCCGTGCTTTACATCGGGCTCCCCAAAAGGTTCATTGCCGGCACTGTGCTCTTTGCGGATATCAACGAATGCGCCGAGAATGCCGCCGTTACCCTCTCCGGCGGGGGGAGTTATAAGGAGGCTGCAACCAATAACTACGGCGATTTCGATTTTGAGGACCTGGACCCGGCCGGTAATTATGAAGTCATGATTGAGCATGAAGGATATGCTGCTCAAAGCTTCCAGGTAGAAACTGCAAATGATGTATATCTGGGGAATATCTATCTGGAGAGAAAGGCCGGATAATACTACGTTGCTTTCGTCTTAGATGAGAGGGCTTCTACATCCCCTCAGATATGACCATTAACCTCGTTTGTACTACATTTGTACTACAATAGTAACGCAGCCGGCCGGCGGCTCCGCCTGACTATTATTTGCACAGTGAGGATTAAGCGTATATGCATGGACCATCTCCATCGGACAAGCACCCCATGAAAGGATTTCCACAGGTTTGTTATATAAAAAATACGGTTTCAAATCCGCAGATCAGCATCGGGGATTATACGTACTATGACGATCCTGAAGGCTCAGAAGATTTTAAACGCAATGTCTTGTATCTCTATCCTTTCATGCAAGACAGACTTATTATCGGCAAGTTCTGCGCAATAGCCAAAGACGTTAAATTCATTATGAACGGCGCCAATCACAAACTGAGCGGTATATCCACCTACCCTTTCAGCATCTTCGGCAGCGGATGGGAACGGATAACTCCCACAAAAGAAGAGCTGCCTTATAGAGGCGATACCGTCGTAGGCAACGACGTCTGGATAGGGTATGACTCGCTCATTATGCCCGGGGTGAAAATCGGGGACGGGGCTGTTATCGCAGCACGCTCGGTTGTTGCCGCCGATGTTGCTCCCTATACCGTCGTCGGAGGAAACCCGGCAAAGCTCATCAGACAGAGATTTCCCGCAGAGACAATCAGCAAGCTCCTGCAGATAAGATGGTGGGACTGGGACAGGCAGAAAATCACGCGCAATCTGGAGATAATAATCTCAGCGGATGTATCCAGGCTATACGCCCCAGAATAGATTTTTTCCCACCCGCCGGAGCATCTCATATGAGCCCGGTTAACTTGTTTTAACACGGTTCGAATGCTATACAATTCAAGCGCATGCCGCCTGTTTTTCCCGTAGGGGACAGCAGCTATATTAAGCAGAGTGTCCAGCTTGACTAACAACTCGTTAATAGAGTAATCTAATCTGTCATGAAACTCTACGAATACGAGGGCATCGAACTTTTTCGCAAGGAAGATATCCCCTGTATGGACTTCTCCCTGGCATCGAATCCTCGCGAGGCCGTGGAACTGGCTGAAAGCATAGGTTTCCCCGTGGTGATGAAGGTGCAGGTATTGAGCGGCGGAAGATATCTGGCCGGCGGTGTAAAAACCGCTAATTCCGCGTCTGAGGTCTCGACTATTGCCAACAAGCTGTTCGGCCTTCATATCGGAGGCATGCCGGTAAAGCAACTGATGCTTGTGCCGAAAGCGGAGATTGAAAGGGAAGTCTATCTGGGCATTACTATCGATACCTATACCGGAACGCCGGTGGCTATACTGAGCCCCGAGGGAGGAGTAGCCATTAACCGGCTTGCCCGCGAACGGCCTGAAACACTTGTATCAAGGCCGGTTTCCATTTCACAGGGATTAAGTCTGGCCGATGCCAGAAGGATGTGCAGGTCCGTAGGATTGCGCGGCAGTGATTTTACTCAAATTTCAAATGTATTGTTTTCCCTTTATCAGGTTTTCCACAAAAACGATGCCCTGCTTGCGGAAATAAACCCGCTGGGAAAAACCTCCTCGGGCGACTATCTTGCGCTCGATGCCAAGGTGGAAATAGATGATTCCAGTCTCTACCGTCACCCCGAGTTCAAGAAAAATCAGGCCGACCGCATTTTCAATCCGCTGGAACGGAAAGGGCGTGAAATAGGCGTCACTTACGTTGAGCTTGACGGCGATATTGCCATCATTGCCAGCGGCGCGGGGCTGGGCATGGCGAGTATGGATATTATCAACCGCAAAATGAGAGCAGCCAATTTTCTGGAAACAGGAGGAGCTATCACCGAGGACCTCCTGTACAAGGTAACAGACCTTGTCTTGCAGAAACCGCATATCAGAGCCCTCTTTATCAACGTGTACGGAGGGATCAACCCGATACACGAAGGAGCAAAGGGTGTGGTCCGCTACCTTAAAGAGCACGATATCCGCATACCCGTTGTCGCCAAAGCGCTGGGCAATCATCAGGAAGAGACGTGGGAGATATTCAGCAACCACGGCGTCTGTGTTGCCGGCGGCGTATCTACCGAATCCGCCGTTGATGAACTCTATACTATTCTTGAGGGCGGTCAATGAGCATACTGCTGAACAAAAATACCAGGGTGGCGGTTCAGGGTATGACCGGTAAAATAGGCCGCGTCCAGACAAAATGGATGCTGCAGTACGGCACTAACATCGTCGCCGGAGTTACCCCCGGCAAAGGCGGGGAAACAGTTGAAGGCATACCTGTGTATAACACCATGCAGGAAGCCGTAGAAAAGCACGGGGTTGAGGCTTCCGTATTTTTCGTTCCGCCGCCTGCGGTTAAAGACGCTGCCATCCAGAATATCGATGCAGGCATAGATTTAATTGTAGTAGTAACCGAGCATATCCCCGTACATGACGTTATAGAGATACGCGAGTACGCCGGCTCCCACGATGTTCAGATAATAGGCCCCACCACACCCGGCATAATCACCGTAGGGCAGGCCAAAATGGGCATTATGCCCAATAATATGTTCCAACCGGGGAATATCGGCGTTATCTCCAGGAGCGGTACCCTATCCTATGAGGTCAGCATCAATATGGCACGGGTCGGGCTCGGACAGAGCACCGTAGTGGGCATAGGGGCGGACCCCATCGTGTTTACTAATCTGGCGGAGATTCTCCGCCTTTTTGAAAAAGACCCCCAAACAGAACAGGTCTTGATTGTAGGCGAAGTAGGAGGCAGGCAGGAAGAGAAGGCTGCCGAATACATAGACCGCTGGATGACCAAACCCGTCATTGCCTATATCGCCGGGCTGAATACGCCCGAAGGCAAGAAGATGGGGCATGCCGGCGCCATTATGCAAGGTGACGGCAGAGGGACCGTACAGAGCAAGGTAGAAATACTGCAGGAAGTGGGCGTGAAAGTAGCCAAATACCCCGCAGACGTTGTAGAGCTAATCCAGCAGCACACCAATCACAAACCGGCCTGATTTTACGCAGTTCCACATAAAAGACCGGAAATCATCCGTATCCCTGCAATAGTAAGAGCGTATTTTTAACCAGACAGAAAAATGAGAAAACAAACCGGTAAATATATGCCCCCCGGGCTGCGCTACCTGACCAATAATGTGGCACGGAAAGATAACATCATGGGGTCATCGCCCCGTGAGAGGGCATCATGGGCTTCCGGACTTTCATTCTCCGATAACTATAACACCATTTTCTTTGCCGGCTGCGGCTATCAGTATTCTTCAGGGCTGGAAAGCCTGATGTCCATCATCAGGAATATGGATAAAAGCCCCGTTGGAGTAGATTTCCCTGCAAAGCTGGCAAACAGCATGACCTGGCTGCCCGTCGATCCGGTGAAAATGGCAGGCAAAATCGGAGGCAGCGACCGCTCTTCCGACAGCCGGACACTGGTACAGGCGGTTAAAATACTTCAGCAGGCAGGCTATGATATTGCCTACATGGCAGAAAAAGAACCCTGCTGCAGCGGCATTCTCTACTATTCGGGCAGGGAAGATATCTTTATTGAAAAAGCGCAGGCCGCATATGAGGCATTCAAAAGCTGCGGTGTAAAGAATATCATCAGCATCGTGCCTTCCTGCACACATACGCTGAGGAATCTCTTCCCCAAATACATAGATGGTTTTGATATCAAAGTAGTGCATATTCTGGAAGCGCTGGCGGAGAGAATCCAAGAGATGAAGCTGGAATTGCCCGCACAGATGAAAGTAACCTATCATGATCCCTGTCAATTGTCCCGCTTCCTGAAGATAACCGCTGAACCGCGGCAAATATTGCGGGCAATCAGAGGCATCGATCTGATAGAACCGGCCAGAACGCACGGCGAATTCTCCACCTGCTGCGGGGGAGGGGGCGGTTTTGAGGCGGTTTTCCCTGAACTGAGCGAGAAGATAGCCTGTAACCGCGCTTCTGAATTGGCGGATACCGGAGCAGAGGTTATCGTCACCAACTGCCCCGGCTGCATACTGCAGATCCGGCACGGTCTGAAACAATTGAAAGTAAAGAATGTTAAGGTCATGGATATCGTACAGATAGTGGCCATGGCGATGGGGTTGTAGCATGTCCGAATTCTCAGAGTACAAAAAGGAAATCATGGATGCCGCACACGATGAAAAAATCGCAGCGGCGTTATCGAGGGCAGTCAAAAGCTTCCGCAACAATATCGATGAAGCTCTCAGCAAATTCCCGCATACCGTCAAGCTGGCAGAGGAGGTGCGCCAGATAAAGGAGCACTCAATTTCAAATATGCGCAAGCTTGCCCAGCAGGCATGCGAATCAGTAGAGGCCAATAAAGGGAAGGCGTACATAGCCCAGACCGCTGATGACGCCAGAAAAATTATCGGCGACCTTACAGGCAAAGGTAAGTTAATTGTAAAAGCAAAGAGCATGACCAGTGAGGAAATCGGCCTGCGCGAGTATCTCGAGCATCAGGGCAACGAGGTATATGAAACAGACCTGGGTGAATTCATTATCCAGCAGCTCGGCAGCAAACCCATGCATATTCTGGCGCCTGCCGTACATGTGCCCAAGGAAGAGGTGGCCAGACTTTTCTCTAAAATCACGGGCAAGGATTTAGCGCCGGATGACATCCCGGCGCTGGTGGCTACCGCCAGGTCTCTGCTCAGGGAGAAGTATTTTAAAGCTGATATCGGTATGAGCGGCGCCAACGTATTTGCCGCCGATACCGGCACCATGTTCCTTATCGAAAATGAAGGCAATATCAGGCTGGCAACGGGCGCGCCGCCGGTGCATATTGCGCTTATCGGCATGGAAAAGCTCGTCCCTTCGCTGAGCGATGCATATAAGGTGGCTGAGGTAACGTGGCGCTATGCCAATTATACGGTCCCCTCATATGTCAGCCTTATTTCCGGCCCCAGCAAAACAGGCGATATAGAAAAGGTTATCACCTACGGTGCACACGGCCCCGCTGAGCTGCACGTTATTTTTCTTGACGGGGGAAGGTCTGAACTGGCCAAAGACCCTGTCCTCAAACAGGCGCTCTACTGTCTGAGATGCGGCGGCTGTCTCTATGAGTGTCCCGTATTCGGCATCACTGCCGGCCATTTCGGCGATAAGTATTTTGCCGGCACCGGTGCTGTATGGGCTACGACGATATCGGATAAAAAAGAGAAGGGTGCGGCGATGGCATACACCTGTCTTACCTGCGGCCGCTGCAAGGCACGCTGCCCCATGAAGATAGATGTCCCTGAAATGATAGTGGACCTGCGCACGAAGCTAGATAAAGAGCGGTAACACATAGCACCGGTCCGGTACACTTTAATCCAGAGCTCTACGTGATGAGCACGCCGATATGCTAAGTTCCAAAAGCATACGGCAAAGAGAAATGGCAGAATGGGAGATCCAACTCCATCACGTTAACCGTTTCTGACCCGGCTCCAACGCTGATTCGGCGGTACTATTCTTCAAACTATCTCCCCGCCATCAAATTATCGATGACCTCTTTCAATACTACGGCATTGTTGTGTTCGGTATCCCGGGCACCATACACAATGGTAACATCCGACTTACTCGCCGTTTCCGCGATACGCTGCAGGAGAACTCTCTTCTCCGGATCAGACAGTTCTTCAATATATCTGCGTTTGAATTCCTGCCATTTAGCAGTGTCATGGCCAAACCATTTACGCAGTTCGTCGCTGGGTGACAAATCTTTAATCCACTGGTCGATACCTGCCGCCTCTTTAGTTAATCCACGCGGCCATAATCTGTCAAGCAGAATGCGTTTCCCCCTCGGATTCCTTTTTCCCCTCGTAGATTCTCTTGATCTTCAGCATGGTCGCTCAATTCTCCGTGTATACTATGCCTCCAGAATTGATTACAGCGTATGCTCATGCGGCAAAGAAGACAAGGGATTGCTCCGATAAAGAGTTTCAATGGAGCAATCCTATAAGTTCCGCCGATTCAGACCTTCTCTATCATACCCGGTATGCGCATACCCAGCAGACCAGCCAGCTTTTCTACTTCCTTGCTGACGGTGTCTATGCTCTGTTTCTCCGCCGCCGCCAGCTCATCCCAGCTTTGTCCCAGGCAGACTCTCTTGAAGACCCACCTCATGCGGTCCTTTGTTTTATTCTTGCTGCGCAGCTTATGAACCCCCACGGATTTTGCCCTCTGTCTGTGCTCGGCCCACTGCTGCTCGAACTGCTTGATTATATCCTCACGTATCTGCTTCTTACTGCGCAAATCCGCATCGCTCCAGTTAATAGTATACTTTTTCGTCCTCCCGTGCTGCGGCTCCAGCGGCGCCATTGCTGCCGGGGCTGGATTGCACACGCCTTTGTGAAGCAGCTCCAGCGCCCACTCCTCCTTCAAATTGTAGCTTAAGGCAAGCGCCTCCAGCTGCGCCTGATATTCCTTGATCTTTTCATACTCCAGGTAATCATGTTTGCGCAGTTTTTCTACCGCAGGGCTGGCCAGCCATTCCCAGGGATAGCGTTTCATATGCGGAAAATCAATGCTCAGCTTCACTAACTCCTCGCGAAAAGGTTGGTGATTCAACAGATGATAGCTTAAGAATAATATGCATTCCTTCATGTTAGTGCGTTCTTTTATTGTCATAATCAGTCCTCCGCGCGCTAATTAAAATTTAAGTGGACATGATTAATGATATAATCACCACCTGCCATATGCAAGTACCCTGTTTTTCCTGTCACTTTCGCTGTCAAGGGTGCGTTATCCCATATGCGCATATAATGCTATTACGTAATGCATAAGCTATAATCTATACATGAAAACGGATGTGATCAGTGTTATAAGAGAGGAACTGGTTCGCGAGGCGGATGAAAAGACCCGGGAAACGACACAATCTTTTTTCAAAGAGCCGCTCACCTGCTACGGAGTGAAAACGCCAGAGGTCATAAAGATCGCCCGTACTCACTTTGCGCTAATTAAAGACCTCAGCAAGCAGGAGATATTCTCTCTCTGCGAGCAGCTGCTTAAATCGGACTATATGGAAGAAGCGGCTCTTGCCTGTGAATGGGCGTATAAGCTGCGCGATAACTATGAGCCCGGCGATTTTGCGGTTTTTGAGAACTGGGTAATACACTACGTCAATAACTGGGCCAAATGCGATACTCTATGCAACCACACCATCGGCACTTTTATTGAGATGTACCCGCAGTACATAGCCGCTCTTAAGCGGTGGGCAAAGCAGGACAATCGCTGGCTTAAGCGTGCCGCTGCGGTCACCCTCATCATCCCCGCCAAAAAGGGCATGTTTTTAGAGCATATCTTTGAGATAGCGGATATACTACTGCACGATGCAGACGACCTGGTGCAGAAGGGCTACGGCTGGATGCTGAAAGCGGCAAGCCAAAGCCACCAGCAAGAAGTCTTTCATTATGTAATGCAGCATAAAGCTACCATGCCCAGGACCGCACTCAGATACGCAATCGAGAAGATGCCTCAGGACATGCGGCAGCAGGCAATGGCAAAAAACTGACGTTTTGTGTATTCACAATCGCTCCTTAAGGAATACCACTTGATAAAACATATTATTTTCCGTCTGTTTATTATAGAGAGCGCGCACTTAATTATTAATTCAGCCTGACAGCAGACCGGCCTAAAGCCAGCCTTTTATTTCAGCAGGTTCCTCTGAAGGCTGCGGAGGGAGCTCGCACAACAGATATTTAAGTATCATCTGCACCAGCTCCTTTAGAATGCGCTCTTCCGGTATAATGGTATCGGCGTATATTATTTCATGAACAGTCTTTTCAATGGTATTATGAATAACGAACGAGGCCGACTCTATATCCTTGATCGCTATACTGGCATCAAATTCCTTTAACCCTGATTTGATAAAGTTCATCGTATGATCAATTTCTTTTCTTTTCTGTACATCCAGCTGCCTTCTGATATCTTTATCGGATAAAGACAGAGACATGATTTCCTGATGAAATTCGGGATGTATCTTATGAGCCCGAAGAATGCTGTCTATCAGCTCGTACAACGATTCATCGAGATTTTTCCCCCTAAATACCGTGTCTGATGCTATCGCGCCAGTGACCAGCCCATTATAGTAGTCCATTACCTGCATGAAGAGATGCTTCTTGTCTTTGAAATACGCATAAAAAGTACCTACGGCAACTTCTGCCTCCGCGGCTATTTCATTGGAACTGGTAGTATAAAAACCCTTCTGAGAAAAAATCCTCAAGGCAGTTGTAATAATCTGTTCTTTGGTCTTTATACTTCTTTTTTGGCGCGGTATTCGTACTTCTTTGGCCATTACTATTCCTTTTCAAATGCTTTTTACCACCTGTTCGGGGTATCTGTCAAATAGTATGAGCTTTCGCTCATATTTACTTGACAGCAGCGGCCCCGTACAATATACTATAAATATGAGTTGTAGCTCATATTTATAGTATATCCTCTTAATGTATAATAATGGAGTATAAATATGATGAATAACCGCGTTGAATCAAAAGCTCCTGCTGAAATAGACGATATGCGGCTTGGATCCTTTGAATTTCTAGCCATGAATAACCCCGTGCGCCGCTGGATTCAGAAACATATCGAGTTAAAAATATTTAAGAACCAAATGCAAAGAAAAGGCATAAATCTTGCGGGGAAGGCCATTCTGGACGGCGGCTGCGGTTCCGGCTACAGCACCGAGCTGCTTTTAAAAGAATATCGGCCTTCATCTCTTGAAGCCTTCGACTTTATGCCTGAACAGATACGGCTAGCAAAAAAGCGCCGGCTGAATGTGGAATTCAAGGTCGGCGATCTCACGCACATAGAATACCCTGACGGAATATTTGATGCCGTTTTTATCTTCGGCGTGCTTCACCATATTCCGGAGTGGAAGACGGCGCTTCTGGAGATATCGAGGGTGTTGAAAGCCGGCGGCGTGCTGCTTGTCGAGGAACCGCTGTACAGGTTCAGATGGGATGATTTTGAATCAGAGATTGAAAAGGCGGGCCTGTCCATACTGGATATGAAAAAGCTGTTCTTCTATGGGTTCCACTTCTATCTGTGTGAAAAGTAAATCTGCTCAGATTAACGGTCTTAACTTTACGCTAAATCTGACATACCTGTACAAACGTTAGCAAGCAGCCGGTCCCGCAGAGCCCAGGGACTCCTCTACGGGCACATCCGCTCCTCCCCTCCAACGCAGCCACAGGGCTGCCGTAGTCGCTGCCAATGCCAGTACGGCAACGTATATCTCCATATCTACCGGCGTAAACAGCCCCTTCTGCAGCAGTACTATTGAATAGTTAGTAAGCGCATGTAAAAAGGAGGCAATAAGGTAGAACTGCCAGCCGAGCCCGCGCGCAAGCCCATAACCGGCCAATGCACATACACCCGTGTGCATCCCCACCGCAAAAAAGCGTTCTACGAAGCCCAGCAGAGCGGAGAAGCCGTTCATCTCGACGGCGCTCCAGTTCCATCCGCCGGCAAAGAGCGTGTTATGTACCCAGATAGCTTCAAAAACGCCGAACCCCACACCGGACACCGCCCCGACCATAAGCCCGCAACGCGGAGTGAACCTCAACTTTGTGCGCGTGCGGTAGATAATGACAGGCACCAGCTTTGCCGCTTCCTGAACAAGCCCGGAAAGCAGAATCTGAGGTATGCCTGCCAGCAGCAGCCAGGCCGTAAGCGTTGTCTGGTCCCAGAAGGCAAGCAAAGCCGCTCCGGTCAGGCCTTGAAGGAGAATCTGCACATAAGAAATGGACGCCCAGGTGAGGATAGCGCTGGCTAGAGCCACAAGCCAGAGGCTGCCGCGTTTAAATATCGGCGTCCAATATGGTGCAAGCCAGACGGCCCCGAAGACGAGGCCT
Source organism: uncultured Dehalococcoidales bacterium (assembly GCA_964519615.1). GTDB lineage: Bacteria > Chloroflexota > Dehalococcoidia > GIF9 > UBA5629 > CAZFIM01. The sequence goes on from CAZFIM010000008.1 coordinate 49,477, forward strand.
ATGGCGACAGCCAGAAGTACAAGTACCCCGCTGAGTCCCGGGAAAGAGAAAGCCGAGAGAAAAAAGGCCGTCATCTGCTACCTGACCACTGCCTTTTAAAAACGGTAATATAATAAGGATGATAAGTTTTTCTGCTCCTATTCAAAATAGTGTCCTGCGAGCATATGATCGTTATCGAAGACCATTCTTACACCTGTTTCCCCACCGGTATAGTGTGCACGGTAATGAACAACGGTATAGCCTTTTACCTGTTCAATGCTGAGAAATTCACTGGATACGTAAGTGCCGAGTTGCTCTGCCATTTTTGAGGCGACCTGATCGAACACTCTCTGAGTCACAGCAGCCTTAAATTGAGCGTTGCCGTGCTCAGTATATTTTTCAAGGCTTTTCTCACTCATCCCTTGAAGTGTGGCCTCGGTTACAGGATCGGCATAAGCCCGTATAGTATCTTCGTCAAGCGGCTCCGCAGGAGCTGACTTACAGGCACCGCACATGAGGGCGATCAGCGTTATAATTAACACCGCTGGATACATTTTCTTGCTCATTTTTTCCGCTCTTTCGGCGTAAGTTATTTATTCCTGCAATAGTGTACCACTTTTATGCAGCCTTGTGATGAAAACAAGAAACAAACATCCGATCAGTATATTGCTTAGAATCATGCCTGTTGTTTATCATGCCATGCAGCCTGATACTCACATAAACCTTTAATATGAAATGAACCAAACGGCGCGCAAGCCGCTATAATATTGGTGTGAGCAGATACTCATCACTTAATAAAGGAGAGTGCGATGAGAAATATTGTAACGATTCTACTACTGATAGCGGTTATTCTGCCGGGTACAGCGGGCTGCGGTCATCCGGTATCAGCACAGGAGCTTAAATCAGACAAACCAAGGGATACTGCACCGGTGGTAAGTGAGGCGGACCTGTCTGAACTGGTTGAAGGAAGCAATGCCTTTGCCTTCAGCCTTTATCAGGTGCTTAAAGCGCAGGATTCAAACCTCTTTTATTCACCTTACAGCATATCGGAAGCGCTGGCTATGACCTATGCCGGCGCACGCGGTGATACTGAAAAAGCTATGGCTGCAGCACTCCATTTCAGCCTGCCGCAGGAGAGTCTGCATCCTGCCTTCAATAGCCTCGATCTTCAGCTGGCACAGCGCGGAAAGGGAGCAGCGGGCAAGGATGATAAGGGATTCCGTCTCAATATCGTTAACGCCATCTGGGGACAGAAGGACTATGATTTTCAGGCTCAATTCCTCGATATACTGGCGCAAAACTACGGGGCAGGGCTGCGTATTGTGGACTTTGTAAAAGAGACCGAACAGTCCAGATTGACCATCAATAACTGGGTAAGCGATCAAACAGAGGGAAAGATCAAGGACCTGATACCTCAGGGAGTTATCAATAATCTTACCAGGCTGGTCCTGACCAACGCCATCTACTTCAATGCGGCTTGGCTGCATCCGTTTACCGCAGAGGCAACTTCAGACGGTCCTTTCCACCTTGTTGACGGCAGCGAAAAAACAGTACCGATGATGCATCAAACGGAGTCATTCCGCTATGCAGAAGGCGAAGACTACCAGGCCGTAGAGCTGCCATACGATGGAAATGAGCTCTCCATGGTCATCCTGCTTCCTGAAGCCGTTCAGTTTAAAGCATTTGAGGGAAAGATGGCAGCGCAATCCGTTGCGGCCATAACCTCAAGCATGCAGAGTAAGCAGGTAAACCTGACAATGCCCAAATTCGAATACGATTCCAGCTTCGGATTGAAGGAGGCATTAAAAACCATGGGTATGGGGATAGCATTTGATATGGAAGCTGACTTCTCCGGCATGAACGGTAGGAAAGACCTGTTTATTCAGGATGTGGTTCATAAGGCCTTCGTTGCTGTGGATGAGTCCGGCACGGAAGCAGCGGCCGCAACAGCGGTAATAGTGGGGTTGAAAGCCGCCCCGCCTTCCCAACCGGTAACATTGACAATAGACCGGCCGTTCATCTTTTTCATCCGTGATATGCAGACAGGCAGCATTATCTTTATCGGCAGAGTAATGAATCCGGCCGTTGATTAGCTTACGAGAAATATTCATTTTGCAATGTAAAATAATCTCAGCAACAGGCCTCGTTCACTGAGGCCTGTTGTTCTATTTTCCTGTCCGCAACCATCATATGTATCAATTGCACCTGCACCTTCCCCCGTTTTGTCTGCACGATATAAGTAAATTGCCATTACGGGCACAGCCATAAGGTGACATAATTCAACCAACTGTAGTATACTCATGCTCCAAGGATGGCATACGAACCGTATTATATCTTCTATCAGGTAGCCATGGTGCTTTCGCTTATGGCCTCCCTGAGCGTACTGATAATCGCCAGACGCCGCCGCGACATTCCCGGCGCTGGTGCCATGTTTGCGCTCGCCACCGCAACATTTATCTGGACTCTCGGCTTTCTCCTGGAGACCCATTGCTCAACACTGGAACACCAGTTGCTGTGTACTAAAATCGGCTATATCGGCTCGCTGACCGTACCGCTTGCCTGGTTTCTCTTTGCTCTGCGTTATTCCAGCGGCAGGCGCTTGATAACCGGCTGGAAACTTGCCCTGCTCTGCCTGATACCGGTAATTCTACTGGCGCTCGTCTGGACCAACGAACTGCACCACCTCATGTGGTACGGCGAGCACCTCGGCTCTTCCGGACCTTTCATAATCACCGTCAAGACATACGGTATATTCTTCTGGATATCGCTTTCCTACAGCTATTTATTCATTATGGGGGGCGCCATCTTGCTGCTGAGGCGGCTTTTCACCGGCACTCCTCTCTATATGGGACAGGCGATCTCACTGCTGATCGCCGTATGCCTGCCCTTCATATGGAATGTCATTTTTATATTCGATTTCTTCTCCCTGCCGCGCAAGGACCTGACTCCGGTCATGTTTGCCTTCTCCGGATTATCCATCGTACTGGGTGTTATGCGTTTCCAATTACTGGGGGCTATGCCTTTTGCACGCAAGTTCATTATTGAAAATATGGGAGACGGCATCCTTGTCTTCAACATGCAGCGGTGTTTACTGGATGCCAATCCGGCAGCACTTGCTATCCTTGGAGCGGATAAAAGAATCATCGGAAAAGAGGTAGAACAGCTCTCACACGTATTCCCGTTAATAAAAAAAATATGCTGTGCAGAGACCAGCATAGAGCTAACATGGGAGATATCCGGCAGAAATTATTTTTATGAATTGAATACCCTGGCCATGCGAGATAACCAGGGACAGCAGGCTGGCTGGCTAGCCGTGATGCATGATATATCCGAGCGCAACAGACGTGAGCTGGAATATCGTACTATCATCCAGACCACTTCGGACGGTTTCTGGATCGTGGATATGAACGGGCATTTTCTGGATGTGAACGATGCCTACTGCCAGCTCATCGGTTACAGCCGCAATGAATTGCTCACTATGCGTATTGCCGATGTAGAGGCTGTCATGAATACTGAAGAGATTCTGGCACGCATTGAGAGTACCAGAGAGAGCGGCAGAGACCGCTTTGAAACCTGCCATAGATGTAAAGACGGCGGTATCGTGCATGTTGAGATCAGTATCGACTACCTCAAGGTAAGCGGCGGCAGACTTTATGTCTTTGTTCGGGATATAACCGAGCGTAAACAGGCGGAGGAGAAGCAAAAACAGGATGCAGAGAAGCTGTTAAGCTCCATGAATGCAGCTATCGAAGCAATGGCTATGACAGTTGAGATGAGAGACCCTTATACTGCCGGTCATCAGCGCCGTGTAACCAGACTGGCAGCAGCCATAGCGCAGGAAATGGGATTCTCACAGGAATTTATAAGCGGAATCCGCATGGCTGGTATCGTTCATGATATCGGTAAGATTAAAGTACCGGCAGAGATTTTGAGCAAGGCAGAAAAGCTCAGCGAAGCAGAGTACAACCTGGTTAAAATGCACCCTGAGGTCGGCTATAACATTCTTAAGACCATAGAATTCCCCTGGCCTGTAGCAACGGCCATATACCAGCACCATGAGAGAATGAACGGTTCCGGATACCCGCTAGGTATCAAGGGAGAGGAAATTATTATGGAGGCAAGAATTCTGGCAGTCGCCGATGTAGTGGAATCCATGTCATCACACCGGCCGTACCGCCCGTCCATCGGTCTGGGTAAGGCTCTGGAAGAGATCGTCAGAAATAGCGGCAGCCTTTATGACCCGGAGGTCGTGGCCGCATGCATCAGACTCTTCCATGAAAAGGACTTTAGCCTGGATTAACCTGTGATTGAACCGGCAGATCCTATTATATCAGGAAAAAACAAGTTGACATCAATTGCGGAAGAGCAGGAACGGACAGCCGGCATTCCGCCTACTCCCCCGTTACATTCACTATAAGTTCAAGCTCATCCAGAACGGCTGCTACCGCAGACGGTACAGCCTCTTCCACAAGAGGTGACAAACCTTCCCCGAAGGTATAGACATCATCCGCCTCTACCGCGATAAAAACCACATGCTCCGGCATCGGCAAGCGCATGTTGCACCCGCACTGAAGAGCCTCCAGAATGCCGATATTATGTTGAGATACAGTCTCTGCAGCACCGGGCTGAAAACTATCGGGGGTAAGCCTGTAGAGCGTCCCCGGCTGACTGCCTGTTTGTATGGCATCGATAATGATTGTATGAGTATAGCCGGACAGGATCTCAACAAGGCTCATACCTGCAAGACTCGTTTCCGCAAGGATAATATCCGGGTTTGTTATCCGGCCGTTCAGTTCCTCTATCACACGCGGTCCTATACCATCGTCACGTAAAATGGGATTGCCGATACCTAAAACAAGTATGCGCAATTTAATCCTCAGCTAAATTTGCAAACTATTATATACTATAGCGCCGTAAGTATTTTTAATTATTTGTGTGGTTGCCACGGATGACAATAATGAATGAGTATAACATATACAAACGGCAAAATAGGTAATATTACTGTTGTACAGGTTGCAAACTTACTATAATCTATTGATAATCGGGGAGAAGCCTTATAAAATAGAAGGTGAACATCCGTTATCTGAGTATTTTTTTCTCGATTCTGGTTATCACGGCAATAATTAGCAAAGGCCTACCCGATAAGCGTATGGCAAACAGACGAGGTGGTGGAGGGATTTTTCCTTATGATTCATATTTTCACTGAGAGGAGGTATATATGCACGTATCTACACCAATAATGCCGAACCAGGAATTACCGTCCGATATACAACTACAGATAGAAAAGATCGCGCATGATAACGCCGGGAAGGCAGGAGCTGTCATTCAAATTCTGCAGCAAACCCAGGGGCTTATAGGCTACCTGCCTCTATCTGCGCTCAGCACGGTTTCCTGTCTGACCCGTATTCCTTTAAGCGAGATATACGGGATCGTG
>CAZFIM010000009.1:0-28127 GCA_964519615.1 uncultured Dehalococcoidales bacterium
TCTAAATACCTCACCGGTGACAGGGATATGGACGGGATTTTGTTCCGCCCCGCAAATTTCTACGAGAAACATAACATTACGCTCATTAAAGCGGCCAAAGTAGAGCATCTTCACGCGGATACGCACACGGCACAACTTTCAACAGGTGGCAATATTCACTGGGAGAAAGTCCTTCTTGCTACCGGAGGAAGGCCGATCGTCCCCAATATCAAGGGCAAAGAGAAAGAAGGCGTATTCCCTTTTCTTACGCTCGATGACGCTAAAACTCTGAGCAAATATGCCCGCAGCGGCAAGCACGCCGTAGTTATCGGCGGCGGCCTTATCGGTTTGAGCGTCTCGGAGGCTTTGCATAAATGCAACCTGAAAGTCACCATAGTCGAAATGAAGGACAGGCTGCTGAACACCATCCTCGATCCAAAGGCGGCATCGATCGTTCAGGAGGCGCTCGCAGGGTCGGATATTAAAGTTATTACCGAACATGCGGTAACGGAAATATATGGGGATGACAAGGTTCAGGGTGTCTATCTCGATAGCGGCAAACGGATAGCGTGCGATATCGTCATCATGGCCATCGGCGTTGCTCCCCGCGTAGAGCTGGCCAAAGATGCTGGATTGGCCGTTGAGCGCGGCATCGTCGTCGATGACTATATGCAGACCAGCCATGCCGATATCTATGCCTGCGGTGATGCCGCGCAGGTTTACGATCCAGTATACGGTCAACAGCGAGTCACTCCCATATGGCCCAACGCCCATATCGGAGGAAGAGTGGCGGGCTATAATATGTCCGGCAAAAAAGCAGCCTACCACGGCACTATCGCCATGAATGCCGTCAACTATTTTGGCTTGGCCATTACCACCGCAGGAGTTATCGATCCGCCGGACCCGTCAGCGTGCGAGATATACAGCAAAGAGACGAAAAGCACATATCGTAAAATAATAGTGCAGAACAATCGCGTTACGGGAATGCTCTTTGTGTCAGATATTAATACATCGGGCATTATCTGCAATCTGATTAAAGACAGGATCGACGTGAGCTCTTTCAAGGAAAAACTTATTGAGGACGACTTCGGTCTTATCCATCTGCCCAAAGAAATACGCGACCGGCGTCTTACCCGTGCTTATTCGCAGGAACCGTATGAAATTGCGGAGAACAGATAAATGATGCAGTATTATTGTATGAACTCTCAAACGGAGCGAGTCAAATGAGAGAACTGGCAAAGATAAATAATCCATACGCGGACGGTAAGGTGATTGATTCCTGCTCGATCTTCGGGATGATGGATACTTCCGGCAAACGGTTTTCCGGCAAAGACATAGCTCGTGCTATCGGCAACATGCATGTCCGCGGCAACGGCCTGGGTGGGGGATTTGCCGTATATGGACTGTATCCCGATTATGCGGACTATTATGCCTTTCATATTATGTACAATTGCCCTGAGGCGAGGGAGGAGACAGAAAGATTTCTTCGCTGTACTGCCACTATTGTGCGTGCCGAGGAAGTAGATACGCATCCGGTCAGGAGAATTACCAATCCTCCCAAAGTATGGCGCTATTTTCTTGAATTCAACTCGCCTGACACCAGGGATATATCTATTGAAGATTATGTGGTAGGCCGTGTTATGGAGATCAACGCTAAAATAGACAATGCGTATGTCTTCTCCAGCGGCAAAAACATGGCGGTATTCAAAGGTGTAGGGTACCCTGAGGAAATTGCCGAGTTCTTCGGGATCGAGCACTATGCAGGCTATCTCTGGACTGCACACGGTAGATTCCCAACTAATACGGTTGCGTGGTGGGGCGGAGCGCACCCTTTCAGTCTTCTTGACTGGACTGTAGTCCACAATGGAGAGATCTCTTCATACGGAATCAACCGCCGTTATCTCGAGCAATACGGTTATCAATGCACTATGCAAACGGATACTGAAGTCATTGCCTACGCAGTGGATCTGCTTATGCGTAAGCACAGCCTTCCTATCGAAATAGTTGCCAAGATATTTTCTGCACCGTTCTGGAACACTATGAAACGTTATTCGGAAGAGGAACAGAAGCTTTATATGACGCTCAGGCAAGTTTATGGAAGCCTGCTTCTAAACGGCCCGTTTACCGTGATTATCGCCCGTACCGGTGAAATGATAGGGTTAACGGACCGTATCAGATTGCGGCCTCTTACAGCAGGAATCAAGGATTCGATCCTTTTCCTTTCTTCAGAGGAATCCGCTATAAGGCTTATCAGTCCTGATCTTGATGAGACCTGGATACCCGTGGGAGGTGAACCGATCATGGGGCGGATGGGCACTCCCCCGACTTCAGCAAAAGCCCACAGAAAAAATAGTAAGAAAACGGGGCTGCAGAAGGTATAAGATGTTAACGAAAAGAATAATACCCTGTTTGGATGTAACCAACGGCCGTGTTGTCAAGGGCACCAGCTTTCAGGAGCTTCAAGATGCGGGAGATCCGGTTGAACAGGCACGTTTTTACTATCACGAAGGCGCCGACGAACTTGTTTTCCTGGACATCGGTGCTACTCCGGAAGCCCGCGATATACTTGTAGATGTTGTCGCAAAAGTCTCCGAGCAGGTATTTATCCCTCTCACGGTAGGCGGGGGGATGAGGTCTATAGCAGATATGAAGCGGATGCTTAAGGCGGGAGCAGACAAGATCAGTATCAATACCGCGGCTGTCAATGATCCTTCTCTTATCGCTGAAGGTGCGGTAAAGTTCGGTTCACAATGCATCGTTATCGCCATCGACGCCCAGAAGGTAAAAAATGGCAATAGCGGCAGATTTGAATGGGAAATATGCACCCATGGCGGCAGGGTACCTACGGGAATCGATGCAGTGGAATGGGCTAAAAAGGCGGTGAAATACGGCGCCGGAGAAGTATTGTTAACAAGCTGGGATGCCGACGGCCATAAAACGGGTTACGACTTACCTTTGACCTGCGCTATTAGCGAGGCTGTTAATGTACCTGTCATTGCCAGCGGCGGAGCCGGCAGCCCTGATCATTTATATGAGGCACTGACACATGGTAAGGCGGATGCAGTACTGGCTGCTTCCATATTTCACTACCGTCTTTTCTCCATTAAAGAGGTCAAGCAGTATCTTCTTGAAAAGGGCGTCCCCGTCAGACTTGAACAACCAGGAGGTGAGGCATGAAGACTTTTCTGCCTGCCAGATTTAAAATAGAGAGAGACCCCGAGCGCTGCATTAAGTGTAAAGTATGCGTTAACCAGTGCAGCTTTGACGCCCACTATTATGACACCGAAGACGATGAGATTAAAAGCAGAGAAGTAAACTGTGTCGGCTGTCATCGCTGTGTAGTATTCTGTCCGACCAATGCCCTCACAATTAAAAAGACTGAGCTTGACTATAGAGAAAACAGTTACTGGCGTCCCGAGATTATCGAAGATATCATCAAACAGGCAGAAACCGGCGGTGTTCTTCTTACCGGAATGGGCAACGATAAAAATTACCGTGTGTACTGGGATCACATCGTGCTCAATGCCAGTCAGGTTACCAATCCTTCCATTGATCCTTTGCGTGAACCAATGGAACTAACCACGTATCTGGGACGCAAGCCGGAGCGCATCGAACTGGATCCTATCACGATGAAATTGAAAACTGCTATCCCACCACAGGTCAAACTCGATCTGCCTATTATGTTTTCCGCTATGTCCTATGGTGCAGTGAGCCTGCATGTACAGGAATCGCTTGCCAGGGCGGCAACCGAGGCAGGAACATTCTGGAATACCGGGGAAGGCGGTCTGCATCCGAAACTCTATAAATACAAAGATAACACCATTGTCCAGGTGGCCTCCGGCAGGTACGGTGTCGATTCACGATACCTTGATGCCGCAAGGGTAGTTGAAATAAAAATAGGACAGGGTGCGAAACCGGGAATCGGCGGTCATCTCCCCGGTGAGAAAGTAAGCATTGACGTCTCTATGACAAGGATGATACCTACGGGTACCGACGCTATTTCTCCTGCTCCGCAGCATGATATTTATTCCATAGAAGATCTTGCGCAGCTAATCCACGCTCTCAAAGAGGCTACGGATTATGCCAAACCGATTTCCGTCAAGATAGCCGCAGTCCACAATGCCGCTGCTATTGCCACGGGAATGGTCCGGGCAGGTGCGGATATTATCGTGCTGGACGGCCTGCGCGGCTCAACCGGCGCTGCACCCAAGGTGATACGCGATAATGTGGGCATACCTATAGAGATGGCGCTGGCCTCAGTTGATGATAGGCTGCGTAAGGAAGGCATCCGTAATGAGGCGTCTATCGTTATCGCTGGAGGAATCAGAAGCAGCAGTGATATAGCAAAAGCCATAGCACTTGGAGCCGATGCAGTTTACATCGGAACGGCGGCTCTTATGTCGCTCGGATGTACCTGCTGTCAGCAATGCCACACTGGAAAATGTGCATGGGGTATATGCACCAGCAATCCGGCACTCACCAAGCGTATCAACCCTGAGATCGGATACAAGCGTGCATATAACCTTCTTCGCGGCTGGAGTCTGGAATTGAAGGATATACTGGGCGGCATGGGTATAAATGCTATCGAGAGCTTACGTGGTAACAGATTACATTTGCGTGGTGTCGGGCTTACCGATACCGAACTTGAAATTTTGGGTATACGAATGGCAGGTGACTGATTATGGTTTGCAGAAATAGAATCGAAAAAAAAGGTAATACGATATTCATCGAAGCCGAAGGAACAGAGACCAGAGAGCTTAACACGTTATTGAGAACTGCTATCTCTGACGATGCTGACAGGCTGGTACTAAACAATGTATGCGGACAGCGTTACATCGGAACAGACCTGGATAAACAGGTAGAAATTGAAATCCATGGTACGCCCGGCAATGATCTGGGTGCCTTTCTCAACGGCCCTAAAATTGTAGTAAAAGGCAATGCACAGGATGGGACAGGCAACACTATGAATGACGGGGAAATCATTATCTGCGGTCACGCCGGAGATATAACGGGATTTTCGTCACGCGGTGGTAAGATATTCATCAGAGATGGAGTGGGCTATCGAACAGGTATCCATATGAAAGAATACCAGGGCAAAATGCCTGTTATTGTGATCGGGGAAACCGCACAGGACTTCCTGGGGGAATACATGGCAGGCGGTATTCTTATGCTGCTCGGGCTTAATTTGCAAGCAGATGAACCTTTCATCTTGAATTACGGTGGTACCGGCATGCACGGAGGTACAATTTATCTTAGGGGAGATGTGGAAGAATCGTGTTTAGGTAGAGAAGTAGGTATTGCAGACCTTGAACCAAATGATTTTAATAACGTGGAACAATACGTCAGGCAATTCGCAGACCATTTCGGCTATGATGCCGGATATATTCTCGATCACAAATTTATTAAACTGTTCCCCCGCTATCTACGTCCGTACGGGAGACTGTACGCTTACTAGGAGCACTTAGCGTTGAAACGAGCACAGAATATTATAATAATTGCAGACATCGAGAACGCCAGGAAATTGCAGTCTGATCTTTCTGCTATGCACCTTTCCTCTACAAAGGCAAGCAGCAGCCTCGATAATATCGGAGATGTCAGCACCGGGGATATCGATATAGTACTGGTCGATTTCGACAGTTCATGGACCAGGAACAAGTATGAATACCTTTGGACACAGCTCCATGATTTTAAACAAGCAAACAACATAAAAATAATCACTCTTATCGATGAAGACGACCTCGTAAACGTTCAAACAGGTATCTTTCCCGATGATTTTATCGTAAAACCCTATAATGCGCTGGAGCTGGGAACCAGAATCAAACGATTGCTCACAAATGGCAATTATCCCCCGGGATGCGATGTTATAGCTGCAGGCAATATTGAGATTAATACGGCAAGCTGTGAGGTAACTGTGGGCGGCATGCCGCTTGTACTCACTCATAAGGAATACGAATTATTGAGATTTTTAGCCGGCAACAAGGACCGGGTCTTTACCCGGGAGATATTGCTGGAGCAAGTGTGGGGTTACGATTACTATGGAGGTGACAGAACAGTTGATGTTCATATTAGAAGATTAAGAAGTAAACTCAACGATACCGACGGCTCCTATATCAAAACCGTTAGAAATATCGGCTATAAATTTAGCGATACATAACCTTTCCCCACCAAACAATTCGATTTAATCCCTTCAAATCTCGCTCACAAGGAGGTCATTACTTATGTGTGGTATTGCCGGATGTTTTGGGACACAGGACACAGAAACTATCAGCAAAATGCTGGATGCGCTCCCTCATAGAGGACCTGATGATAGAGGTCTTCACATTAACCGTGATAGTATATTAGGCCATACACGGCTTTCTATTGTGGACGTAGTGAAAGGACATCAACCCATTCTTACGAACAACGGTAAGACCGGTATTATCTGCAACGGCGAAATCTATAATTTTCAACAGCTTAGACAGGATTTAATCAAAGACTATACATTTACAACCGGTTCCGACACAGAGGTGATAATGCATTTGTATCGTAAAAAAGGTCCGGAGTGTGTTAAAGATCTGGATGGAATGTTTGCCTTTGCAATATTCGACGGTGACAATTTTATGCTTGCCCGAGACCCAATAGGAATCAAGCCGCTCTATTATGGGTATATCGCTAATAATTTCTACTTCGCCTCCGAACTTGGCGCAATGTCTCTGGCAAAAGTAGATGAGGTGCACGAGTTCCCTGCAGGTCATTATTACACACCAAAAGAAGGATTCGTACAATATTACAAAATACCGTTCACCGAGAATACCTTTTTAACTGACATAGATGAGACCTGCAAGATTATACGCAGCGAGTTCATCAATGCCGTAAAAAAACGTTTATTGTCTGACAAGGAAATACATGTAGGCTCTTTCTGCAGCGGCGGACTGGACAGCAGTCTGGTAGCAGCCATTGCAGCAGAGGAAATCCCCCATCTCCATACTTTCGTCGTCGGTATGCATGACGGCGACGGTGGGGAAAGTGATGATCTTAAGGCTTCCAGAATTGCAGCTGAACATATCGGCTCCACTCATCACGAGCTTATTTTTACCGAAAGCGATTATTATGAAGCATTGCCCATTGTTATCAAAAAACTTGAAAGCTATGACCCTTCCCTGGTTCGGTGTGCCGTACCGTGCTATTTTACCTGCAAGCTGGCAGCTGAATATGTCACTGTTGTTCTTACGGGAGAAGGAGCGGACGAGCTATTTACCGGCTACCATTATATGAAGCACTTTCCCTTTAATCAATTGAATAAGGAGGCCAGACGGTGCATCGGTAATCTGCATAATATTAATTTGCAAAGAGCAGACCGGATGGGCATGCTTTTCAGTTTGGAACTGCGCGTGCCTTTTCTGGATACGGCGATGATAGATATTGCAATGAAGATACCTCCCGAGTTAAAGATCAGAGAAGACGAAATAATCGGAGATAAAATCGAGAAATGGATATTACGTAAAGCATTTGAGGACAGCGGCTATCTCCCCGATGAAATACTCTGGCGATATAAAGTTCAGTATACACAAGGAGCAGGGTGCGAAAACCTTGGAGAGAAAATTGCCAATGACCAGATGACCGATGATGAATATGACAGAATCGTGTCAGATAATCCTGAGGCCGTTATTAACAGCAAAGAGGCCGCTTGTTACTTCAAGATATTTCGTAAATACCACCCTCAAAACTCCATACTCAGGTCAATAGGTATCTGGACGGGTTTCGATTTTAAGGAAGAACGGGAGAAAGTACGGGGCACCGTAGATGGCAATTTGAAACACAGGCACTAGTGCTCCTTAGGCACCATTACAATAACAAAAGAAAATAGTCCGCAGGCCGCCATTCCCAACGTTGCAGATTATTTTTTCACCTAAACTCGAAAATACCATTCTTGTAACATGTTTGTAACATAACTGTAATATATTAGTAACATCTGCATTATATACTCGAACCATACACTAATGAACGGAGGTATCTAATGCACATCGATACAGGCGATACTGCTTGGATAATGGTTTCAGCAGCGCTAGTAATGATAATGCTGCCGGGGGTTGCCTTTTTCTACGGCGGCATGGTAAGGAGAAAGAACATTCTTTCAACTCTTATGATGAGCTTTGCTGCCATGGCGGTAGTAGGCATTATCTGGGTTGTTTATGGTTATAGCCTTGGTTTTGGGCCGGACAGAGGCGGATTTCTTGGAGGTCTGGAATGGGCAGGTCTGGCTAGCGTAGGGCAGGACCCCTCAGACGTATACGCCACTACAGTACCTCATCTAGCGTTTATGGTCTTTCAAGCTATGTTCGCTATGATAACCGTATCTCTAATCACAGGGGGCATTGTCGAGCGTGTAAAGTTCAGCGCTTTTCTGCTTTTTACCGTACTGTGGGTAACAATTGTATATTGTCCAATCAGTCATTGGGTTTGGGGAGACGGAGGATGGCTTCTGGCACTTGGCGCTCTTGACTTTGCCGGTGGTTCCGTTGTCCATATTAATGCAGGGATGTCCGCATTAGCATTAGCTATGATACTCCGTCCGCGTAAAGGTTATATTGAAGGTGAGACCATGGAGCCTCATAACCTTCCTATGGTCTTGTTGGGAGCTTCCCTGCTATGGTTTGGATGGTTCGGTTTCAATGGCGGAAGCGCCCTTGCTTCCGGAGGGCTTGCTTCTGCTGCTTTTGTAAATACCAACATATCGGCAGCGGCGGCGGCAGTAACATGGATGGTAATAAGCTGGATTTATCGCCGACCGTCATTACTGGGCATTACCACCGGCGCCGTTGCAGGTCTGGTGGCAATAACTCCCGCATCAGGTTTTGTTTCACCGATGGCCTCAATTCTCATCGGCTGCGTTGCCTCCGTGATATGTTATTACTGCATACTATTCAGAACGAAGCGCAAGATAGATGAATCGCTTGATGTATGGGCTGTACACGGAATGGGCGGTGTATGGGGGGCAATCGCTACCGGTCTTTTTGCCACCGTGGCTGTAAATCCTAACGGGGCCAACGGCCTGTTTCTTGGAAATGCCGCATTACTCGGTAAACAGGTTGTCGATGTCCTGGCAGTGGCTGTTTTCTCATTCGGTCTTACATGGATACTGGCAAAAATTATCGACCGCTTCTTCGGCTTGCGGGTCAAAGACGAGGAGGAATCTGTCGGACTTGATATTTCTCAGCACGGCGAAAGAGCATATGGAGGAGTATAGTGATGAAAAAAGTTGAAGCTATTGTCAGACCTGAGAAAATCGATCCTATTAAAGAGGCTCTTGAGCAACTGGGAGTATCCGGTATAACGCTCACCGATGTAAGAGGGAGGGGTTCACAAAAAGGTATCCTGCTGGCATGGCGAGCGGGGAATTACCGGGTGGACTTTCTGCCGAAGACTAAAATAGAAATCGTTGTCGATGACAGCACTGTAAATGATGTTATTGCCATTATCTGCCGTATCGCCAGAACCGGGAAGGTTGGTGATGGTAAAATATTCGTCATCCCCGTGGATAATGCCATACGTGTCCGAACAGGTGAGGAAGGAATTCATGTCATCTAGCCGGATATCGGGTATGGGTAATTTCCTCATACGTTTTACCGTTGATATAAAAGGAGGTTTATATCGTAGTATATATGCACTGCATTCTCAATCGAAACTGTGATTATAAATTAAGCTCATTATCGTAAAAATATAAAAAGAGGAGGATATTACTATGAGCAAAAGAGATGAAGCAAGTCAATATGTATTAAAAGTAGCAAAGGAAAAGAACGTTAAGTTTATCAGACTATGGTTCACGGATACTCTGGGACTGCTGAAAAGCTTTGCTATTACCGTTGAAGAGCTGGAGAAAGCGTTGTACGAAGGTATGGGTTTCGATGGATCCTCTATCGAGGGTTATGCACGTATAGATGAGAGTGATATGATAGCTATGCCAGACCCCGATACTTTCCAGCTCATTCCATGGAGACCGAAAGCACAGGCAGTTGCCCGTATGTTCTGTGATATTCTGAAACCGGGTGGTGAGCCGTTTGTTGGGGATCCCCGCCACATATTGAAAGAAAACCTTAAAGTAGCTGCGGATAAAGGCTATACCTACTACGTCGGCCCAGAGTTGGAGTTTTTCTATTTTCAAGACTCTCAAAGCACAGTCCCCCTCGATCAGGGCGGATACTTTGATCTTACCCCACTGGATATAGCCAGCGACCTAAGACGTGAAACTGTACTCGCTATGGAAGAAATGGGCATTGCAGTAGAATATTCTCACCATGAAGTTGCCCACAGTCAGCACGAAATCGATATGAGGTATACCGATGCCCTCACAATGGCTGACCAGGTGATGACGTATAGATTGATCGTTAAACAAATAGCTATTGCCCAGGGCTGCTATGCAACATTTATGCCTAAACCCGTATTCGGTATGAACGGAAGCGGCATGCATACTCATCAATCTCTTTTTAAGGGTGATACCAATGCTTTCTTCGATCCCAAGGATAAGTACAGCCTTTCACAAGAAGCGAAATACTATATCGCTGGTTTGCTCAAGCACGCTCCGGCGATTACGCTCATCTGCAATCAGTGGGTTAACTCTTACAAAAGGTTGGTTCCCGGGTATGAAGCACCTGTCTATCTCACCTGGGCCCGCCGCAATCGTTCTGACCTGATCAGAGTCCCCGAATATCAGCCCGGCAGGGAAAAGGCCACGAGAATTGAATTCCGTTCACCCGACCCGGCCTGCAACCCTTATCTTGCATTCAGTGTGATGCTTGCCGCCGGACTTGACGGTATCGAGAAGAAAATGGAACTTCCCCAACCGGTTGAAGAGAACGTTTACAAGATGAGCGAAGAAGAGAGAATGCGCAGAGGCATAGGAACATTGCCTGCTAACCTCTGGGAAGCGATTCAGATCACTGAGAAAAGCGATCTAGTAAGAAAGGCACTGGGTGATCATACTTTCAATGCGTTCCTCACAAACAAGAAAATCGAATGGGATGAATACCGCACTCAGGTCACTGAATACGAAATCAATAAGTATTTACCGGTGCTATGAGTTCCTTAGTAAAGAGATAGTAGTGGAGCCCATTACAAATAATTAACAAGCTTACTGCCTCCTCTTCTTTTTATACGTAGGGATGTGAGCGCCCATACGCTCACATCCCTATTATTGTTCATTGACATGCCGTTAAGGTTATAGTATATATACTAACGATATATAAAAATACGCTCTGTACCCGTGAAGCAAAAGGTAGAATATGCGATCCTTAAGATTGGCACTTGCCCAAATCAATACTACTGTAGGGAACTTCGAGGGAAACCTGACAAAGGTAATCGATTACACTAAAAACGCCCGGCAGTCAGGGGCGGATATTGTTGTGTTCCCTGAACTGGCTGTTTGCGGCTATCCCCCCGAAGACCTTCTTTTCAAACCGCGTTTTATCGAAAAAAACCTTTTATATCTCAACAAAGTTGTACAAGCATCATCAGGTATTACCGTTATCATAGGATTCGTCGATTCAAAATATGATATTTTTAACGCTGCCGCAGTGATACATAACGGTAAACTTGAAGGCGTATACCACAAAATCTACCTTCCCAATTACGGGGTTTTTGACGAGAACCGCTATTTTCAGGCCGGAAATGAATGTCCTGTTTATACCATATACGGGATAGGAATAGGTGTCAATATATGCGAGGATATCTGGTATGAAGCCGGGCCCGCTACAATACAAGCTCTTGCCGGAGCTGAGATAATAATCAATCTGAGTTCCTCTCCCTATCATTCCGGCAAGTCAGACTTCCGTGAAAGAATGATAAGAACCCGGGCAACAGACAATGTTGCCGTTGTTGCCCAATGTAATTTAATTGGCGGCCAGGATGAGCTGGTCTTCGATGGCAACAGTATAGTCTCAGACGAAAAAGGACAACTTTTGGCCAAAGGTAAATTGTTTCAGGAAGACCTTATCATAGCAGATGTTGATGTTGAAGGCGTATTCCGCACCAGACTTCACGATCCACGCTGGAGAAAAGAAGAGCTTCTCTATCAGGAGAAGCGCTGGAATATAACTCATATAGAAATCTCCAGAGAACTTGATTCGCCGTACAAGCCTCCCCTATCTCCCGCAGTGATCAGTACAACCGAATACCCCGGTGAAATATACGAAGCGCTTGTACTCGGCACTAAAGATTATGTCAATAAAAATGGGTTTAAAAAGGTTCTGATAGGGATATCGGGAGGAATCGACTCAAGCCTGGTTGCGGCAATTGCGGTAGATGCGTTGGGATCTGAAAATGTTGTTGGAATATCAATGCCCTCAAGGTATACTTCTGCTGAAACTCTTGATAATACTATGGAACTAGCGGCAAATCTCGGTATGAAAATGCTGTCTATACCAATTGAGACAATCTATGAAGCGTATTTAAAAACTCTTGCAGAGTCGTTTGCTGACCACAAGCCTGACTTGACGGAAGAGAACATTCAAGCCCGCATTAGAGGAAATCTTCTCATGGCTTTATCGAACAAATTCGGATGGCTGGTTCTTACGACCGGGAATAAAAGTGAGATGGCTACCGGTTACACCACCCTGTATGGGGATATGGCGGGGGGATTTGCTGTCATCAAGGACGTTCCAAAAACAATAGTCTATGAACTCTCCGAATATAGAAATTGCATTGATAAAAAGATATGTATCCCGTTGAGCATCATCAAAAGAGAACCTACCGCTGAGCTCCGATACAACCAAAAGGATTCTGATTCCCTGCCGCCGTATAATATCCTTGACCCCATTCTTACAGCTTACGTGGAAGAGGATAAAAGTATCGACCAGATTGTTAATATGGGCTATGAAAAGGATACCGTTAATAAAACCGCACGTCTTGTAGATGGAAGTGAATATAAACGCAGGCAGTCTCCACCCGGGATTAAAATTACTCCCAGAGCTTTTGGAAGAGACTGGAGGCTACCCATTACAAATAAATTCAAAGGCTGTTAGTTCTCTCACTATATCTCACCTTCCACACAGGTATACTCCATACCAACGGCCAGCAATCATGTTTGCTCATTGTTTATTGCGGATAATCATGTATAATGAATGCACATTTATTTCTCCTTTTATTGGTGGATTTTAATATGGTACAGAGTGCCGGCGCAGACACGGAACGCAAAATCCTTGCGATACTAAAAACACTCAGTGAATCAACGCAACCGCTTGGTTCAATCACTATAGCGCGCAAATTGAAGGACAATGGCGTATATCTTAGTGAGCGTGCTATCCGATACCATCTCAAAATTACAGATGAACGGGGTTATACAATTCCGCTGGGGAGAGACGGACGGCTGCTTTCACCCAAAGGACGGGAGGAGCTACAAATTGCACTGGCACCGGATCAGTTAAGCTTCATACTACAAAAACTGGAAACTCTGGCGATTCGCACAACATTTGATCCCGTAAAACGCACAGGTCAATTACCTATAAACACCTCTCTTTTTAATAAAAGTGATTTTCCACGTGCGCTACAGGTAATGAAAAAAGTATTCAAAGCAGGTTATTGCGTAAGCGAGCTGGTCCTTGTAGCAAGTGAAAACAATAAACTTGGAAATGTAATCATCCCTCCCGGCAAAATCGGTTTTGCCACGGTGTGCGGCGTAGCAGTCAACGGAGTACTCTTGAGAAATGCCGTACCGATGGAATCAAGATTTGGAGGTGTTCTGGAAATACGCAGCGGACAACCGGTCCGTTTCACAGCTATTATCAACTATGGAGGGACTTCTCTCGATCCTTCAGAACAATACATACGTGCCAGGATGACCAGCGTTACAGAGGTTGTACGCAGCGGACACGGAAAAATTCTCGCTAACTTCCGTGAAATTCCCGCCCTTTCCAAACCGGTTGTTGAACGTATTAGAGATGAACTGAATGCGGCAAATATTAACGGTATTTATGTTTTGGGCAATATCAGCGAAGCTCTTTGCCAAATTTCTATCGGAATGAACCGTGTAGGTATCATTCTTCTCGGAGGGCTTAATCCGGTTGCTGCTGCGGTTGAAGCCGGTTTTGAGGTTGAAAATATAGCAGAAAGCGGAGTAGTCGATTTTGAGGAACTGAGCAGCATCTGGGAAATTCAATAATTAGTCCGTTCTTTTTATTGCGTATCTGAAAGCAATACGTTAAAATTACTCACAGGGGGTGATATACATGGCTCGAAGACATTATGTTCTTATTGAAACTGCTGTTGGCAAGACCAAGGAAGTGATCGATATCTTGAAAAAAACCGAAGGCATGAAAACCGTTGATGCTGTGACCGGCCCCTATGATATTATTGCCGTGCTCGAGGAAGATGATTTGAACATCGTAGGAAGCCAGATTACTGAAAAGGTCCATACTATTGACGGTGTCACGCGTACAGTTACCTGCCTGTCAATTCGCGTATAAAAGTTATGGTTTCCGATTAATGGATTGTATATTTTGTAAGATAGTTCAAGGGGAAATACCGGCAGATATTGTATTCCAAGATGAGGAGTTTCTTGCCTTTAAGGACATTAATCCCCAGTCCCCAACGCATATTCTGCTTATTCCCAAAAAACATATAGAATCAGTAGCACAGACTACGCAACAGCATAAAGCGTTTCTCGGCCGCCTTATCCTGACGGCAAATCGTGTCGCCCGGCTCGAGAATATACTTGAGCGTGGATATAGGCTGGTGATAAACTGTGGTCCGGACGGTAGACAGGTTGTCCCCCATCTGCATCTCCATATTCTCGGAGGGAGACAGATGGAAGACCAGCTTGGATAGCCTCTTCTTTCTATTATCCTGCTATCTCGTTCAATCTGTTGATTACATCATTAATTGCATTATCGGGGGTAGATGCTCCAGCCGTGACCCCAATAGCCTCCTTCGTAGCGAGCCATTCCCGTTTTATTTCATCAGCGGTCTGAACTAAGTACGTATCGACTATGGGAGAACAGAGTTCTGCAAGTTTCCTTGTATTGGCGCTGTTACTTCCGCCGATAACGATCATTACGTCACTTCTTTTAGCAAGTTCCAACGCTGCTTTTTGCCTTTTTTGAGTTTCTTGACAAAGCGTATTAACAATGCAGAGGTCATGAACAACGGAAAAATAACGGTCGATAGTTCCTTTAATGAAATCTGAATACTGCTGTTTATTTTGTGTTGTCTGAGCTATTATCCCAAGTTTTTCTATATCTGGATACGCCGCTATTTCAGGAATCTCCAGTGTGGCCACGGCATTGGCACCTGCCCAACCCAACAAGCCTTTCACTTCCGGATGAGTAGCTTCCCCAAAAATGAAAATGCGATAGCCTTCACGGGCAAATTTCGCTGCTGCATCCTGGGCTTTACGGACGTTGATACAGGTTGTATCGAGTATACTCAAATTACGCGCCCTGATAGCGCTTACCACATCAGGCGAAACCCCATGAGAGGTAATAGCCACGATATCACCCCGCACCTGATCTAACGTTGATACGCTGTGTATACCCATACTCTCCAGATTGCTGACAACCTGCCCGTTATGCACAATGGGACCGAGCGTTGCGATCTCCTGATGATCGTGCGCTGCTTTTTCTACTATCTTTATTGCCCTTTTCACACCACGGCAGAATCCCAGTGTACTTGCTTTTTCAATTCTCATAGACGCTATCCCCGCTGATTTTATACATTACAATAATTATGGTAACAACATCAGTAATTAAAAAGGTATCAATAACCTGTTACCTTCAGATAGAGATGGTAAGAAAAATGCTTTATTGGAGTATAAGGTTTAACAAAGTCCCGAAAACGAGAGCAGTAACCAGCATAATACCTGTTGCCTTAAGCATATCAACAACACCCAATTCCCGCGCCAGTACGACAAACGTAGCTATGCACGGGAAGGACATCGCCAATACTGTGCTGCTGATAACAAGTTGCGCAGGCGTTAAAGAAAGCGGAGCGAGCATACCCATTGCCACATCTTTTCGTAAAAAGCCAAGCACTATAGCGATAACAGTCTCCTTGGGCAATCCCATCAAACCGCTGATTACAGGCGCAGTAAGGGAAGCGATGAAATCGAATGCCCCAAAAGAATAAAGAATATTAATGACCAGTACCGCACCAAGAACTATGGGTAACGCTTCTTTTAGAAATCCTTTTATTCGCAACCACAGTTTACCGAACACTATACTCCAGGGTGGGATTCTATAAGGAGGTATCTCTATTACTAATTCAGGACTGAAACCCTTGACAGTTAGATTGAGGATTAATCCAATAATAAGCCATGCGATAAAAAGTGTACCGTATACCATTACTACATACTGAATTCCATGTTCACCAACCAGCCCGATAACCATTGCCTGTAATGCAGCACAGGGAATAGCAATGCAAATAAGAGTTGCAGCTATAAACCTCTCCCTCTTGCTTTCAAGAATGCGTGTTGCCATAATTGCAGGCACATTACATCCCAACCCGAGAATTGTGGGAATAATGGCGTATCCATGCAAACCCAATCGATGCAATAGAGTATCCATCAGCACGGCCAAACGGGGCAAATAGCCGATATCTTCCAGTAAACCCAGAATAAAATAGAATGCAATTATATAAGGAAGCACAGCAGCAAGCGGTATATACAATCCGGTACTGAGCAAACCGAACGATTGAAAATAATCGATTTGTCCCTCTATTAAGCTGCCGATAAGAATATTATGAATGAATGTGTCCGGTCCCAGTATTATACTGAGTCTCTCAAGTACCGGCGTCCATGCCCAATCGAACAGTGGACCAGCTACATAATTGATTATACCCTCGCCGATAAAGCGTATCAGCCAGAAAGCAGCCAGCAGAATAACAACCGCCACAACAAAACCGCCTACGGGATGATTACTGATATCCTCCAGAATATCTATAAAGGTATGATGCCGGTGGGTTAAAGTTTGTGTCCGGTTTATTATCTCTCCTATTCGTTTCCACCTCTCATCGCTGTCAAGAGTTTTGACTTCCGGTATTGCCGCCTCGGACAAACGATCCACCAGTTGGCGAATCCCCTCGCTTGTTACTCCTACCGTCGGTACAACAGGAACACCGAGCATTGCCTCCAATTGTTCTAAATCTATGCTGACACCTCTATGACGCATATCATCCACCATATTAAGAGCAACGATCATGGGTTTCTTTTTCTCCATAAGTTGAAGCGTCAAATTGAGGTTACGGTCGAGATTAGTGGCATCAATGACATTTATAATGACATCGCCGCTTGAAAGCATGGAAACAGCCACTTCATCGGCACTGCTGGATGGTTCCAGAGAATATATGCCCGGTACGTCAATAATCTCGTCCTGCGCCTGTGAACGCTTAAGAAAACCCTTTGTATATTCTACTGTTGTACCGGGGTAATTTGATGTAATGATTCTGGTTCCCGTGAGACGGGAAAATATTGCACTTTTCCCGACGTTCGGGTTTCCTACGAGGAGGACCTTCACTAAATAGTCCTCCCACCTTTCCCGTTAACATGAATAATTATTTTATTTGCCATTCCATGGCCAAGTGCAATCTGCGTACTTCCCGCCCTTAATGTAACAGGCCCTCTGAGAAAATACGAGCTTATCTTCGTAACCTGAGAACCGGGCCGGATGCCCAGCGCTTCCAGCCTTCGCCTCAACCCATGACCTCCCGCGATGTCAAGCACTTCTCCCGACATACCCGTAGTCATTTGATTTAGATTCATAATATTATCATTGTTCATGTTGATATTTACTGACCTCATACTGCAATATACACGTATAGCACAACTTACATATTAGCTTTTCGACACAGTGAACATATACCTTTCATATGCACTTCAACATCGTTAATAGAGAAATCGTATTGTTTGCTTATTTTTTTTCTGAAAGTATCACTGACAGGACATTCAATCTCAATAATCCTGCCGCATTGAATACATTGTAAATGCTGATGGTCAACAGGTTCCTTCACCTCATAAATATGATGCTCTTCTACAAAATGATGCTCTGTTATCAGGCCCATCTTCTTAAAAAGTTGCAGATTTCTATAGATAGTCGATAAGCTTATACGCGGGTGTTTTTGTTGGGCACGCCTATGCAATTCTCCTGCATCAACATGACCGCCGCTTTGCTTAATAAGCTCCAATAAAGTAAGGCGTTGTGAAGTTACTCTCTGAGTAGGCACATCGAGTAATTCCTTCACTGGAGCATCTATCCTGTTTGACACAGTCATAACTAAACTTTCCCTTTAGCCCTCCTTATTTTCTTCTCCGCAAAGAAGTATAACACAGGTTCGCCCTTATTGCAAATGATTTGCATTAGCATAACTAAACCAACTTAGAAATACATTCATTCTGCTGTTATCATAGTGTACACAAATCAAAGCTTTTATGAGCTTAAAATGAGGCGCGGTAACTTGACATTCCATTCTGTTACCGCGCCCGAATATAGTATAGTTCAACCTGATCTATTACATTAAAGATAACATCACTGCAACTATTTGTAATTATAAAAACCTTTGCCTGATTTACGACCAAACTGCTTAGCAGCAACCTTCTTTTTAAGCATGATTGGAGGGGCGAATCGCTGTTCCTTCATATCTTCATACATAGCATCACAAATGAAATAGCAGGTATCGAGCCCGATCAGGTCCGCAAGTTGGAACGGCCCCATAGGATGGTTCAAGCCCAATTTTACAGCCTTATCGATATCTTCCATAGTTGCACTGCCAGATTCGAGCAGCTTAACTGCTTCCAGTAAGAGCGGAATGAGCAGCCGGTTTACAATAAAACCGGGAGTATCTGAAGCAATAACAACGGATTTTCCGATAGCTTCTCCGAAAGACCTGCAAGCATCCATCGTTTCATCACTTGTTTCGATAGTTTTAACCATCTCCAGTAGTTTCATCATCGGCACCGGATTGAAAAAGTGCATACCGAGTACTTTCTCCGGCCTGCTCGTTTGAGCAGCAATGTCTATTACTGAAAGACACGAGGTGTTGGTGGAAAGAATTGCTTCCTGTTTGCAAATTTTGTCCAGTTGAACAAATATCTTCTTCTTCAGTTCTATGTTTTCAATAGCAGCTTCAATTACAATATCACAGTCTTTAAAATCGTTCATATCTGTAGTACCTGTGATTAACGCCAGAGTTTTGTCTTTATCTCCCTCAGATATCTGTCCTCTTCCTGCAGCTTTAGTCAGAGAGGTAGTAAGAGCCTCCATTCCTTTATCCAGCAACTCCTGATTTATTTCTGATACCACAACCGAAAAACCGGCCCTGGCACATACCTCCACAATACCTCTCCCCATTAACCCGCAACCAATTACTCCGACTTTCTTAATTTCCATGAGTGTCTTCCCTCCTTATACTATGATTATTTGTTTTCACGTTATCGTGCCTTGAAATTGGGTTTTCGTTTTTCCAGAAATGCCGAGCAACCTTCTTCAAAATCCTCAGTTGTGACGACATAATCAGCCAGCTCCTTTTCCAACTCCAATCCTTCACTAAGCGATCTGCTGGTCCCCTGAATCATTGCCTGTTTTGCAGCCCGTACCGCCAGTGGACCCGGTTTACACAGCAGGTCAGCCATCTGTTTAGCCGTAGTCATTAGCTCAGAGAGTGGTACCACTTTATTAACCAGTCCTATACGGTAAGCTTCTTTTGCATCTATGGGTCTACCGGTTAAAAGCATTTCAGCTGCTTTTGCCCCGGGTACCAACCTCGGCAGCCTCTGTGTACCACCCCACGCAGGGATCAAACCAAGTGTAACTTCCGGCAATCCAAATATTGCATTTTCAGAAGCGATTCTGATATCACATCCCAGGGCCACCTCACAACCTCCACCTAACGCTATGCCGTTAACGGCTGCAACCATCGGTTTCCAAATATTGAGACCGCGCATGATTATAGGCGGTTCACCCCATGGCTGATTCTTGAATTCTTTCAGTACGGGAAGCGTATCCTTAATATCAGCCCCCGCACAAAAAGCCCGTTCACCCGCCCCGGTGATAATGCCCACCCATATTTCATCATCCTTGGTCAAATCTATTAACGCGTCACTGAGTTCCTTAAACATTTCTGGATTAAGAGCATTGTAGGCATTTGGGCGATTAAGCGTAATAGTTGCAATTTTACCTTCCTTTACATAGTCAACAAACATATATCCCCCTTTTACATAGATTACGAATCACCATGAAAGGCATTCACAAAGATAATTTTTCTTACAATTTAATGTCTTTGACTATGAAGCTTGCTTACAGTAAACTTCATAGTAGATAGAGAGCATCTATTGCGCCTATGATTATATACCAAACAAGGAGTAAGACTCCATCATGGCTGGCAAATATAAAACCGGACCGAATTGGTTTGAGACCGCAAAATTTAGAATAAAACGCCTTTTCGGCATAAATGTATTCTTATGTGATTCCTGTAAATGGGATTGGCGGGGCGCATGTCACCATCCGGAACATCCCAATGCATGGTGGTGTCCGGATTACCAACAAAAATAATATCTGATCTGCGATACCCCGTTTATAGAGTACAATATATTCGCTTTTCAACAGGTTTTCATTGAATAGCGGATTCCTGCTCCATCATTATAGATAGTGAATACCACATTTTCTCCCCGCAAAAGCAATGGCTCACTTTCCCGTCTGAGTTTCTTAAAGTTCGCTGTATTGAGAAAACCGGCCAAAAGCTCAATCTTGTCTTCCGAGTCCGGCGGAGCAGGATTACTGCTCAGATATTGTCGCATGAGTTCATTATATGCACCCTTTGCGGTACTCTCGATACACTTCGTTTTGGTCGGGAAAAGTTCTATTGTAATCACGACAAACTCTCTTTATACTCAATCTATAACAAGTGACACCTAGAAATTTTGACACATATGTATACTGATGCTATGATGATAGTACGTACCCAACTAAAAAACAATCAAACAACCCATGTTGGGTAGCTTATGGATAATATAGACAGTACATATTATTTTATATTTGTTCTCTGCGTAATCCTTTCCGCGTTCTTCTCAAGTGCAGAAACTGCTTTCATTTCAATACCCAAACTCAGAGCTAAGCACTTGGTAAATACTCAGATAAAAGGGGCACTGCTTCTTGAAAAACTACTTGATGAACCGGGGAAATTTTTATCGGCGATACTACTTGGGAATAATCTGGTCAACATTGGCGCAGCAGCCATCGGCACAATTATAGCCATCGGTATTATCGGCCCAGCCTGGGGTGCCCTTGCATCTACTATTGGGGTCACAACCATTATCCTTGTTTTTGGAGAGGTTATTCCGAAAACTTTTGCTGCCCATCATGCTGAAAGAGTAGCTCTCTTATATACGAAGCCTGTACAGTTCATCATCTGGATTCTCTATCCGTTTGTGCTTGTGTTGAACAGGATCGGTATTAGTTTTACCAAACTGGTTGCCGAATCGACAGACAGCAATAAAACAGTCAATGAAGATGAGATCAGAACAGCCATTACTTTAGGAGAAGCTGAAGGTGTTTGGGAAGAGGCAGAGGCTGCCATGCTTCATAAAGCCTTTGAATTTACTGATACTCCTGTACGGGAGGCAATGACTCCCCGTACAGAAATTATATGGGTTGAAATCGGCATATCTTTTGTGAGATTTCTTGAGATTTACGACCAATATCCGCATTCCCGTTTCCCTGTTTATTCCGGTACAACCGATAATGTTGTAGGAATATTATTTATAAAGGATGTATTAAAGACTCAGTTGGATAGCCAGTTCTCTAATGAAAACCCTATAGATCCTCTTCTTCGTCCCGCGTATTTCGTTCCAGAGTCAAAACATCTAGGCGCGCTTCTCACCGAGATGAGAGATAACAACTATAGCATCGCACTGGTAGTAGATGAATTTGGCGGTATTGCGGGTATGGTTACACTGGAGCAGCTTCTTGAAGAAATTGTAGGCAGCATCGGAGACGAATTAGCTGTCGAGGTTGAGGATATTGTTACTATTGATGCCAATACATATGAAGTTGACGGCGGTCTGAGAATAGAAGACGCCAACTCGGAACTCAATTTGAATTTACCGGCCGATGGATATGAGACAATGGCAGGATTTGTACTGGACCATATGGGACGTATTCCTAAACAGGGTGAACAATTCCGTTATAAAAATCTTACTCTTGCCATACTTGAAATGCGAGGAATGAAAATCGAACGTATCCTTGTGACAAAGGAAGGGGATGCAGCGATTACGAGTTAAATTTTCGCGTGGTGAGGAATTAAAATATCTTTCCCATCTCGATCTCACAAGGCTATGGGAACGCGCCTGTCGGCGTGCCGGTATTGTACTGGCTTACACTGAAGGTTTCACCCCACATCCCCGCTTCTCCATGGCTTCACCACTTTCCGTGGGTATTACCAGTGAAGCGGAATTGATGGACCTCTTCCTGATCAATTGGATCGCTCCTCATATATTTATAAACCAGATGACCAGAGAATTGCCCTGCGGAATACAAATCAGCGCAGCGCAATCCATCAGTACCGATTTACCATCACTACAAGCGCGTATAAAATCTGCTGAATACGAGGTTACAGTCAGGACAGAGAAAACGGAAAAGGAAATAAAAGGCTCTATCGAAAATCTGCTCTCACTTAAAGAATTTCCCTGGCATCATTACAGAGATACGGGAATTCGCCGATATGACATACGTGCTCTGATTGAAGATTTATGGATAGTCGACTATCGCAATTCCACATGTATAGCTGGTATGCGTTTACGCTGCGATAGTCGTGGTACAGGCCGTCCCGAGCAGGTTTGCAAAGCCCTGGGATTTTCACGCTATCCTGAACGTATTCACAGAATGAAATTGCTGCTGCAATAGCAGGATGAATTAAAATCTTCAGCAGAAACACCATAAGGCTTGCGACAACGAGTAAGGAGGGATGTCATTAAACTACTGCTGATTAGACACGGCCAAACAGAATGGAATAAAGAGAGGCGCATACAGGGCGGACGTAGTGATACAACGCTCAGCCCTGCAGGAAAGCAACAGGCGGATGAGATCGGACAGGCGTTAAGCAATACCGAAATTTCAGCAATCTACTCCAGTCCTCTCATTCGTGCAATTAATACCGCAAAAGCCATAGCTTTATATCATCATATCGATATCAAAATTGAACCCGATTTGCGCGAGCTTGAAGTGGGTGAAATGGAAGGCAAAGCAATAAGCAGCCTCGTCACCGATTTCAGCCATTATTTATTACAGTGGAACGCAGGTCTCGGAACTGAAAAACTTCCGGGAGGCGAAAGTCTGTCAGATCTAAGGGAACGCGCATGGAATATTATCACACGTATCTCAGCTAAACATCGGGAAGAGACAGTGGTAGTAGTGAGTCATTATTTTGTTATACTAACAATTATCTGCGCTGCCCTGAACATTCCGCTCCCCACTTTAAGAAAAATGAGAGCACAGCCAGCGAGCATCAGCATCATCACTATAAACAACAATCTTAACCGCCTTGATGCTTTTGGCATATCCTCTCATTTAAGCGGTAATCCAGTTTAAAGAAAGAGAAAACATGTGGTAAATAGAATACTGCAATACATCACGCAACACAACCTTGTTTCACTCGGCGATAAATTAATCATCGCGCTTTCGGGAGGACCTGATTCGGTATGTCTGCTGCACCTGCTTTATACAATGCGTGAAAAGCTGGGAATAAATTTGCACGCAGCCCATCTGAACCATAACCTTCGCGGTGCCGAATCTGAAGAGGATTGCCGTTATGCATCTGATCTTGCCCGTTCACTGGACATTCCCTTTACAGCGCACACCGTGAATATCGAACAATACAGACATAACAACAGGTGCTCGCTGGAGGAAGCTGCCCGACAGGTGCGTTACGCATTCCTTGCCAATACATTAACACATGAAAAGGCTCAAAGCATTGCTACCGGACATACCCGTGATGACCATGTAGAAACCATAATTATGAATATAATTAGAGGCAGCGGCTTACGCGGACTGCGAGGATTACAGCCTTCTACCCTGATTCTTACCACTGAGAAACAAACTCCTGTAAAAGTCATCAGGCCGCTTATTCTCCTCTCACGTGAAGAGACGGAGGAGTACTGCCGTCTGAATGGATTAGCACCCAGACAAGACTCTTCAAACATGTCGCTGAATTTTTTTAGAAACAGGGTGAGACATGAACTTATACCCTGTTTACAAAAGTATAACAACAGGATAGATGAATCGCTTCTCAGGCTTGCCTCCATTTCCAGTGACGATTACCAGTTTATTACTGAACAAAGCAATTCTATATGGCGTCAGGTCGCTCAAGAAAAAGATGACAGTATTTACCTTGACCTGCCGTTATTACTTCAGCTGCCTAAAACCTTGCAAAGAAATGCTATGGCTGAGGCGCTGAGCCACATGCTTGGAAGCCTCTATGATATCGAATTTTCCCATATTGAGGCTATGGTACAGCTTTTAAATAAGCCTGCAAGCAAACTCATTCATTTACCGGAAGGACTTGCTCTGGTAAAAGAATACAATAGACTGGTTCTTACCAGAGAAGCAACGTCTTCATGCCCGTTTCCATCTCTGGAAGACGTTCACACCATAGATATCCCCGGCTGCAAAACCATTCCCGGATGGGACATCAGTGCCGAAATAGTTGACTGCTGTAAAGATGTGAATCAATGCGCGGGCTTTACAGCTCTATTCGATAGGGACAAAATAGGAAAACAATTAACCGTTAGAGCGCGCAAACCAGGAGACCGATTCCGTCCACTTGGCATGAAAGCATTAAAAAAAATTCAGGATTTTATGGTAGACATGAAGATACCCCGTAGCTGGCGTGACCGCATTCCTCTTCTTTGCTCGGACGATACTATAATATGGATTGTGGGTTGGAGGATCGACGAGAGTTATAAAGTCAGGCCATCTACAACCGGCATAGTAAAAATAAAGTTTACGCGGGCACTATAATGCGATTGATGCCTGAGATTGACTTGCATGGACTTACAGTTGATGAAGCTTTGCCAAAACTCAATAGTTACCTATATAATGCTTTTGTAAATAATGAACCTGCAGTATGCATCAATCATGGAAGAGGTACAGGAACGCTTAAACAGGTAGTACAAAGAGAATTAAAGAAGAATTCAATGGTGAAGTCATTTCGTCCCGGCCAATACGGAGAAGGCGGAATAGGAGTGACGATAGTCGAACTAGCCGACCGGTAAATAGAGTATACCACCCGTACTATTTCATGTATGGCCGTTTTGCAAAGGCAGTT
Source organism: uncultured Dehalococcoidales bacterium (assembly GCA_964519615.1). Taxonomy (GTDB): domain Bacteria; phylum Chloroflexota; class Dehalococcoidia; order GIF9; family UBA5629; genus CAZFIM01. The sequence continues at coordinate 25,255 of CAZFIM010000009.1, forward strand.
AAATATTTTACTTACGAGATCAATTATTAACAAGCAATTCTTACTTTACTCAATAACAATAAAGAATTATTTTGGATAATATCGATACATGATTACGGGAATTTTATATCAGGACGATTTGAAAGAGTACGATTTCGGTTCCGGGCATCCTTTTAGAGGCAACAGGTATTTACATTTCTACACATTTCTGAAAAACACTCTTCCCCCCGACAATAACTATCATATTATTGAAGCTGATATAGCCGATGAAGATGATCTCCTTGAAATATGCAGCCGCAACTATATCGAATTTACCAGAGGTTATTACGAGGCAGCATACTATGGGATTAGCTATCCCGGTAAATTTTCAGAATTTCATAGTCCTGACAATATACCTACCGGTAAACCGGGAAGGCTGGAAGAAGCAGCCAGGATAGTGATAGGTCAGGCTAAAAAAGCCTGCCAACTGGTTCAGGAAGGAACCTATCGTAAAGTAATATCAATCGGTGGCGGCCTTCACCATGCCAAGCCTAACTACGGCGAGGGTTTTTGCCTCTATAATGATGTTGCATTCTCTGCCAGATACCTGCTCGATACGTATAGACTGGATAAAATCGTTATACTGGATACAGACGCTCATGCCGGAAATGGGACCAGTGATTACTTTATTGAAGACCCGCGTGTATTATTTATCGATATTCATCAGGACCCTGGCACCATTTATCCCGGAACAGGTTTTGCTAATGAAATAGGTTTCGGCAGAGGAAAGGGCTACACAATTAACATTCCCCTCCCCCTTTACTCGGGAATCGAAACGTATAAACTGGCATTTGAATCTATAATCGAGCCGGTAATCGAAGAATTCAAACCGCAGATAATAATACGTAATGGTGGATCTGATCCCCATTTCAATGATGGGTTGACGGTACTGGGAATGACAGTGGAAGGTTTTAATATGATAGGCCGGAAAACAAGAGCACTATCGGACGTCTGTCACGGTAAAGAAATCGATTTGATTGCTTCCGGCTATAATATTGATGTCCTGCCGAGTTCGTGGCTTGCTTTTATTACCGGTCTTTGCCAAATCGATTTAAAAATCGAAGAACCTGTGATGATGCCTATTACGATTACTCCCGATTCATTGATTGATGAAGCGCGTAACAATATTGCAGAGGTCAAAGCAAACCTGAAAGCATACTGGTCCTGCTTTCAATAAAACAGTTACCGTATAATACAATAGCAAGTATGAAAAAAAATATGAAGAGTTATTATTAGTCTTGCATCCAGTTACATATACTATTAAACTGTTATCAGGTATCCTGAAAGACAAAATGCAAACAGACTGATTAATACGATAGTAATATGGAACAACAATCATTCCCCTGCTATAATTGCGGTTATCTGAACCTGGTCGGGCAGCCTTTTTGCGGTAATTGCGGTCAGCCCCTGTACTATAATTGTCCCTCCTGCGGTGCGCCTGTCAATAGTACAGTTATAGAATGCCCGCAATGCCATATACCATTGTACTGGCCCGGTCGTCAGGTTGCGCCCGTAGAGCCGGTACATCAGCAGTATCAATACGATAGCCCACCGGCACAATATCCAACAGAACCGCAGTATTATGAAGAAACAAGTGAGACCAGCAGGAAAGGCCCGGGGAAACTTAACCTTCCTGCAGTTATCGGTCTTGGCGTTCTGGCGGTTCTCATAGTCATTACCGGCATTCTCTACGCCACCGGAACTGTACCAGCATTCTTATCTTCCTCGCAGAAAGAAGAAACGGCAGGTAGCAATAATGATTCCCCGTCAACCAACGGGAACTCCAGTTTAAATACTGATTCACTTGCTATCAGCAGCCCTACGGCCAGCTCAATTGAGTATAATAGCGCAGTCATCACATGGATCACGAATGAACTCGCCACCAGCCAGGTAGAATACGGTACATCCACCAGCTACGGGATGGAATCTCAACTGGATGAATCTCCGACCAAACAGCACTCGGTTACACTCACTGGTTTGAGCCCTGATACCAAATATTATTTCCGGGTACTTTCAAAAGATGAGAATGGAAACCAGGCTACATCAAGCAACAGCAATTTCACTACAATTTCATCTCCTGACACCAAGCTTCCTGTAATATCAGCCATATCTGCCAATGTCACCGCAACAGCGGCCACCATACACTGGACCACAGATAAGCTCTGTACCGGCCAGATAAATTACGGGAAGACCAGTTCATATGGTTCTTCGTCCGCACTTTCCCAAACACTGGTTACCCAGCATACAGTAGACTTAAGCGGACTCAGCTCTGATACCACCTACCATTACCGCGTACGTTCGAAAGATAGCAGCGGTAATGAAGTAGTCTCAAGCGATATGCAGTTTAAAACATCGCCTGAAGATAAAATAGCGCCTAAAATTTCCGGTGTAACCTATGAAATAAGCGATAATACCACAACCTCATGGGAAATAACTATCACATGGGTAACTGACGAACCCGCCAGCAGCGAGGTACAATACGGTACTTCCCAAGATGATCTGGATGATACTTCAGGGGAACAGGATACAACGACAAGAAAATTATCTCATAGTGTTTCTATTGATCTTGATCCTGATATTAAATACTATTATAAAGTGATATCAAAAGATAGCCAGGGCAATCAATCCGAATCATATCCTTCTGCCATAGGGCCTTTCAACAGTTCTTAAAAATGTCCTGATGTGATTAATAATAATCTTTTTGTTTATTGCATTACTTCGGAACACCAATGACACTCATATAGATAGCACTCTCCTTTTCCCCATCTACATCCAGTATACGGTTGATCTCATCGTCGTAAAATGCACCGACAGGGCAACTGCCCAGTTCAAGACTGGTAGCAGCCAGCGCCAGA
>CAZFIM010000009.1:28137-54434 GCA_964519615.1 uncultured Dehalococcoidales bacterium
CCCACATCAAGGTAGATATACCTGTAAGCACGCTGACCGTACTTCCATTTTGTTCGCATGAATATAGCGGCCCAGATAATAACTACCGCTGCTTCTCTACACATGGAATCGCCGAGAGCCGCTGCGACAATATCAGTACTATAATCACCCTCTTTTAGCTTTTCCAGAATATGTTTTTGAATTGCATAGTGATAGACGCCTCTGTTTAATCCCTGTATATTGTTTACAACAAGGTACGTCTCAATGGGATAAAGAGCTCCAGCTGACGGAACATTCCGGAATTCATATCCTGCAGCTACTCTTTGAATACCTGAGGTAATCCATAAAATATAGCCAAGCTGTTCCAGTGTTACCGGATTTTGACGGAAAAGGCGAATGCTCTTTCTTCTCTTTACCACCTCATCGAAAGTAAATCCAGATAACACTTTTACCTTGGGAAGAATTGTTATCGGTGATAACGGGTATATTTTATATTGCTCAGGTATTGATTTTTCATCAATAACAAACCGTTCATTGCGCTCACGCAAATACTTTGTCTGCTGTTGAAATGAATCTCCGATTTCCTCAACCATATTATTATCCTCCACATTCTATTAATTCATAATCAACATTATTTAAAGCTATTCCATAGTATTGATTATATCGCTTCTCGTCTAATATCAATAGTATTTACTAAAAGTATTAGGAAAAGTGGCTGCAAGTCCCGACATAAGTACTAATCACTATTGCAAAATAAAAATCAGACATTTACCCGATATCTATATATGAATTATGGATGAAAATAATAATAGAGCAATTAAGAAAGAAGGTGATTTCAATGAACAGTAAAAAGAAATTGCATAGTGTGCTCTTCAATCATGCAGATTTGCTAGCGATCCTGGGCGGTGTGGTACTAAGTGCCATGGGATTCATGGCACTGGCAATAGCCGCCGGATTCTGGTATCTTTAGCAGCATATGAACAACAAAATTATCAGTGAGATAAGCATAACAGGAAGTATAATCTGTACTACGGCCCAGGCCGGATCAGATGGTTTCAACGCTTCCTGCTTGGATACAAGCTCATGAAAGTTCGCATACTCATATGGGCGCTTATTGCCGCTACCGGTATTTATATCATGTATACATTGTGGCCGTGATAGCTGGAGTCTAACCACTTTATTACCCCTCATCTCTCATTTCAACATGCTGATCCTGTGCGGTTTCGATCCTGTCAATACGGGCCTGCCGCAAGGCGGTAAAGATACACCACGGCAGGAAATATGGCAGTTAGCCGTACACCCTTCAACAGGATAAAAAATTCCGTCATCGCGCTTTCGGGTGAACGGCAAAGAAACGCCTGCACAATGTGCCAGGCCTGCAGAATCGCTGGCGGCAGCCGGAAGTTCCTGACAGGTCGCATATGTCATACCCAGACTTTCCACGACTTCTTTTATTCTGTTGTGGAGTTCTATACGCAAATCCCGGCGCAGCATATATCCACTACCCATCCAGCCGGATTCATATACATAATCCGCAGCAAATCGACGAGCAGAATGTGGCGACAACTGCTGGATAACGGCCTGTACTCTATTCAACGCTCCGTCATATATGCCTGCCACCGAACGTGCCTTCCTTTTTGACAACCTGCCGGTACTTGAAATAACATGTTCTGCTCCTGCCCCGGCAAACTCAGACATCAACCCGGCAACCTGCTCAAACCACTTTGACCCATAAAAGGCTTCAAATAAATGCTTGAAAAGAGGATCCAGCCGGACGGAAGTATGAATTCCATAACCTGATATCTTTTTTAACTCACTCAATCTACTACTTAATGGGGGAGCGCCCGGTGAAATCAGCGCTAACATATCCGCTGTACCTTCAATGGTTATTGAAATTGCTTTCGGCTCGTAAGAGATAAATCCGGGGATATTCAGTAAGAAGGACGGATCTCCTTTAGTGGTTATCAGAAATGACACTCCGTAATCCATCAGCAATGCTACAAGTCGCTTTACTTCATGCTTTAACTCCGGAATATCCTGACAGGGATCAGAAGCATTAGATATTGATACGGGTGGGCAAAGCGAAATCACGCGTAGCTGGCGTTCAACCAATTCAGGCAAATTATTATATATCTGCATTCTATGCCCGTTATTTGCGTATACGGCATCCCGCGCATAGCAATATATACATTGATGCAAACAATGATATCTGCCGGGTGGAGTAACATTGATAATCCAGCAATGAAAGCATTTTCTATCCGGCGTAGAATAAGGAAAATCATGAAAGGTAAGGCCTTTTTTTGAAATCAGTTCAGGAGGCAGCATGATTACTGCCATCTTCGCAGACGCTGAAAGGCAGCAATTTTTTCAGTGTCGCCTATACGAGCTCTCTTGAGTGCTGTGTGCAGAACCTCTATACTTTTGTCATATGTTTCCCTGTCAACCGGATAGGGATGGCCATCCTTACCTCCGTGAGCAAAACTATATCTCGCGGGGTCACGCAAGCTTACCGGTACATCGTAAACCAGTTCTGAGATAAGGCTCAATGCTCTGAGGGTTTTAGCTCCCACACCTTCAAGTGCCAGCAAAGCTCTGAAGTCAGGCGGTTTGCATTCATAGGTAGAAAGGAAGATAGATTTTAACCGTTCAGGATGAATATCTTCCACCTTTATATAATGCCGCGAAGGCATGCCGATCGCCTTGATATGCTCAAGCTCGTGTACCAGTTTTCCCGGGTTTTCTTCAGATGCAATGCGGGTGATGGTTTCCCTCGCTTTATCGCTCTCAGCGGCTATAAAGTTCATAGCCTGTCCTTTTGCCTCGGTGCATATAGCTGAGTGCGGTTCACAGACAAAATCGGTAACTTCATCACCCCGCCAATGATAACGCCGAGCATAGCGGTTATCTGCACTCATACCCTGTTGAACTACTGACCATGACCCCTCAGCGGTAAAAAAGAATGCATGATGATAGAGAGAGTATCCATCCTGTAAGGCATTATTATCGACTTTTGCAGACATACGGCTGGCGGTTATCAGAATGGAAGGATCTATTTTTAGTTTATCACCTGCTTCTTCAATTTCCCGAGGTGTCTTTCTGGCGGTAGCGCCTTTCCCACCTGCAATATAAAAGCCAAGTTCTGACTGTATATCTCTAATTCCTTCTTTTAATGCCCCGCACACAGTTGTAGTCACACCGCTGGAATGCCAGTCAAATCCAAGTACGCAGCCAAAGGCTTGAAACCAGTATGGGTCGGATATACGGCTGAGCATAGCAGAACTGCCGTATTCGCTCACTACGGCTATCGTTACCTCTCTGGCAAGCTTCCTCATTCTATTGAACAACCAGACAGGTGCCTTACCCCCATGTAACGGTAGATTGGCAATACCGGTTCTATATCTTGAAAAACTCATTGGAAGCTAATTATCGTGCATGAAGGCACAGCAGTCAACAGGTGCAGCCTGATAAGAAGCCGGCTACAATACACGCGCAAGACGGGGATTTACTGTTATTCCGGGAATCCGGCCGCGTTTTGCAATCGGTTTTCCATCTATTTGATGAATATCTGCGGTAAAGTCGATAGGAGAGGCTGCAGTAATATAGCTGCCCACTCCAAAAAAGTCCACCGGGGCACCGCTATTTATAAACGAATATATGCGGTCGGGATTTACGCCCCCGCTCACAACAATTTTCACATTTGTAAAACCAACCTGGTCAAGCCTTGCTCTGGTCTCTTTTACCAGGTCTGTGGTTACCCCACCACGCTCACCCGGTGTATCAAGTCTCACCGCCTCAAGTTTCCCCTGTAAAGCTTTGGCTACCTCAATACTCTCCTCAGGCTCATCTTTAAAAGTATCGACAAGTGCAATCCTGGGCACATTACCGGGCATATATCTATCAAACAGTTCAATCGCTTTAATAGTACTCCCCAAAATGAGAATCAGAGCATGCGGGATAGTACCGGATGGCTCAATACCGGCAAACTTCGCTCCAGATATGCTGGAGCATCCTTTACAACCGCCTACTACAGCAGCATAGTCCATTATTCCTACTACAGATGGATGAACATGCCGCGCACCGAAGCTGATTACCGGTATACCCTGTGCGGCCTCGACACATTGTCGCGCGGCCGTTGCCCAACCGCTGCAGTGCGAAAGCATGCCTAGATAAATGGTCTCATATTTACCGTAACTCTGGAAAGGGGCGGTTATACGGAGTACTACTTCTTTCCTGCAAAAGTCATCTCCCTCTTTTAATGCCCATACTTCACGGTTGTCCCCAGGTAATATGTTCTCAAGCAGTATTTTGACTTCCTCGATACCGCAAAGAATACCGCTCTTACTAGCAAATACCTCCATCGTGGTTAGAGGATTAATGGATTCCTTTTTAAGAATTTCGACAGAGCGGTCAAAATAGATATCGGTAGTATACCCTCTTAAGATTTCTTCGGAAAGGGTGAAATGGGGCTGCGGAGGTTTTATCTCATCAGCATAAAACAATACTGCTCCCAGGACTCTGCCCATATGGTCCAGTGCAAAACGATGCGCTTCCTCATTGAAAGAAGTAACACAGTCAACAGGTACTTCTACTTTATAGCCCAGACGGTTCATCGCTTCAGTAACGGTATGCATAATGCATATGTCGGTACAAACCCCGCACACTATAAGAGATTCCGGTTTGATTTTGGTAAGCTCCTCTTCGAGTGTACTATTGGTAAATGCACTATAGCGTGTTTTAAGTATGATTTTACCGGGATAATCCACAAGTTCAGCAATAATTTCAGTTTCAGGAGTACCCTCGATACAGTGAGGGGGAAACATCTCAAACTCCGGATCATCCGGTTTATGCTGATCACACAAATATAATATCTGCGCTCCTTCTCGCATCTGTTTCTGGAGAAGCTTCTGCACATGAGGAATAATGTGCCGCGCTCTATCGCCGCAGTAGAGAGGGTGCCCGCTTTCCATAAATCCCCTGATCATATCGATAACCAGCACAACTTTGGCCATAATCTACCCCCCCTCGTTATCCGGTTCAATTTCGCCTAACTGTTGCCTAAGTTTATACGCACATAAGAACGGGTCACTGGCTATTATACTGGAAGCGTAAAGTTCCATGCTGGCAACATCAGAAGATCCATCCCATGGATAGCCTCGGTCAACCATACGTGATACAACTGGAAAACCATCCCAGCCCGTTAAAGCATGTCCCAGAGGAGGTACGGCGATACCCACATTAAATGCACTGACGTAAAGCTTATCTCTGAAACATGACAGCACATCATAGACACATCCGGCCAAAGAAGCATCGAAGTTATGTGAAAAACACACCATTTCCTTTTCTTTTACCGGCGCCAAATATGAGATAATCCTGCTGTTATCCTTCTCCACAGCAAGCCCCAAATCAAGATGCACCCTGTAAAGGTCATCGAAATAGTCGGAATCGAATTGCGCTTTATACCGCGCAGCGGCATTTCTTAGCAGTTCAACTCTGGCATAATGGTGTTCACGCCCAAGAACCACCTGGGCATGCCCATGCGCCAGCGTCGCTCCGGCTTTCTTAAGTGAATTCCACAGGAAAAAGAAATGCCTGGCCTGCGGATCAAATAAATGAGCTTGTTTAGCCCATCGCCAGGCGGTATCCAGATAGTCCGTTATTTTGTCTTTATTAAAATCAAGGGGATTATAATCATTGAATATTATTATCGCGTGCAGACCTTCATATTTAGCGATATTACTTGCAGTGATTGAATATTTTCCTTTTACTCTTCCAAACGGGTCCTCCGGCGTATCATTATAAGGATTTACCAGAGGGTCATCTGTCACCCGGTCCAGAATTCGAGCCTCTACTTTTAACCTGTCCTCCAATTGTCGTGGACGCAACGCCCTCAAAGAATTAAACATCGCACCTTCAAATGTAAAAAGATTGGTAATTTTTACAATTTTCTGCTTCGTAACACGTCCAACAGAACCGAATTGCTGCTCAATCCACGGCATCATTGATTCCGGCGGTAATAATGTTCCCACTGTAGAGGTTACAGAAAAAATACGGTGAAACAACTCCCGCGTATGGTGTGACAGATCCCCAACCAGATTATCTATATCGGTAATATTTCTGCAGTTATAGCCCACAGGTCAATTCCCCTTGAGGCGATTTATACCCCTGATAAAGAAAATCTCAACCATGACCTGCAACCTCCCAACACATTTAGTTAAGCTCTATGTTTATTATGACGGGAAAGATATATCGGTACTATTCTATCGAATCTGGCATTAAATGCAACACACCAGTTAACAGCGAAAATAGATAATCAATCACCTGATAGCCGCGGAACAAGCGGCCATCAGGTGAGCTTTAGATTAATGTCTGAAATGTCTGATACCGGTAAAAACCATAGCCATATTGTATTTATCGGCAGTAGCGATAACTTCTTCATCGCGTATTGATCCGCCTGTCTGAATAACTGCGGTAGCACCGCCCTTCGCTGCAACTTCAACAGTATCGGGGAAGGGAATCATTGCATCGGAAGCAAGAACACTGCCTTGAGCAGCTTCTCCCGCCTTCTGCAATGACAGTTCCACACTGACGACACGGTTCGGCTGGCCGGCGCCCATTCCCAACATGGTGTTGTCTTTTGCAAGTGCTATGGCATTGGACTTGATATGCTTAATGATTTTCCATGCATAAAGCATATCTTTAAGCTCTTTATCCGTAGGTGCACGTTTAGACACGGTACGAGGCTTGAATTCGCCCTCGGTAAAATAATCCGCCTCCTGAACCAGAAAACCGCCGCTTATCGGCCTAAAATCCAGCCCGCGCTGGTGTTTCGGGAGGGGAAGAGTAAGAATGCGCATATTTTTCTTTCGTTTAAGCAGGTTCAATGCATCCATATCAAACTCGGCAGCGATAAGGACATCATAGTGCATTTTATCTAATTCTGTAGCTAAAGCCATAGTAACAGTCCGGTTAATAGCAACTATACCTCCGAACGCTGAGATAGGATCTCCTGCCAATGCACGTTTATAAGCTTCTACCAAATCGTCGTTTGTGCAAAGACCGCATGGATTAGTATGTTTAATTACAGCAACCGTCGGGCCGTCAAAGTCACAAGCTGTGCTCCATGCCGCTTCAATATCAAGGAAATTGTTAAAAGAAAGTTCAGGACCGTGCAACTGTGTGGCGGATGTGATGCCCGCATCATTTCTACCCACTGCCTGCTCCCTGTAGAGAGCTGCCTTTTGATGGGGATTCTCACCGTACCGCAGGTCGCTTACTTTCTTCATCGCAACCGTCATATCATCCGTGAAAACTGTTTCTCCCTTAAGATACTGTGAGATAGCCGTATCGTACATGGCAACATGTTGAAAAGCCTTCTGTGCCAATTTTCTTCTATCCTCAAGAGAAATCTCGCCTTTTGCCAGCTTGTCGGCTATCATATCGTAATCCTTTGGATCGACTATCACCAGGACTGAAGGAAAATTCTTGGCAGCCGCCCTGATCATCGTAGGACCTCCGATATCTATATTTTCAAGCGCATCCTCCAGAGTAACATTTGCTTTCGAAACCGTCTGAACGAAAGGATATAGATTGATAACTACCATATCAATAGGTTCGATACCATTTTTAGCCAGTTCTTCCATATGGGCAGGTTTATCACGTCTGGCTAAAATGCCGCCGTGCACCACCGGATGCAGTGTCTTCACGCGTCCATCGAGGATTTCCGGATAACCGGTCATCTCCGATACTTTATGTACCTTAACACCGGAATCTTCAAGTGCTTTTTTGGTCCCCCCGGTACTGTAAATATCGATATTGAGAGCTTTAAGGCGTTTGGCAAACTCAACCAGATTAGCTTTATCGGATACACTTACTACTGCGCGCATCATACTCCTTATTCCAGTATTATTCTTTCTTGTTCAGAGGATTTAACCACGTTACCAATTACCTTGGCATCGGGTAAACTACCTTTTACAACAGACAGGTTTTCCGCACTACAGACCAATATCATACCGATTCCCATATTAAAAACCCTGTACATTTCCGGCTCGCTCACGCCACCAATGTCCTGTATTATATTAAAAATCGGAGGAACAGCCACAACATTCTTTTTTATACGTGCTCCCATACCATCAGGTAATATCCTGGGCAAATTGCCGGGAATGCCGCCTCCAGTAATATGTGCCATTCCTTTGATAAGCGGCAGTACCTTTTCCAACTGACGAAAATAACAGCGGTGCGGTACCAGTAACTCCTCTCCCAACGTATGCCCAAGGTCGGAGTAAACCTTTTTTAATGGTGTTATATCTTTATCAATTGCGAAGACTCTTCTCACAAGCGAATAGCCATTGGTATGAAGTCCGCTGGAAGGCAATCCAAGTAATATATCGCCTTCTTTTATTGTGTAACCTGTTAAAACCGCTTCTTTCTCAACAAAACCAACAATAAATCCCGCCAGATCATAATCGTTTTCATGATATATTCCCGGCATCTCCGCGGTCTCTCCCCCGATTAAAGCACAACCCGCTTCACGGCAGGCTGATGCAAGACCGCTTACAATCCTTTCGACGCGTTGCGGAATAAGCTTGCCCATAGCGATGTAGTCCAGGAAAAAGAGTGGCGCAGCACCGCAAGCCAGAATATCATTAACACAATGATTGACCAGATCAACACCGACTGTATCGTGCTTATCGAGCAAAGAGGCTATTTTTATCTTGGTGCCGACACCATCAGCGCTGGAAACAAGAACCGACTGCCGTCCCCCTCTGAACTCAAACATGCCACCGAACATCCCGATATCTGTAAGTACCTCGGGGCCAAAAGTCGAATGAGTATGCTGCTTGATTAGTTTTTTAGCATTATCGGCGGCATCGATATCTACGCCAGCTTGAGCATAAGTACTGTTATCCTTCGATATCACAAGAACTCCCTGAGGATATTGCTTCCAGGGCCAGTTTATCCATCTCTAACTGAACCGGTACAGGATAATTGCCTGTAAAACAGGCAAGGCAAAACGTCTCTTCAGGTAATCCTACCGCTTTTATCAGCCCTTCTACGCTTAAGTAGCCGAGTGAATCGGCACCAATAGCTTCCTTAATCTCTAATACACTTTTCTGAGCTGCTATAAGTTCCCATCTGGTTGCCATATCAACTCCAAAGAAACATGGATAACGTATAGGAGGGGAGCAAATACGCATATGCACTTCTTTTGCTCCGGCACGCTTTAGTAAACTAATAACTTTTGGAGTAGTTGTACCCCGCACAATGCTATCATCAATTACTACTAATCTTTTTCCTGCGATTATATCAGAAAGTGGATTGAATTTAAGTTTCACACCAAGGTCACGAAGTCGCTGGTCCGGTTCGATAAAAGTACGTCCCACATACCGGTTTTTTAACAATCCTTCACAATATGGTATACCGGAAGCCTTGGCATATCCTATCCCGGCGGCAGTTGCCGAGTCAGGTACACCCATGACCAGATCAGCATCTACAGGGTGCTCTTTTGCAAGCATCTCTCCCATATTCTGTCGTGCCTGATACAAAAGCTTGCCGTTTATTGTACTGTCGGGACGCGCGAAATATATATACTCGAATATGCAGAGCGCGCTCTTCTCTCTCGGGCATTTGAAGCTTTCTATGCCATTATCGTTAATAATAACTATTTCCCCCGGTTCAATATCCCTTACAAATTGAGCGCCTATATGATCAAAAGCACAACTCTCCGAAGCAATAACCCATCCTCCGTCAATTGTTCCCAAACAAAGCGGGCGAACCCCCATCGGATCCCTTACGCCCACTAATTGCTTATGGTCCATAATCACCAGCGAGTAAGCTCCCTGAAGCCTGTGCATGGCAAATTGAATCTTGGAAACCATATCTTGAGCAGAAGCGTTGAGAATGAGACGGGCAATTATTTCCGAATCCGTTGAAGTAGCAAATTCATAACCGTGATAAATCAGTTCATCCTTCAGAGGTTTAGCGTTGATTAAATTTCCATTATGTCCCAACGCCAACAGAGTATCTTTATTTTCCACTATTATCGGTTGCGCATTGGCAGCATAACTTGATCCCGTTGTTGAATAACGGCTATGGCCGATAGCTATGTATCCTTTTAACTGGCTGAGCTCTTCCTCATTGAATACTTGAGACACAAGACCCATGCCGGTATGGATACGAATATTTTTTCCATCTGAAGTAGCTATCCCGGCACTTTCCTGCCCTCTGTGCTGAAGAGCATAAAGTCCAAAAAAGGTTAAACGGGCTACGTCAACATCGTGAGCATAGACTCCAAAAATTCCGCAGCATTCATGCATAACTATTTTTCAACCTTGATTATAAGTCTTTTGTCGAATCACGGTCAATATGAAGCTTGTTTCTGATCCAATCCAGCGCAATATTTATAGCCTCATCATCGCGGCTTAACCTGTGTCCGGCATTCTCTAATATATACAGGGTTGTGAATGCCCCGGCCTTTTTGGAAAGCCTTTCAGCATGTTCCAAGGAAACTACATCATCTTTACGGCCGTGTACAAGAAGGAGAGGGCGGGGTGCAATGTCTACTATACATTCAATTGCATTTAGTTCTTGAAAGCCATTAAACCACGAATCGATTGATTCAGGAAAATCCGGATTGCGAATAATACCTATATTCCTGAAATGGGTGATACTTTCCTGTGCACGCTCCCTCTTCATAGTTGAGAAATCCGCGGGACAGGCCATTGCAGCCACACACGCAATCCGTTTATCCACAGCCGCTGTACATATACCTACCGCAGCACCCGCGCTGAATCCCATTACAACAAGCTTCGTGTTATCGACCTCATTAAGTCCTGATATCAAATCTACTGCCGCATGCAGGTCTCTCTTCCATCCGTTCAAATCAAAATCGCCGCCGCTTAAGCCCGCACCTCGGAAGTTGAAAATCAGCGTCACATATCCGGCTCTACAACATTTTTCAGCAACTACAGGATAGTGACTTTCCGAGGGATTATACGGTCCAGCGGGTAAACCATGGCATATGCAAATGGCCGGATAAGGCACATTGCCATGCCGCGGTATATAGAGCGTCCCCTCAAGCCTGATATTATCAACTACAATTGCTATAGCGCGTGATTCCATCTATACTACTGACCTTCTATTATATTGCAGCTTAACCTTTTTTTAATAAAAGGAGAAACTCCCTGTTCCCTTCAGCACCTTCAATCGGCGACGCATCGAGCCCTTTTATACGCAGCCCGCTGTTAACAGCCCAAAGAATAAACCTGCCGATGACTCTGGAATGTATCAGGGGATCTTTAATAACCCCCCCTTTCCAACTTCGCTGCGCAGAGCTTCAAATTGCGGTTTCAAGAGAGCGATAACACAGCCGTTCTCCTTTAAATGCTGTATTACGTTAGGCAATACTTTTGTAAGAGATATAAATGATACGTCTGCAGTTGCCAGGTCTACCGGCTCAGGTATAGTGAAAGGATAGTGCACGTTTGTCCTTTCAAATACGATTACTCTTTTATCCTGCCTTAAAGTATAGTCCAGTTGACCGTATCCTACGTCCACAGCATATACTTTTGCAGCTCCATTTTGAAGCATACAATCAGTAAAACCGCCGGTCGAGGCACCTATATCCAGTGCTACTTTACCGCTGAGATTGATATGAAAAATCTCTATAGCATGCGCCAATTTCAGTCCACCCCGGCTGACAAAGTGAGGCTTTTGTTTTATCTCTATGGAGCAGTCATCATTAACTAAACTCCCTGCTTTATCGATCACTACGCCGCCAACAATTATGTCTCCCGCCAGGATAAGTGCCTGAGCTTTATTCCTGTTGGCTGCCAGCCCCCGCGTTACCAGTAATATATCAAGACGTTGTTTAGACATAATAACAAATTTCTATTTAGATGTTATCGCATTTATACTGACCATTTTCCCGTAGCCTATAATAATATCATTGGGGTCTAATCTGTAATCCGGATCCGGATTATAAACTATCTTTTGATCATGTTCTATAAGCAAAATGGCAAAGCCTGCGATATCCAGCCCTGCCTCCGCAATAGATACATTCTCCTTCTCTTTCAACCCCAACACTCTAATTCTGGCAATCACGCGTTCTTGAGATACCTGAATTACGTCTTCAACAACATGATGAAGACCTCTTCCTGACTTTCTGCCAATCTTTAATAGTCCGTTGCTTATTTTATCAATAAGACCAAGCCAGAATACCAGAGCGATGACGATGACTATTGCTATGGCAAGAACAATTACTGCAAGGGAAGGTGCTTCAATACCAGATATTATGTATAGTACCAGCAGGACAATAAAACCCAGCACAGCGGTATTACCAAGGAATATAAGATAGGTTACAATTCTACGTCTTTTTGTGTGTTCAACTATTAGTTCTGCCTGACTGGTAGTAAAACCTGTGCCCGTAAGAGCCGATAACGCCTGAAAGCGTGCCCTCGGCCGATCCAGCCCTGTTGCCTCGAGCGCCAGAGACCCCATCCAGAGAACAATCAACCATGCTACCAGAAAAGCCAGCATTATCAGAATCTGCATGGTAATCCTCCTGATTTCGCATTATTGAGAGCAATAGAGAATAACCCGGGTAGGTGGATCCAGTGATATGCTTTTATGAACAAAATTACATTCGGCAAATCCGGCTCTAGAGTTTTACCATTTTGGCTGTCTGGACATCTGGTATTGCCAGAACTTCCTGAAGTTGATCTTCGCGCAACGTTTCATCCAGCGCCAGAATCATAAGAGCTCTACCTCTCTTTTCAAGACGGGCCAACTGCATTGAACTTATATTTATATCGGCTTTACCGGTGATATTCCCAACTGTACCTATCATCCCCGGCCTATCGCGATGGTCGCTAAACAGGAAATAGCCTCCTGTCGGAACAATATCAGGCCAGAAATCATTGATGCGTACTATATGCGTCTCACCTCTCAATACAGTCCCTGCAACAGTAGTGGAGCCAGTGCTGGTTTTTACCTCGACAGTGATCATGCTTGCATAGTTTTCGCAGGATGTATTCTTTTGTTCTACAATTTTTATACCCCTTTGAGCCGCGATAAAGGCTGCATTGACTATATTGACGCGCTCTTCGCTAACCCCTTCAAGCAGACCACCGATTACGGAAGCTTTTACAGCCGTAGCATCATAGGCGGCAATTTCTCCATTGTAGCTGATACTTACGCCCTGCAGCTGCCCTTCCATAAGCTGTCTTGAAAGACTGCCGAGTACAGAAGCAACACTGATATACGGAGCCAATACCTGTAAGACCTCAATCGGAATCTTTGGAGCATTGACGGTATAGCGTGCCGGTTTGCCTTTTAGAACACACAATATTTGTTCTGCTATATCAAGAGCAACTCCGGCTTGTGCTTCCAATGTGGAAGCTCCGAGATGAGGAGTAACGACTATCTTGTCCTGACTAAAAAGTATACTCTCGGTCACTGGCTCCTTCTCAAAAACGTCTATTGCGGCACCGGCGATTATTCCCGCTGCAATAGCTTCCACCAGCGTTTTCTCATCGATTAAACCTCCACGCGCGCAGTTGATAATACGTACATTCGGTTTCAGTTTATTTAAATGCTCCGGCCCGATGAGATTTCTCGTCTCCGAGGTTAAAGGGACATGTAAAGTAATAAAGTCAGACCTTCGCAGCAAATCATCCAGCGGAACAAGTTCGATACCCAGTTGCTTTACATAGTCGGCTGCAATAAACGGATCAAAGCCGATTATATGCATCTCAAAAGCCCGGGCACGTTTGGCAACCTCTGAACCTACATTACCTAATCCTACCACTCCCAGCGTCTTATCCTTCAACTCCGTACCCATGTAGTCTTTACGCTGCCATATACCCGATTTGAGCTTATAGTTAGCTTGAGGGATATGTCTGGCAAGAGCAAGCATCATTGCAAATGAATGTTCGGCTGCAGAAATAGTATTGCTTGTAGGTGCATTTACAACAATGACGCCGTTGCGCGTAGCTTCATCGATGTCGATATTATCCAGACCAACACCTGCCCGTCCTACAACCTGCATTTTTTTTGCAGCTTTAATGACATCCGCTGTAACACGCGTTTCGCTGCGCACAACCATACCGTCATAGTCCCCAATTATAGAAATAAGCTCATCAGGTTTTAACCCCGTTTTAACATCGACTTCAACCTCAGCTTTAAGAGCTTCTATCCCGGCTTTATCAATGGGATCCGCAACTAATACTTTCATTCAGTCACCCCTTAATAGTTATAAACGAGCCTTCGGGAGCGCTTTATTTATTGCATCCAGTATTACCTTTACATCGGAATCATATACCCAACCCAGATGGCCGATGCGAAAGATCTTCCCGGTCAATGTGCTCTGTCCACCTGCCACAATAACCTTGAATTCTTCCCGCAGAATTTTACTCAGCTTTGAACCATCCACGTTTTCAGGAACATTGACGGCAGTAACCGTATTGGACGCATATTTTTCATCAGCGAAAAGTGCCAGTCCCAGAGCCTTCACTCCATCCCGTGTCATCTTCCCAATTTTTGCATGTCGTGTAAAAACATTGTTTAATCCCTCAGTAAGTATCATATCCAGACCTATCTGCAGGGCGTAAAATTGGGATACTGCCGGCGTCCAGGGCGTTTGCCCTTTCTCAAGAAAACTCTTAGCTTTGGAAAAATCCCAGTAGAATCTAGGCATCTTTGCTTTCGAATGTGCCTGCCATCCCTCGGGGCTTATGCTCACCATTGCCAGCCCAGGAGGGATCATCCAGCCTTTCTGAGATCCCGTCACGACTACATCGCATTTGCATTGATCAACAGGAAAATCGATAGCGCCAAGACTGCTGACAGCATCGACGAGAATAAGCTTATTAAATTCTTTTACCAGAGCGCTAACTGCTTTAATATCGTTGGTGACACCGGTCGAGGTTTCATTATGTGTTACCATTACCGCTTTTGCATTGGGAGAGTTTTTTAATTCCTCACGCAAAATATTAAGATCAATTGCCTGTCCCCATTCAAAATTGAGCCTTTTTACTTTGGCTCCGTAGGCTTCTGCGATATCGGCAAATCGTTTGCCAAAAACGCCGATAGTAACTGAAAGAACCTCGTCCCCAGGAGAAAGCATGTTCACGATAGCCGCTTCCAATCCCCCTGTACCCGACCCCGTGAGAATGTACAGATCGTTCTGCGTCTGGAATACTTTCTTCAGTTTGTCAGTAACATCATAGGTTAGTTGAATAAATTCCTGCCCCCGATGATTTACCATCTGCCTTGCCATTGCTTCCAGCACCTCAGGCGGACACGGTGTAGGGCCGGGTATCCGTAACTGCATATTTACCTCCACATACTATTCAAATATTATGTCGATCCAAATCGCCGTTTACCAACTTTAATAATTTTACCACAGTCAACTGCTGACATATCCAGATCTTCTTCAACCCGCTTTCCCTCAATTTCTATAGCGCCCTGAGATAGCAGCCTCTTGGCTTCCGCACGACTGGCCGTTAAACCTGCTTTAGCTAATTCGATAGTGAGGGCGCTTCTTTCCTTTAACGGAGTAGTAAGCTTAATAATCTCCGCATCATCCGGAACACCGCCTTTCTGAAATACCCTGTTAAACCAGTCATTAGCTTCGCGAGCTGCCTCCAGTCCGTGAAATTGCACAACGATATCATACGCCAGGCGCTTTTTAATCTCCATAGGATTGACTGTATTTGCTCTTATCTGCTGCATAAAGCTGTCAATTTCAGCATCGGGAACATCTGTTAAAAGCTCAAAGTAATTTACCAGCAGTTCATCAGGAATAGACATAACCTTTCCGAACATGTCATTTGGTAAATCAGTAACACCGATATAATTACCAAGGCTTTTGCTCATCTTCTGAGTGCCGTCCAGTCCCACAAGTATAGGAAGCATAAATACCTGCTGGGGTTTTTGGCCCATCATCTGCTGGAGCTCGCGGCCGACCAGACAATTGAATTTCTGATCCGTACCCCCGAATTCCACATCAGCTTCAATAGCTACAGAATCATAACCTTGAAGTAAAGGATAGAGCAGTTCAGTTACTGCAATAGGACGCCCGCTGTTAAAACGATTATTAAAATCTTCCCTTGCCAGCATTTGTGCCACAGTAAACTTACTGGTCAAGCTGATAACGCTATCAAGGCGGAAATCTCCAAACCATTCACTCTGCCATCTCACTTCTGTCTTTTGCTTATCGATTACCTTGAAAAATTGCTCCATATAGGTCTGGGCATTTACTTTGACCTCTTCCGCTGTCAGCATCGGCCGCGTTGCTGAGCGGCCTGAAGGATCGCCGATTTGCGCGGTCCAGTCCCCGACAATAAGTACCACCTGATGCCCCATATCCTGGAATTGCCGCAGCTTCCGCAATCCTACAACATGCCCCAGATGGATATCAGGACAGCTCGGATCAAAACCCTGCTTCAATCTCATTTTTTTACCTGATTTCAACTGCTCTATAAGTTCTTCTTCGATAATAACCTCAGCAACACCACGTTTAAGAAGCATGTTTAATTGTGAATCAGTCATTTCGATACTGACTCCTTACTGGTATCGGCGTTTGCAAATATACTCCTGACCTGCTCGATATCTTTTTTTATTTGCGCAATGAGTTCAGTTTCAGACTGAAAACGAATCTCGTCCCGAATTCTCGCTACAAAATCTATTTTCAATTCCACTCCGGCAAGCTCACCATTGTAGTCAAGTATATGTGTTTCAATAAGTCGCTGCGCACCGCCGAAAGTGGGTCTCAACCCTATATTAGTAACAGATGGGAGTGATGCCCTGTTAAAATGTGAGATAGTAGCATAAACACCGTTTACAGGAGCAGCCTGATCATGCCGTATTTCCAGATTGGCTGTTTTAAAGCCGATCTGTCTGCCCCTCCGGTCTCCGGTTACTACAGTACCTGTGAAGGCAAAAGGTCTTCCAAGCATACGCGTAACTTTTTCGATCTCACCATCCGCTAAAGCCTGACGTATCAAACTACTGCTTACAATTTCGGTATTCATAATCAAAGGCGACATAACTTCAACAGAAAAATCCATATCGCTCCCAAGCGAACGCAACACCTCCGGTGTGCCTTCCCGGTTATTGCCAAGGGCAAAATCCGGTCCAACCACAAGACCCTTCATCCTCAAATGACGTTTAAGCAAAGCCATAAACTCGGTAGCGGTCAATTTACTTATTTCATGTGTGAAGCTTATTGCAATCACATAGTCAATTCCTAATCTTTTTATGAGCTCGATCCGGTTCTTTAAGCTGTCCAGCCACACCAGGTTAACATCTTCTTTAAGAACAGCTTGCGGATGATTCTTAAATGTTACAACACCGCTTTTCAAGTTATCTCTTTTTGCCATTTCATAAAGATGTGTAAGTAGATAACGGTGCCCTACATGGACTCCATCAAATACACCGATGGTCAACAGTGTATCGCAATCAGCTTGTACCTGTGAAAGCTCTTCTTCAATCATGATTTCAATATACCAAGCCGGCGAAAAAAGATCATTGATCAGATAATAACATCGGACTAAACGCCTCTTACACTTTTGCCGACAGCTTCTGCAACAGGCTTAATCTGTTTCATCAATTTGCCGAAATTCTCAAATGTGAGCGATTGTGGACCATCCTTTAACGCAAGATCAGGTGTCGGATGGACTTCTACCATAATGCCGTCCGCACCCGCAGCTATTGCCGCCAGCGCAATTGGAGCGACAAGATACCACTTGCCGGTACCATGGCTGGGATCGGCTATGACCGGTAAGTGGCTTACTTTTTCTATAATGGGTATCGCACTTATGTCCATTGTATTTCTGGTATATGTTTCAAATGTACGAATGCCCCTTTCGCACAACATAAGCTGATTATTACCGAGAGCCAAAATATATTCAGCGGCGAGCAACCACTCCTGGATCGTTGCGGAGAGCCCGCGTTTGAGCATTACCGGTTTCCCTGCTTCACTGACAGCTTCAAGCAAATTGAAATTCTGCATGTTTCGAGTACCTATCTGCAGAATATCGGCATAACTCGCAACCATATCTACATCAAGTGGTGACATTACTTCCGTAATTACCTTCAGACCAATAGCTTTGCCAACTTCATGCAACAATCTGAGTCCTTTTACTCCCAATCCCCTGAAATTATAAGGCGACGTACTGGGTTTAAAAGCCCCGCCACGCAAAATGGTAGCCCCGGCAGCTTTCACAGCTCTACCTGTCTGATAAAGTTGTTCCTCACTTTCAACGGCACATGGACCTGCCATAATAGTCAATTCTTTCCCGCCAATGGCTATATCGTCTAGTGTAATGATGGTATCCTGCGGGTGAAATTCACGACTGGCCAATTTAAAGGGCTTGCTTACAGGAATTACCTGGTCAACGCCAGGCAGATTTTCCAGCAAATCCTTAAGCTGCGGATAGACCTGCCCGAGTACGCCGACAATAGTATGTGTTTCACCTTTTGAAAGGTGACTGGTGAGGCCGACAGATGTTATTCTTTTAACAACATCGTCCACTTCTTTTTCGGTGGCACTTACCTTCATCACAACTATCATTATTATTCCCCGTCAGGCCTTATTTACCGGCATCAAATTCCGTACGCAGGCTAACTGCTTCTTTCAGATATATGTGTACTATATCCTCTTTCGTTTTTTCAGTATTTAATAAAAGCATTACCCTGATACAAAAGGGTAAACTCCCAGGCACATTCATTTCATGTCCGCATATCAATGCGGTAGTATGCCAACCCATCTCACGCGCAGCAAGGGCGGGAAATGCGGTATTCAAATCAGTTGTGGTAGTAAACCAGACTGCAGCTATTGCTTCAACATCAATATCATTTTCCTCAACCATTTTCTCCAGCAATTCTCTGGTTGCTGCGATAATGGCTGTGCTGCTGTTTTCCTTTACGGTTATGGCACCTCTAATACCCAAACAATACAATGTAGTATCTATAGCTCCAAACTAAATTAGAATAATAGACTACCTGATTTCACGTGTATCGTCAAGAAATTCACACTTAGAGTTCAAGCTCGGTATTCCTGAAAGGAATTTCATGAAAGAGAAATGCCTATAGACGTAGATATTGTTAAAATTGAACCCTTGACTGCTCTCCAGTATAGCAACTAGAATTAAAATGAATGGTAATACAAAATAAATACTGAAAGGTCGCTACAACGAATCCGATATACAAATATACAAAACGTTTCCAGTGAAATGTAAAAACATGCAAGACTTTTAATTCCTGGGGGAAATTAAAAATTGCATATCTCTTATGTAACATTAAGGTAGCTGCTATGAGCAAGAGAATCGCTCAAAGTTATGACGTCATAATTGTAGGAGGCGGTCCTGCCGGATTATTTACTGCGCTGGAATTATCTAAGGCTGCTGGTTTGAAAATATTGCTTTTAGAAAAAGGCAGGGATATTGAAAAGAGGAGTTGTCCTCTGCAGCAGGGTAAGGGTAATTGCCTGTCCTGCTCTCCCTGCAATCTGGTAACCGGTCTGGGTGGGGCGGGCGCTTTTAGTGACGGCAAGCTCACTCTTTCAGATGAAGTCGGCGGCCGCCTGGCAAACATATTACCGGCCGGACACACTCAGGAACTTATAAATTATATAGATAATCTCTATCTCAAATTCGGTGCCCCAAAACGCGTCTACGGTACCGGCAGAGATGTTGAGCAAATGGTCCGGAAAGCAAAGCTGGCTGAATTAAGGTTGATTCCCGTAAAAATACGCCACATGGGGACCGATCTCTCACGGGAAATACTTAAAAATATGAGAGACTATATAGCGCCGCATATTGAAATGCGCTTCAACATGGCAGCAAATAAAATCATTATCAATGGCAGTCACGTTACTGGTGTGGAAACGGAAAAAGGAGAAATAATCAATTGCCGTTACTTAATATTGGCACCGGGGAGAGAAGGAGCGGACTGGCTGGCAAAAGAAGCGGAAAGACTCAAACTAACCCTGGATAATAATCCTGTGGATGTAGGTATCAGAGTGGAGGTGCCTTCACCTGTACTGGAGGAATTTACATCAGTACTCTATGAATCCAAACTGGAATACTTCTCCAAAAGCTTTGATGATAGAGTCAGAACATTCTGTATGTGTCCTCAGGGTGAAGTTATTATGGAGTCAACGGGAGGAATTGACCCGGTTGTAACCGTCAACGGGAACAGCTATGCCAAAAAAAAGACGGCCAATACCAATTTCGCTATCCTCGTCAGCACAAGTTTTACGGAACCTTTTCATGAGCCGATCGCGTACGGCAAATATCTGGCACGGCTCGCAAACCTTATCAGCGGCGGCGTGCTGGTACAACGTCTTGGTGACCTGATGAATGGACATAGATCGACCCCTGAGCGTATCAAACACAGTATTGTAAAACCCACATTAAAAGAAGCCACTCCCGGTGACTTAAGTTTTGTGCTACCTTATCGATATCTGAAGAGTATTGTAGAAATGCTGCAAGCAATGGATATGATAGCGCCGGGAATCTCATCCCGGCATACGCTTTTGTATGGAGTTGAAGTAAAATTCTACTCAAGCCAGCTTAAACTCAGCGCCAGCCTGGAAACCGAGATACACAATATGTTTGCTGCCGGCGACGGTGCAGGCGTGAGCAGAGGTCTTGTTCAGGCATCTGCCTGTGGAATTGTCATAGCGCGTGAAATATTAAATCGTCTTCACTCTCTATAGCAGGGTATCTTATTTATTGTTATCCTGCTTTACTTCATCAGGGCTTCCGTAGTATTGATAGCCTGTCTCTCGGGTACTCCGATCAAATAGCAGTCTCATAAGGAGAATTGTCAATATACTGTCTGTCGACTTATCAAGATCAGCCAGTAAACCTGCGGTTAGTCTTCTGGCAACAATTGCCAGAAACAGCGTTGTAAAAGCTGCAGCTACCGCGACTGGCTGATCTGTGAGCGCTGCTGTCGCAGGAACGGCAGCGAAATTGAGAATCATCGCCAGCGGAAAACTATTACTGGCAGGGCCGCCCAACTTCATTTTCTCACTTAGAGATTGTCCGGAAGTAAATATTCTCGGCACTGTCCGGATGAATGCCCCAACCAGCACTATACCAATTGACACTATGAGCAGAATATAATTTTGGTACAAGACCCCATATGAAAGTACTATTCCCATGCCTGTCGTATTTCCTTTTTCACCGTTAAATTTTAAAAATACAGGCCACATCTGGCCTACCGCAGCCAGTATACCTGCCCATATTGCCACTGCAACATCGAAATGAGTATAAAAACCGATAATAACGGGAATAGTACCTTTCAATACATCCAACAAAATACCGGAGATGGCTTCGAGGCGGCCCACTCGCCTCCACAATACCAGATGGAAATCTTCATGGAGGGAGACCGGGACACCTTTGCTGCGCGCCAGAATGAACATATAAGGAAACGATCCCAGCAGGTATGAACCGACAAGCAACAATATAGTGCCAGTTATAGACATAGAGGAGATTTCCTGCAGTAATCCATCAGATAAATCATGTGCAGAATAGCATTCAACCGGACATGTGTCAATCAGTTTATAGGTATCATCTCTACCGATATATTCTGCTATGCCTGTGCCCTCAACAAGCATCAGAACAGGTCACCTTACTAAAATAGGGGATTTGACAAACATAATATTTCGCTGTATAGTTATCTCTCGTTAAAAGTGAATACAGTTTTGTGAAATTCCTCTGGTGGCCAGAGCAAGGTGGAACCACCCGTTCCCATCCCGAACACGGAAGTGAAACGCCTTAGCGCAGACGATACTGAAGGGGGGACTTTTTGGGAAAATATGCCGCTGCCAGAGGTTTTTTATTTTCCTTCATTTTACTATTATGCCATTTTCATTATCCCCGGTATCGTTTAAACCTGTCTCCATCAAGTAAATATCCCTGAAAATACGTTTAAAAACCTTTGACTTGACCTAGTAAACAACTTATAATAATTTTGAGTCCCGGAAATAACTCTAATGCATTAGCATAAAAGCCACGGCAAATAAATAGAGGCATATATATATTATGGCAAGCAGGTTTGAGAAATTCTCTGAACGAGCACGACGAGCATTGACAAGGGCACAGGAAGAGGCTCAGCATTTCGGTCACAACTATATTGATACCGAGCATATCCTGCTGGGTCTTGTTGCCGAGGAAGACGGCGTTGCCAGCAGGGTGTTAAATAACCTGGGAGTTGCCGCAAGCAAAGTACGTGCAGCTGTTGAGTTCGTGGTAGGCAGAGGTGAAAGAGCAAATGCCGGTGAAGTTGGTCTTACACCGCGAGCAAAACGAGTAATTGAGCTTGCTGTCGATGAAGCCAGACGGTTGAACCACAGCTATATAGGTACCGAGCACCTGCTGCTGGGTCTTCTCAGAGAACATGAAGGAACTGCCGCCGGAGTTCTGGAAAGCTTTGGCATCACCATCGAAAAAGTGCAGAATGAAATTAATACCATTATCAGCCAGAATGTTCCACAGGCGCGCGCAACATCAAGGTCTGCTGCTAAAACACCTGTACTTGACCAGCTTGGAACGGATCTTACCGCTGCCGCCAAAGCAGGGAAGCTCGACCCCATAATTGGCCGCGATAAAGAAATCGAGAGAGTTGTACAGATACTCAGCCGCAGAACTAAAAATAATCCGGCGCTTATTGGAGAGCCGGGAGTAGGTAAAACAGCTATTGTAGAAGGGCTCGCGCATCGCATTATTGCAGGCAATGTCCCTGAAACTCTTCAGGGCAAACGAGTGGTAACACTGGATATCGGACTCCTTGTTGCCGGCACTAAATATAGAGGTGAGTTTGAAGAGCGCCTGAAAAAGGTTATAGAAGAGATAAAGACCGCAAGAAACAGCGTTCTCTTTATCGATGAATTTCATACTATTGTCGGTGCAGGAGCCGCCGAGGGGGCTGTTGATGCCTCCAACATTTTAAAGCCTTCTCTTGCACGCGGCGAAATTCAATGTATCGGAGCAACAACACTGGACGAGTACCGCAAACATGTGGAAAAAGATGCCGGTCTTGAAAGACGGTTTCAGCCTGTTACTGTAAATGAGCCCACCATCGAAGAGACGATACAGATATTACGCGGTATCAAGGAACGTTACGAAGAACACCATCGCCTGGACATTACCGATGCCGCTCTTGACGCTGCCGCTAATCTAGCCGCACGTTATATTCCCGACAGGTTTCTCCCGGATAAAGCCATTGACCTTATGGATGAGGCCGCTTCACGTGTCCGCATCAAACGCGGTGCCGTACCTATCAGCCTTGCAGAGGCAAGACGTGCCTATGAAAATGTACGCAAAGATAAAGATATTGCCATTGCATCGCAGCAATATGAATATGCTGCTGAGCTGCGCGATAGAGAAGTACAGCTTCAGGAAAAAATAAGGAGCATGGAAAAAGAATGGCAGGCGGGACAGGGTCAGGAAAAACCTGTGGTCACTGAAGAAGATATCGCCGAAGTGGTGAGCATGTGGACTAATATCCCTATAATAAGGCTTACTACAGAAGAATCAACACGCCTGCTGAAAATGGAGGATGAACTTCATAAACGCATAATTGGACAGGATGAGGCCATAACTACTATCTCCAAAGCGGTAAGACGCGCCAGGGCCGGCGTGAAAGACATACGACGTCCCATCGGCAGTTTCATCTTTCTCGGTCCGACGGGAGTGGGTAAAACAGAATTGGTCAGGGCACTTTCTGAATTTATGTTCGGAAGCCAGGATGCCATGACCAGGCTTGATATGTCAGAATTCATGGAACGCCATGCAGTTGCCCGTCTGGTCGGTGCACCTCCCGGATATGTTGGCTATGAAGAGGGAGGACAACTAACTGAGGCCGTCCGGCGCAATTCCTACTGTGTAATTTTGCTGGATGAGATTGAAAAGGCACATCCGGATGTCCATAAAATTTTATTACAGATTTTTGATGATGGTCATTTAACCGATGCCAAAGGGCGCCGGGTAGATTTTCGTAACAGTATTATCGTAATGACCAGTAATGTCGGTGCCAAATTTATCAGCAGTAATGTAAATATCGGTTTTTCTTCTCACGCAAACGAGGAGAAAGAACGCCAGTATGAATACGATAAGATGAAAGCCAAAGTTCTTGACGAACTTAAGAAAGAGTTCTTGCCCGAATTTCTGAACAGACTGGATGGCGTGGTCGTATTCCACGCGCTTAACAAAGAGCAAATACGTCAGATTGTCGATCTGATGCTTACCCAGGTAACACAATCGCTTACTGATAAAAATTTGAAACTGGATATAAGTAATGCCGTAAAAGACTTTTTAGGTAACAAAGGATATGAACCTGCCAAAGGTGCCAGGCCTCTTCGCCGCGTGATTCAAAATGAAATTGAGGACAAACTTTCTGAAGCGCTGCTTGCCAATCCTTTGCTTCCGGGTACAACTATATCTATGGACTATATCGATGAGAACATAACGATTGATCTGAACCTTAGCACAGAGCAAATTCACCATATAGTTGATAGCGCACTTAAAGACATGTTTAAGCCGTTTGAAAGTAAAGAACTAAAAATCAAGCTAAGCGATACAGCTGCCAAACACATGTATGAACTGGGTGAACAATGTTACGGTGTAAAGAACTGGTATAACGCTTCACCGCTGCGTCTTGTTATTCAAGATGAAATAGTCAATGTAATAGATGAAGCATTATCAAACAATCCCCTGCCCTCAGATACATCGATCTCGATAGACTATGACGGTAAGAAATTTATTATTAGCCCCAGCCTGAAAAAGGAGCAGATACAGCAAATCGCAGATGAAAAGCTTGGCGGTCTCTTCCGTTCCCTGATCAGGTCATTTGAAGAAGAACAGGTAACACTTCGAACAACTGCAGCGGCAAATACCCGTCTCTATGAACTGGGTGAACAGCATTACGGACCTGCCTCCTGGTCAGGAGCCTCATCCATGGTTCGTGTTCTACAGAAGGAAGTGGAGAACAACGTTCCTGACTGGCTGCTACAAGTTCCCTTGCCTCCCAGTACATGTCTAACCCTGGACTATGACGGACAGAAATTCTGCATACAGCTTGACCTTAATAAGGAGCACGTCCGCTGGATAGTCGACCAATTGCTCAATCGGGTTGTTCAAAACATGGACGAGAAAAATATCATTATCGAGGTTACGGAATATGCCCGCGATTATATCACCGACCAATGTAATGTACCTTTTGAATCGGAACACCCGTTCAAATACTTTATTAAGAAAGAAGTGGAAGATAAGCTTGAGAGCATGATACGTAAAAACAAGATACATTCAGGTACTACGGTGAAAATAGATTATGACGGTCAGAAATTAGTCATCAGGACTGCAGCCGAAGCTTTGCATAAAAGCGACATTACCAATTTGCTTGACGAGGGTAATTAAATATAAATAGTACTCTTACAACAGAATGACAAAAGGCGGGTTATAGTAATTTTCTTCCCGCCTTTTTTATTAACAGAACAGCAGCATAAAAAGCCGGACGTGGTCATAAATGAAAGAAAAAATCGGCACAGACGGGCCGCTGCATTTACAGGCAGGAGCCATAGTATTGGCGGCAGGATACAGCCGCCGGTTTGGTGAAGACAAGCTGTTTATGTCCCTTGGGAGTAAGCCGGTACTGGCATGGTCTATCGATGTACTGCAGCGATGCGAGGCTATCAGCCAGATCATACTGATACTGAACGAAAATAATATCAGCGCAGGCCATGAGCTCGCTTCCCGCATGCATTGGTCGAAATTAAAGCGTATTTGTCCCGGCGGGAAACGGCGTCAGGACTCTGTACAAAAGGGGCTTAAAGCTGCCAGCGAACTGCCGTGGATACTCATCCATGATGGCGCCCGTCCTTTTTTAACAGAAGATATCATCTACAGAGGGCTTAAAGCCGCGCAAAAGTCAGGTGCGGCAATCGCGGCCGTACCCGTAAAAGACACTATAAAGATGAGCGACAGCCATAATTTCGTCACCCGAACACTGGATAGAAACTTGCTCTGGAGCGTACAGACTCCACAGATATTTCGCTCTGATATAATAGTACATGCCTACGAACATAATGACGAGGACGTCACCGATGATGCCAGCCTAGTAGAGAGACTGAAACACAAAGTACAATTATATATGGGTTCTTACAACAATATTAAAATCACGACATCGGATGATATACTGTTGGCTGAAAATATAGCGAGGACACTATAGCGAAATGAGAGTGGGAATCGGCTATGATGTACACGCGCTGGTTAAAGGGCGCGTGTTGTGGCTGGGAGGGGTAAACATTCCTT
>CAZFIM010000010.1:0-16404 GCA_964519615.1 uncultured Dehalococcoidales bacterium
TCAAGAACGATCTTGAGATGGTGTATGAATACTTTCCCCGTTTAAAAGGGCTAAGGAGAAATATCGCAGGCTACCTTTCCGGCGGTGAACAGCAGATGCTGGTAATCGGAAGGGCAATGATGGCGTCTCCTGAGCTTATGATGCTCGATGAACCGTCTCTGGGGCTTGCCCCCATGCTGGTAGAGGAAATCTACGAGATAATACAGCGTTTTAACGGTGATAAAGGGACCTCTGTATTGCTGGTTGAACAAAATGTGAGAATTGCACTCAGTATCGCTCATTACGGTTATGTTATGGAAAACGGCCGTGTAGTTCTGGACGGAACGTCAGATTTTCTGAAGAATAATGAGGACGTGAAAGAGTTCTATATGGGTCTATCAGCCGTTGGAACGAAAAAAAGCTATCGCGCGGTTAAACACTACAGAAGAAGAAAGAGATGGCTTTGAGCTGAATTCACAGTTTACTCTTTTCCTCTCCCAAATAAGCAGCAATAACCTCTGGATTAGCGCGCACTTCATCAGGTGTTCCTTCAGCTATCTTACGTCCAAAATCGAGAACCACAATTCTATCCGCTATATCCATAACAACGCCCATGTCATGCTCAATAAGAACAATACATTTGATGCCGTCTCTTAATACAGGCGAGTCAGGATACGTCTCTCCCTGTCCTTCGAAGATATCGATGATAAAACGTGCTATGTCTTCTTTTTCCTCAAGATTCATGCCGGCCATCGGTTCATCCAGCAGAAGAACATCAGGCTCCAGGGCAAGTGCCCTACCCAGTTCCACTCTTTTTCTCATACCGTAAGGCAATGCACCTACCACCTGTTTCCTTACAGGTTCGATTTCAAGAAAATCGATGATATCCTCAACTGTCTTACGATGTTTAATCTCCTCACGATGCGCCCATCCAAAATACAATCCTGTACTAAGTACACCTTGATTCATAAGCACGTGACGTGCGGCCATAAGATTATCAAGTGTGGTAAGGCCGCTGAATAACTCTATATTCTGGAAAGTCCGTGCAATACCTAATTTAGCTATTTTATCCGGGCGCATACGGGTTATCTTTTTACCCTGATATAGTATTTCTCCGCCTTGCGGCTTATAGAAACCATTGATGCAATTAAGCACACATGTCTTACCTGCCCCATTGGGACCGATAATCGCCAGAATCTCACCTTCTTTGGCATCTATACTTACACCTTTCAGCGCCTCAACCCCGCCAAAAGAGAGTCTGACGTCTTCCAATTGCAATATCATCTTATCAGTATCAAGCATTATATATAATAGTAGCCGTATTTATCTTTCGTGTATCGTCGGTCATAATACCATGCATTTATATCTAATTCAATTCATGCATACTATCGCATTTACATCGTTTTCATAGAGGGTCAAGGGGGCGTTGTGATCGTAACCACTTCTTTTTCTGTTCCATCCTTGCCCTTTCATCCGTTGTTTTATAAAGAGAAAGAAATGAATCTTTATATTGGGGAAATGTACCAGCATCAAGCGCACGCTTGATATTATTGATATGACGGCAGATAAAAGACACATTATGTATAGTAGCTAATCTGTAGGCAAGTAACTCTTCACTGCGAAACAAATGGTGGAGATAAGCCGCGGAAAAATTACGGCAGGTATAACAATCACAATCATCATCAATGGGCCCTTTTTTCAATTTATATAAAGCCTTTTTTATATTCTTACGCCCGAATCTGGTGAAGAGTGCTCCGTTTCTGGCGACTCTTGTAGGCAATACACTATCAAAAATATCAATACCAAAACTCACCCCTTCAACAATATCCTCAGGAGAGCCGACTCCCATTAAATAGCGCGGTTTGTCCCGGGGTAAGACTGACACGCTCTCAGCGACCATTTGCCATGTTATCTCCTTTAATTCTCCGAGACTCAGTCCGCCAATTGCGTAGCCGTTAAAATTCATTTCACTGAGAATGCCGGCAGATTCTCTTCTAAGCTCTGCAAATGAACCTCCCTGTACTATAGCGAATAAATGCTGTTGAGACATCGTGTGGGCTTCTCTGCAGCGTTTTGCCCACAAGTGAGTTCTGTCCATTGCCCGCCTGATCGTAATTTCATTCGCATCAATAGGAGCGCATTCATCAAGCACCATACTAACATCCACCCCCATGCGCTGCTGAAACTCAATCACCGCCTCAGGAGTGAATATATGCTCGCTTCCATCCAGGTGTGAACGAAATACTGCGCCGTTGTCGCTTAATCTGCACAATGGAGAGAGACTGTATACCTGATAGCCGCCGCTATCAGTTAAAATAGGCCCCTGCCATCTCATAAAGTTGTGTAAACCACCAAGCTGCTCAATAACATCTATGCCCGGTCGAAGATATAAATGGTATGTGTTACATAGTAGTATTGTCGTACCTGCGGAATACAATTCCTCAGGAGTCAAAGTTTTTACCGTGGCCTGGCTGCCCACGGGAAGAAATACCGGAGTTGTTATTTCACCATGCGCAGTTTTAAATAAAGCTTTACGTGCATTGCTTTGAGTACATTGTGATTCAATATTGAAATAGTCCGTTATAATGAAATCTCCATGTTTACTATTATGAAAAACGAGGCAAACAGAAAACTGCTATTGATTAAAAAAGCCATATATCCAGACATAATACAATAAAGAGTATTCCCAGATATGGAAAACTGGATAATTTATATATACGCCAGGAGAGTTCGGACGATGTTTTAAACGCCAGTCTGGCTGAAGATATTACCATCATCAGTCCCATTATGTTGGCGGTGAC
Organism: uncultured Dehalococcoidales bacterium; assembly: GCA_964519615.1. Taxonomy (GTDB): domain Bacteria; phylum Chloroflexota; class Dehalococcoidia; order GIF9; family UBA5629; genus CAZFIM01. The sequence goes on from CAZFIM010000010.1 coordinate 2,781, forward strand.
AAGATAGAGAATATGCATCCCGCTGACGAAATAAATAAGCATTGACACAGCATACAATAATAGTGAGAGCACAAGCAGTACCTTTACCACATTCTCAACCGGCCGGTTCAAGGGGAAAAAATTCAGCCCCGCAGCCCTGTATTCATGTTTTTTTGAAATAAGAACATTCCACACATGTATTGGCACCCAGAAACATATGAGCAAACATATTAAGAGGATATCCAAAGAAAAAGCAGGATTTACGGCCAGCCAGCCTATGAGAACGGGGCTGCAGCTTGCAATTATCCCGAAAATAGTACAGGTTACCGTTTTTCTCCATAACGCCGAGGCCACAACACCTACGGCGCCGACGATAAAACATAAAGGATGAAGAAACCAGGCAAGTACAAGAGCAATGGAGATACAGCTAACGATCAGCGGCAAAGCCTTCTGTGGAGGATAAATCCTCCTTGATGGAAGGACTCTGCTACATGTGCGTGTCATACGTGCATCAACTTCCCTATCAAGGTAATTCGTCAGGCCGTTACAGCCGGCGCATCCCAAAAGAAGTGTAAGAAACAACATAAGGAATCTTTCACCGTTAGCAATATTTCCACCGGCGGAAATGAATGCCGAGCATAGACCGATTATGACAAGCAAGCTTGTCTCTTTGGGCTTTAATACATAAATGTAATCCAGTACGGAATTATTTTTGTTTAGCGCAATTCTCACTATATGCACACCTTGCGTAATACAGGCTCAATATCGTTAATAAGCACATCATCACGTACAACGGCTTTACCGATGTCTTCTAGCAGTACCCATCTGATTGTTTTATTTTTTATTTTCTTGTCCAGCTGCATTGCCGAAAGCACGGACGACAGCTTTATATCAGAACATTTTAGAGGCAAATCGTAGGCTTCTAAAAGCTTTTGTTGACGTCTGACCGCATTTTGGGAGAGAATCCCCATTCTGTGGCTGATGATGGCTGCAGCGGCCATTCCTATTGCCACAGCCTCGCCATGAAGAAAAGTCCTGTATCCCGTAGCAGCTTCCAGCCCATGTGCCAACGTATGTCCGTAATTCAATATGATCCGCCTGCCGGTTTCTTTTTCATCTTCTTCCACTACGTAGGCTTTCATGGACATACATCTGGCAATAGCTACAGTAACAAGGTCGGAATCAAGCTTTTTTAACTTCTCGCTATTTGCTTCCAGAAAATGAGCAAAGGTTGCGTCAAGTATAAGTCCATATTTGATAACTTCCGACCATCCGGATGTTAATTCTCTCGGAGGCAGGGTCTGCAGCGTGCTCGTGTCCGCAATTACCAACCATGGTTGATAAAATGAGCCGATCAGGTTTTTCCCTCTGGCGTGATTGACTGCAACCTTGCCGCCCAGACTGGCATCAACCATTGCCAGTAGACTTGTCGGCACCTGTACAAGGGGTAGACCGCGCAAATAGGTTGCAGCCACAAATCCTCCCAAATCGCCAATCATACCGCCTCCAAGAGCTACAATCACTCCGCTGCGGTCAACTCTATTACTTATCAGATCATCAATAATTCTTAATGCGCTGCCTACCGATTTTGATGCCTCACCCGGTCTTACCACATGCTGATAAACCGTATATCCCGCTTTCTCAAGTGATTCCCTGCACCTCTTACCGTAGTAGCTGAATACTTTTTTATCACTTATCAGAAAGGCAGCCCCTGTCATGCCGAGATATTTCATCTTTTCGCCCAGCCCATCCAATATCCCCCATCCCGCATATACTGGATAAACCCTGCTCGATGCATTAACCATACAAGCAAGATTGTCCTTTCCCGCAACAACATCGTTTTCATTTCGTCTTAAAATGAGCTTGTAACCGCGAATCGATTCCTGAATTACTTCATCAGTTGTAAGCACATCGGTGTGTACGGTCCAGTCCGCAATGGCATAGTGCCGCTGCCGGACCGCTTTTAATTCACTTATTTTAGCTTTGGGATTTTCAACTGCCAGCAGCGGCCTCACAACGGGATTGCTGGAGTAAGTCGTATCACGAAGTAAACGCTTATAAATAGTCTCCACGTCCGCTTCAAGGCATATCACAACGCAATTATTTTTAAGCAATTTGCGGTTTTTCTCGCTTAATATTGCTCCGCCGCCAGTAGCAATAACCGTATTATTCTGCAGACAGGCATCGCGCAGCTCGATATGTTCCATATCGCGAAATTTCTGCTCTCCTTCCTGCTGGAATAATTCGGGGATAGACTTCCCCAGTTTTTTTTCTATAGCGATATCGGTATCTATCAGGTTCCATCTCATACGTTCAGCCAGCCTGGCAGCAGCCGTTGTTTTGCCTGTAGCCGAGAATCCTATAAACGCAATATTACGTTTTTCCTGCGCTTCATTCATGGGTTTCACCCGCCTGTGTGGAAACACTGTAGCTCCTGAAATTTTGCAAAACTTCCTTTAAACTATCTCCACCGAATTTTTCCAGAGCGGCATTGGCCAGAGTCAAAGCCAGCATTGCCTCCCCAATCACTCCGGCAGCCGGAACAACACAGATATCGCTTCTTTCATAATGTGCGCGCGTAACGGCGCCTGAATTCATGTCTATTGAAGGCAGAGAATTGCCCAGGGTGGCGATTGGCTTGACGGCGGCACGCAGTATGATATCCTCTCCATTAGTTATTCCACCCTCAATACCGCCGGCCCTGTTAGTCGGTCTCTGCCAGATTCGCCCCGTTTTTTCCGGTCCTGCCTTTTCAATGATATCATGTGCCTGCGAACCCCTGATACCGGACAGGTTAAAGCCGGAACCTATTTCCAGACCTTTTACACCATGTATGCTCATAATTGCCTGAGCTATTTTCCCATCCAGCCTGCGGTCCCAGTGTACATGACTCCCCAGCCCGACAGGCACCCCGTATGCCACTACTTCAAATATCCCCCCCAGTGTATCACCTTCCGCCCGTGCTTTATCGATGGCTTCAATCATCTCTTTTTCCGCTGAAGGGTCACTGCAGCGCAAGGGTGAATTCTCTATTCTTTCGAGGTCTATCATCTGTGATTCCGGAGTGTGAATACCACCTACGGCAACCGTATGACTGTAGATGCGAATGCCGAATTCTTCAAGAAAACGCCGTGCCACTGAACCGGCGGCAACCCTCGCTGTCGTTTCACGCGCACTTGCCCTTTCCAATATCAAGCGTATATCGTCTACCTGATACTTAAGCATACCAGCCAGGTCTGCATGTCCGGGTCGAGGAGATGTGATTTTCTCAATATAAGTCTCAACACTCCCTACGGCCATCTTTTCCTGCCAGTTTTGCCAATCTCTATTCCATATTATCAGTCCTATCGGACTACCTATGGTCAGGCCGTGACGGACTCCGGTAATAATTTCCGCCCGATCACGTTCAATTTGCATACGGCCTCCTCTACCATATCCTCCCTGTCTTCTTAGCAGGTCATTGGCTATATATTCTTCACTGATTTTCAAGCCTGATACCAGACCTTCGACAATAACCAGAAGACCGCGGCCGTGAGATTCGCCTGAAGTTAAAAAACGTAATCCTCCCATTTATCCAACCTTACTACTTATTCCAGAGCTTTTTTACCTGCTTTAAGCATTTCATCCACAGGAGCGTTTTGCCCCGTCCAAAGCTCAAAAGCCGTTGCGCCCTGATAGATGAGCATAAACAAACCTCCCAATACCTGTGCGCCTGCCTGACGCGCGATTCTTAATAACGGGGTCTCAGCAGGATTATATACCAGGTCGTAGATTAACGCACTCGCCGGGATAAGTTCTTTACTTAACGGTGAAAAATTTTCCATATCGCCGTATTTCATGCCGTACGTAGTACAGTTTATCACCAATTGGCAGTCGCCAATATGGGTACCGATGCCTTTTTCATCAAAGGGCAGGATCGTTATCTCTGTATCAAACTTCCGAGCAATACTATATCGGTTCAGGTGCTCCTTTAACAACCGTAATCTCTCTGCATTTCTATTTACAATTGTCAGTTTTTCAAGACCTTCATTAATCAGGGAGAAACAGACCGCTTTTGCCGCACCCCCCGCACCAAGTACCATTGCCGATTTACCGGTGATAATAAACCCCGCCTGCTCTTTTAAGGAATTTAGAAAGCCGCAAGCATCGGTATTGAAACCCTTCAACCTTTTACCTTTTTTAACGATAGTATTGACTGCGCCTATCGTAAGCGCAAGCTCATCTATTTCATCGAGTAAAGGCAGAACCTTTTCTTTGTAGGGTACCGTAACATTCGCCCCTAGGTTTTGCGGTAATTTAATCCGTTCAATAGAAGATGCAAACTCCGGTGCGGCGGTCTCCCATAACAAATAGCGAATATCCAATCCGTAGAAATCCAGCGCTGCTTGTTGAAAAACAGGTGAGATCGAATGCTTCAGTGGATAACCAATTAGCCCGATATATCTTTTCATTGCCCGTAATATCGTGCACCGTCCAGATATGCCTGCAGGATTATGGTGGCGGCGGCAGCATCTATCTTTTCCTTGCGTTTACTCTTTTTCACTCCGGCTTCAATCAACATGTTGCTTGCCGTAACGGTGGTTAACCTCTCATCCTGAAAATGAACGTCTACACTGATCGATTCCCGTAGCTTTTCAATAAATTCTTGTACTTTTATGGCTTGAAAACCTATTTCACCGTTTAATGAGTAGGGCAACCCCACTACTATTCTTTCTATATTGTACTTTTTAACAAGACCGTTAATAGCGTTTATGGCCTGTTCTTCATCACGGTAGGTGATAGTTTCCAGCGGGCTTGCAAGTATCTCCTCGGAGTCGCTGATGGCCACACCGATTCTTTTTTCCCCTATATCCAGACCCAGGTTGCGCATGGTTATTCAGATGACAAATCGCCTATCACTTTTCTGACCAGTCTTAACGCTTCCGGTATCTTTGCCTGATTCTTTCCGCCCGCCTGTGCCATATCGGCTTTTCCTCCACCACCTCCACCCGTCACGCCAGCCACTTCCTTTACAATTTTACCGGCGTGAAATCCCTTCTGTACGAGGTCAGGTGTAACCATAGCTATAAAACTCGGCTTATCTTCATAGATTGTGGCCAGTACAATAATACCGCTCTTCATCTGCGCGCGTAATGCATCGCCCATATCACGCAGCGATGAAATTGATTTTGATGGTACACTTGCAGCAATAAACTGTATTCCATCGATATTCTCAATATGTTTCAGGAGATTTTGTACTTCATCACGCGAAAGTGCGCGTTCCATAATCTCTATCTTTTTTCTGTCTTCCGCAAGAGCTAATTTCAGGCCTTTTATCTTCTCAGGCAATTCTGCAGGTGAACTCTTCATTTCTTCTGTAATTACCGCTATCAACTTCATACGCTCATTGATAAAGCTTTCAGCTGCCCGGCCGGTAAGCGCTTCTATTCTTCTTAGCCCTGTACCGATGCTGCTCTCGCTTAGGATCAGAAAGGTGCCTATTGAACCGGAAGCATCGATATGAGTACCTCCACATAGCTCAACACTTACAGGTGGGTCTCCTACCTTCAATACTCTTACCGTATCGCCGTATTTTTCCTCAAAGAGAGCGATTGCGCCCTCATCAATAGCCTGACGGTACGGCAGGATAATACTATGCACATCAAGATTGTCACGAATCATTTTATTGACAAGGTATACTATGCGGTCAATCTCCTCTTGTTTTAAGGGATCTACATGCGCGAAATCAAAACGCAGTCTTTCCGGGGTAACCAGCGAACCGCGCTGGACAACGTGCGTTCCGAGCACTTCTCTCAACGCAGCCTGGAGCAAATGAGTTGCCGTATGATTGCGGGCGGTATCCTTTCTCTGCTCTTTATCAACCGCCGCATCTACGGTGTCTCCTGTTGAGATGACGCCGCTTATCACCTTACCAAGGTGAACGATAGTACCCTCGGTTAAATTGGCATAAGGAGACCATATCGTATCTGTGACTTCCACGACTCCGAAACTGGAACGTATTTGGCCGCAATCCCCGACCTGGCCGCCCTTCTCACCATAAAAGGGTGTTTTCTCAAGCACAACAGCGATTTGCCCGCCTTCCTCGGCAGAGATAACCCTGATCCCCGTCTTTTGCTCGAACAGGTGGAGAACCCGGCTTTGCGTTTCAAGACAATCATAACCGGTAAAAACCGTCTTTTCTGATATTCTGTTGCCGTTATTAGCGTTTGCGGCTGATTCGCCACCGAACCTGTGAGCTGCACGCGCTTTCTCCCTTTGTTTTTCCATTTCGGCATTGAATCCCTGCATATCGACATGGAGATCGTGCTCCTGCGCAATCTCCGCAGTTAATTCCGCAGGAAAGCCATAGGTATCGTGGAGCCGGAAAATATCTTTTCCTGTAATAGCCTTTTTGCTTGTGCCAATAACTTCAGCAACAATTCTATCTACCTGATTTATACCGGCCTCCAGTGTATTTATAAATCTCTCTTCTTCTGATTTGATTACATCAAAGATCAACTTTTGATTAGCTATTAGCTCGGGGTATACCGCTCCCATTTTATTTATTACAGCATCAGCTATTTCACCTAGAAACGGTTCTTCAATGCCCAGTTTCCTGCCGAAAAATCCGGCACGGCGCAGCAATCTGCGCAACACATAACCTCGTCCTTCATTGGACGGCAGTACGCCGTCAGCAATAAGGAAAGAAAGGCCGCGCCCGTGTTCGATAACAATCCTTACAGCCCTGTCTACCTCATCGTTCTTGCCGTAGTCTACACCGGTTAAGGCGCATAATTTCTGCCGCAGAGGTATAAGCAAGTCTGTATCGTAAGCCGTAGCCACCCCCTGCATAATAGCCGCTGTTCTTTCAAGTCCCATTCCTGTATCGATATTGGGCTTTGGCAGAAGAGTACGCGCACCGTTAATATCCTGATTATACTGGGTAAAGACCAGATTCCATATCTCGGTAAAACGGTGGCAGTCACAACCGGGATTGCAATCCGGCCTTCCGCAGCCGGCAGCCGGTCCGAAATCGTAGTGTATTTCACTGCACGGCCCGCAGGGCCCCGAATCACCTGCAGGTCCCCAGAAATTGTCCTTCTCACCGAGTCTGACTATTCTTTCTTCCGGGAAACCTATTTTACGCCAGTAGTCAAAAGCTTCATCATCATCAAGAAAAATGGTTACCCACAGTTTTTCCGCCGGGATTTTTAACCATCCTGTCACAAATTCCCACCCCCAGGCGATAGCCTCTTTCTTGAAATAATCGCCGATACTGAAATTACCCAGCATCTCAAAAAATGTTAAATGGGTAGGATCACCTACAGAATCTATATCAGTTGTTCTAAAACATTTCTGGCAGGTGGTGATGCGTGTATTGGGTGGAACTTCAGTTCCCATAAAATAGGGCTTAATCTGTACCATTCCGGCTGTGGTAAGCAGCAATGTAGGATCGCCGTATGGAATTAATGAGGAACTGGGAAGAACCGTGTGCCCCTTTCCTTTAAAAAATGATAGGTACGCCTGTCTGATTTCATCACTTGTCATCATTTTCATATCAATCCTGGATTGTAATAAACTGCCTTTCCGCTGTCAATTGTATGTAAATATGATATCTCACTAATAAACCTATCCGCTTATATTCTATTTAATGTCTGCACAGTTCCGCAATAAGCATTACTATAGCAAGGTCTTCATGATAACGTCCGGTCTTTATGGCAATATCCGTATCCAGAATACTATTGTATACGGTATGTAGTCGCTCCAGTTCATACAGTCTGGCCTGCCGAACAACTCTATCAAATATGTAGTCGGACCTTATACTCAGTTTCTGCATAAGCTTTTGGCGAGCCACCTTGCCGTGCAATTCATGAGCCATTAATATAATTCTAAATTGTCTGGCTATCATAGTTAAGATGTATGCCGGGGCAGTTCCGTGCTTGAGCAAATTGTCAAGTAATAACTCTGCTTTACTTTCATCACCGGCAATTACGGCATCTACCAGATTGAAAATACTTGTCTCCCTTACATAGCAGGTAAGCTCTTTCACATCGTCCAATGTAATTGCCTGTTTGTTTTTGAAGGTAATGATCTTATCTATTTCATTGCTCATGCTCCATAAATCAGGGCCTATAAATTGAATCAGCAAGTCAACTGCTTCTTCAGATATGGATGACTCTCTTTGCCTGACCGTAGTATGAATCCACGAGTGAAGTTGTTTAACGGAGGGCTGCGGGAAAGATTTGATTTTGGCAAATGAGTGAAGCTGATTAAAAAGCTTGTTCTTTTCGCTTAATTTCCCATCACAAAAGACCACAACCGTTGTCGGAGGCATTGCCGGAACAAACTCAATAAACTCTTGCCACGGCTGAACATCTTTTTTAGCGCCGCCTTGCGTTTTCTTTTTGGTTTTACCGTAGCTCTGCGCATCCTCAAAGCGTTCAAAAAGACCTTCGACAATAATAAGTCTCACCGGTGCTAAAAAAGGTACTGAACTGCATGCATCTATCAATTCCCGTGAGGTTAGTTGTTTGCCGTCGAGCACTGCAGTATTCATTTGCAGCATATCGTCATTGCCCAGTGTCCCTTTAATGGAATCGAGTTCACGGGATAGTGAATAAGTGTCCGGGCCGTGAAGAATGTATATCATCGTGTCATACTCTCACATATTGTAGCATACCTCATCACTTGATTTTGTATCTCTCAACAGATATACTCAATTACCGGTCATGTAATAGAGACCAGTACTTTTATAGACTTATAATGGATAACGGTATTCCGGCGGGATGCAGGTAAAAAAATACAATCCTGGGCGTATTTTTCACCGGAGCATCAGTCAGGGAGATGTGCAAGCCTGCCGCAGTTTTCGTTTGTTATTTCAGGAAGGAGCATTATAACCTATGTCTCACAAACCACAATTAAAAGGGGTTAAAAAGAACAGGGGTAAAACAAAAAAGAAGAAGAAGTGAGTCCTTTTCACAAAGGTAACAGCGTGAAAATATTAATTGTCGGTAACGGCGCCAGAGAACATACCCTTGCATGGAAAGTAGCGCAGAGCCCCCGTGTAAGCCGGATTTATGCCGCTCCCGGAAACGCCGGAACCGCATCACTGGCAACCAATCTGGCTATCCCCTCTTCCAAAATAGAAAGTCTTGCTGAAGCAGCAATCGAGCTAAACGTAGACCTCACTCTAGTCGGTCCCGAGCAGCCGCTTGCAGATGGTATTGTAGATTACTTCACACATAAGAATATCCCCATTGTCGGGCCCAGCGCTGCCGCAACGCGCATAGAATCGAGCAAAGCTTTTGCCAAACGGCTCATGGAAAAATATAACATACCCTGCGCGCGCGGAGGCATTTTTGAAACTTATAATGATGCTGTGGCTTATCTCGCTGCACAGCGGTTCCCCGTTGTAATAAAGGCGGACGGACTGGCAGCGGGAAAGGGTGTCATTATCGCTGAGGATGCAAAAGCGGCAGAGAAAGCGCTCTATGATATCATGCAGGCAAAAGTATTCGGCTCAGCCGGTGATACAGTTGTAATAGAGGAATGTCTGACCGGCAAAGAAGTGAGCCTGCTTGCGTTTACAGACGGTGAGATTGCTGTTCCAATGATACCCGCCTGCGATTATAAGCGTGCATATGATAACGACAAAGGCCTTAATACCGGCGGTATGGGTAGTTACAGCCCCCCCTCTTTCTTTGGAGCAGACCTCACTGAAGAAGTAAACAAGAGCATAATAGAGCCGCTAATATACGGATTGGCCAGCGAAGGTACTCCCTACCGTGGAGTTATCTATGCCGGATTAATGCTCACGCCGCAAGGTCCAAAAGTATTGGAATTCAATGCCAGATTCGGTGATCCTGAAACGCAGGTAATTATGCCGAGATTGGAAAGCGATCTTGTGGACATTTTCCTCTCCATAAGAGAAAATAGACTGAGCAGATCAAGTGTAAAATGGAAGAGCGATGCATGTGTGGGAGTGGTTATGGCGTCGGGAGGATATCCCGGTAGTTACAAGACAGGCATGGAGGTGGCGGGTATTGACACTGTTGATGATGGAGTAATTGTATTTCATGCGGGTACCAAATATGATAATTCTTTACATACGGTTACGGCGGGAGGAAGGGTTCTGACGGTGGTTGCCTGCGGCAGTTCCATTAAGGAAGCACGTGATACCGTATATAACAATATTTCCAGGATTCATTTCGAAGGCGGCTTTTACCGCAGCGATATAGCTTTGAGGGAGGTCAATTAAATGCCGTTAGTGGGCGTTGTAATAGGAAGTAAGACCGATGAACCGTTAATTGAACCTGCGCTCGAGCTTCTGGCTAAATTGAAAATTTCCTATGAGCTGACCGTAATGTCCGCTCACCGAACACCTGATAAGGTACGCCAGTACGGGCTTTCAGCAAGAAGCAAAGGTATCGAGCTTCTCATAGGCGCTGCAGGCGCCGCCGCGCATCTTCCCGGAGTTCTGGCAAGCTGGTGTACCCTGCCCGTCATTGGTGTACCGCTTCCTACCAGCGATCTCAAGGGGGTGGATTCATTGTATTCTATTGTTCAGATGCCTTCGGGTATTCCCGTTGCCTGTATGGGAATAGGGTCATCAGGAGCAAAGAACGCAGCTCTGCTGGCGGGAAGAATTCTCGGCTTGAAATACCCGGAAATACAAGCGGCCTATGAAAAACACCATGCCTCATTATCCCGAACATAATATAAACGGAGCAACAAATGATTGAGCGCTATTCCAGACCTGAGATGAAAAAAGTCTGGTCCGAGCAAAATAAATTCGATAAATGGCTTCAGGTTGAAATCGCAGTCTGCGAAGCGTGGGCTGAACTGGGGCAAATACCGCAGGACCTCATGCCGAAAATCAGAAAGGCAAGCTACAAACTGGAGCGCATTGCGGAGATACTGCAGGTAACTCATCATGATGTCACAGCCTTTCTTGGCGCCGTAAGCGAAAGTCTGGGAGAAGAATCGAGATTTATTCATCTCGGCCTCACATCATCGGATATTATCGATACCGCCCTCAGCCTTCAGATAAAAGAGGCGGCAGCGCTGCTTGAGCAGGATATCCGGCAGCTAATCGATGTACTTGAAGACAGAGCTATGGAACATAAAATGACGCTTATGATCGGACGTACTCACGGAGTACACGCCGAGCCAATAACTTTCGGCCTCAAACTCGCACTGTGGGCGCAGGAGATGAGAAGGAACGCTCACCGTCTTGCTGAAGCGAAGGAAGCGATTAACGTAGGAAAGATATCCGGCGCCGTGGGCACGTACGCCACCGTTCCCCCTGAGATAGAGGTCATTGCCTGCAAAAAGCTGGGCATTGAGGCTGCCCCAGTATCCAGCCAGATTATACAGCGCGACAGGCATGCGCAGTTCGTTACCACGCTGGCAATTACCGCAGCCTCTCTGGAGAAATTTGCCACGGAAATCCGTGCCCTGCAGCGTACCGAGGTCCTTGAGGCTGAAGAGCCTTTCGCCGTCGGCCAGACCGGTTCATCAGCCATGCCGCATAAACGCAATCCCGAACTTTGCGAGCGCACTTGTGGAATAGCGAGGCTTATCCGCGGATACGCCCTGACTTCGATGGAGAATATCGCTCTCTGGCATGAGCGCGATATAAGCCATTCATCCACAGAGCGTATAACACTTCCTGATTCCTGTCTGGCGCTCGATTATATCCTCGGCCTGTTTACTTCGGTTATGAAAGGCCTTCAGGTGCACACGGATAACATGAAGCGCAATCTTGAGCTTACGCAGGGGCTGGTATTCTCTCAGAGGGTACTACTCGCCCTGATAGATAAAGGGCTTACACGTCAGGATGCATATGCTATCGTACAGAGGAACGCCATGAAATCATGGAAAGAGAAAACCGCGTTTCTTTCTTTGTTAAAAGCGGATAGCGATGTTTCCTCACACCTTTCACAAGAGGAACTGAACGGCATCTTCGACTATGATTATTTTGTCAGGAATATCGAGGGAGTATTCAGGAAGCTTGGCCTGACGAATCGTAAAAATATCGATACAAGCATCACCCCGGACGACCTTGCACCCAAAGCAATTTAATGGATAGAGGGGAACTATGGATATAGTATTTGAGACAGAGCTGGATCTTCCGCTGTCATACCGCGGTAAAGTAAGGGATACGTATGATCTTGGACACTATTTTCTCTTGATAGCCTCTGACCGTATTTCTGCTTACGATTCAATACTGCCAACAGGAATCCCCGATAAGGGGAAAGTCCTTAACCAGATATCTGCCTTCTGGTTTGAGAAAACCAGACATATCATTCCCAACCATGTGGTGAAAGTAATAAGTTCGGTAGATGATCTTAAGCCGTATTTACCTTCCGGAGTAAAATGTCCGAACTATCTGGTGGGCCGATCCATGGTGGTGCGCAAAGCGGAACGTATTTCAGTAGAAGCCGTTGTGCGGGGATATTTATCAGGGTCCGCATGGGAAGAATACCGCAAGACAGATAAATTGCTTGACCACACACTTGCCGCAGGGTATCAGGAAAGTCAGGAATTGCCTGAACCCATATTTACGCCTACCACCAAAGCGGACAGCGGCCATGATCTGCCTATTACCCTTAAAGAGCTTGAAAATCAGATAGGCGTTTCCGTTACCCGCGATCTGGCGGCAAAAAGTATTGAGGTCTATTCATATGCGCGCAGGTATGCAAAGAACAGAGGCATAATAATCGCTGACACAAAATTCGAATTCGGATTCATCGATGGCAAACTAAGTCTCATCGACGAGGTGCTTACACCTGATTCAAGCCGTTTCTGGGATGCGTCACAGTACAAGATCGGCAAAGCGCAGCCCAGCTTCGATAAACAAATAGTCAGAGACTGGCTCACGTCCTCCGGATGGGATAAGGAACCTCCCGCACCGCCGCTGCCTCCTGAGATAGTGAATAGAACTTCCGAACGCTATAAACTCGGCTATAAAATGCTGGTGGGCGAAGAGCTTAAAGTATAACCGGATACAATCCGGCGGGCAATTTATGCTCATTTCATTGGTGCTCAAGGGGCCTGTAAAATCAGAGCTGCCCGCAGCCTGCCGGAAATAACCTCCCGATTCCAACACTGCTGCGGGCAGTTCGTCCTGTTTATATAATCCCGCTTCTTATACCGAAGTCCCGTTACTTCACATATCGAACTATTAGCTCAGGTGAGTTTACCTGCCACATATCTACTTTACCGTTATGGTCCGTGTATTTCTGAAATTGCAGACGTATCTGAAATCTGCTGTCACCGGCGTTTACACTGCTTTGCAGTCTGTTTATGAGCTCGGCATTACTGAAAGATGCCGTGGGCAAAGATGTGTAAGTCTTTATATGTCCGCTGAAACTTGAATTGAAATCGGAAGGGTCAATGCTTCCATAGTCATCATAATAGATGCCAAGCGGCCCCAATTGGTTGAAAGGATGACCGAGGGGGACACCGCTTATGTTGAGCGCCGCGTCTTCTATTTTTGCCCCTGCAGGAATGGTGCTGATATCGAAGCTCATGAACGCCTGTCTGGCTTTATTTGCCGCATCATCACCAACTTTTATCTCATCCATATCAGACGCTCTGCCTGTTTGCATAACATTGCCGTCTTCAGCAGGTAAAGAGAAAATACTTTTAGTAACAATCGATG
>CAZFIM010000010.1:16414-51115 GCA_964519615.1 uncultured Dehalococcoidales bacterium
TAGCGGAGCCCGATGAAGTCGATGATGCGGAATCCGATTCATTTGATAACGGCGATGTTCCTGAAATTGTAACCTGAGCCGTAGCCGTAACGCTGCCCGATTTATTGACCGCAGTAAGCGTGTAGACGGTTGTTTCGCCCGGCGCAACATCACGTGTGCCTGATAATGCCACAGCACCTATAGTCTGGTCTATCTCTACTGAATCGGCGCCTGAAACAGTCCAGGCGAGCGTTGCCGATTCGCCTCCGGTAATTGTTCCTGGGGTAGCGTTAAATGACTCGATAACCGGTGCATCCGGTCCGTTTAGCTGGACGCATCCGGCCAGCAGCAGAGTAATGACACTAAGTAATAAAGATGCAGATTTTTTCATAGAATTATTTTTTATAGGCTGCAAATTTTACAAATTAACTCATAGTGTAAGGTACAGAAATGGCGTGCGCAATAGGAAGTTTGTCTATTACTTAATAGGAATATAGTACCGGATAATAATAACGATAAACAATAAAAAGCACTGCCCGCAGAATTTCTGCGGGCAGTAAATAAACCTCAAGACAAATTGATATTCCCGGGCTATTGAACATAGGTCACTTTCAATGTTGCGTTGCTGAACATGATGTAGTCAGCGGAGTTGTCTCCGTCTGTCTCTTTACTGAAGTGCAGCCGTAATTGGAAACGGTTAGCGGAGCTGCCCGCAGCCGATGCCACTTGCGAGGTCACATTCATCGTACCGGGCGCATTGGAAAGATATGAGCCGGTGACCGGTGTGCCGCTTAAACTATAATAGCCCGCCTCCAGAGGTCCGGTATAGTTCACCTGCGCTACCCACAGGCCGGTGAGGTCCGGCCATGGATTGTTAAGGATGGTCTGGGTAATAAAGGACACTGAAGCGCTGGTTATCTCTTTTCCGGCGAGAGACGATATATCGTAGCTGTAGTAAGCGCGAATCGGTTTGTTTGAAGCGTTATCACCGGCAAGAACAGTACTCGCTACCGTGCCGCCTTTTGTGATACTTCCTGTCTCGACCGCAACCGGACTCAGCGTAACCGTCACCAGCTTCGGAGCTACGCTGAAGGTGTTAACCGCGGACCAATCGCTCCACAGCCCTTCGTTATTCTGCGCGCGGACCTTCCATGTCCAATCTGTCAGGTAACCTGAATTGACCGCTCCGCCGATAGTGGTGGTGTATTCCGACGCAGCCACTTTCTGGTCTATTACAGGATGGGCTGCACCGAGATGAATAACGTAAAGATGATACTGGTTTATGCCGCTCTCTGCATCAACGGCATCCTCCCAATCGAATGCCCACGGCGATACGGGTTGAGGCATTACGTCACCATCGACAGGTGTTATTAAAACAGGAACGCCGGGAGGGGTGCTGTCCGCGACAGAGCCGGAGACAACAACGGTGATGGTCATGGTAAAGAATCCCACATTATTCGTTGCCGTCAATGTATAGCTCGTTGTTACCGCGGGGGAGACAGAGCTTGAGCCTGAGGTGGCTACCGAGCCGATACCCGGCGTAATGGTCACCTCCGTTGCCCCGGTGACATCCCAGCTAAGAACTGCGGCATCACCTGCCGCGATGACATTAGGAGTGGCGATAAAGGAATTTATAACCGGATAGCCGGCCGGAATCGAGCCTGAAACCGTGACAGTTGTTGCCGCATTGGCGGTACCTTCTGTATTGGCAGCCGTTAAATTATAGGTTGTGGTGATGGCGGGGAAAACGACGGCGCTGCCCGAAGCAGATACATCACCCACTCCCCCGTCTATATGAACGGTATCAGCGCCGCTGACAGTCCATTTGAGCGTTACGGCCGCTCCGGGGGCGGCGCTGGCGGGACTGACTGAAAATGTATTGATCACAGGAAGCCCTGACGTTGTTGAGCCCGGGCCGATAGTTATTGTTCTGCGGACTTCAGATGACCATGCGCCGTTATTATCCTGCACTTTAAAATATATCACATGCTCACCTTCAGACAGCGACGAGCTGTCAAATTCCGCAAGAGTACTGAGGTCGCCGTCTTTGTCGGAGCGCCAGCGGTAGCCGACTACAGTCCCATCGGCATCGGTACCGTGGCCGAGGAAGGAGACTGCATCACCTGTTTCGGCCTCCTCAGGCGAAATGGCATCGATGTACGCGTCGGGTGGCTTGTTTTCGAGCGGACTATCGATACCGATAATATCGCATCCGCAGGCTAGTAATAAAAACATAGCAAATGCAACAATACAAAATATTCTCATATGAAATCTCCAATTTATTATAGTGCTGATCCAGTAATTAAACGATACAGTAAATGTGGAAGTTTATATAGAAATTATTTTTACATTACTTGTATTTTATCAACAAAGTTAATTGATTTGGGATAAACTCCAGATTATCTTCTCGAACTGAAGTATAACTAGAAGGAAAACTATCCCGATATGACGGCTCTTTATACCAACGCATTTTTTCAAATTGAATCCTTATTTGGAATCTATCATTTCCTTTATCTACTTGATTTTGTAAGACGTTAATCATTGTAGCTGAAGTAAAAGGATCAGCTGGTAATGTATGGGTTAATACCATCGGATTAATTTGATTCCAGCCGTCAAAACTGCCAGTAAACACAAAATCTTTAGTATCAAGTTTATTGTATTGATCATTAAAAATACCCATAGCTCCGAGTATGCTGAATGGATCGCCATGTAATATATAATGTGAAATATCAAGTGAAATCTCTGTTATCCTTGCTCCGGTAGGGATACTCTCGATATTGAAGCTTACAAAAGCTTGAGAAGATAAGCAATTTTTTGTGCTTCCCACTATTGGCTTACTACTTGTTTTTGCGCAATAATCAGCTGAACCGCTTTCATCTGGCAAAGCGTATAGATTCAAGATATTCTTCTGTAAGGGATTCACGACTATTCTTACCGTGCCCTCCGTTTTGCCCGCGTCATTAACGGCTTCCAAGCGGTATACATTGTTTTGAACAGGATAAATGGCGATTGAACCATTAGCGGATACATAACCTATATCAGGTGTGATGGTCACCGTATCTGCTCCCGATACATCCCAGTATAAAGTAGCGGGTTCACCTTCCAGAATACTTTTTGGAAGTGCGTGAAAATCGTGTAAAATGGGCACCATGCTGCCCGGGGGTATTACGGTGATATCCCTGTAGATCTCCTTTGACCAGGTGCCGATGCTGTCCTGTACGCTGAAATATATGGTATTCTTGCCGGCGGAGAGAGAATCGGTTTCAAAAGATGCCTGTGTGCTTATAACACCGTCGAGGCTCGAGCGCCAGCGGTACGCTGCGATAGTATCCCCGTCCGGATCAATTCCGTGACCGGAGAATGCAACCGTCTCTCCCTGGAAAATCCTGTTGGTGGAGATGCTGTCAATATAGGCCACAGGAGGCTGGTTATCAGGTGCTTTAGCGGTTGGAGAGATGATCTCTATGCATCCTGTTGTCATAATCAGGCCGGCAACTATCAGGAGCCATATTCTTTTCAATTCTGCACCTCCATATACAATATATAGGGTAACAGTTAAAAACACAATACTTAAAGCGCAAATTCAGCGCTTTAGTTTCATGCCTTCTTTCACTTGCGCGGCAATTACCGGCAAATACTCCCCTGCTTTGCCGCTGATCCTCACATCAGCATATTCGTCCAGCGGTGTGGGGCTCAGATTGATGATAATGAGCTTCGCCCCGGCTTCAAGGGCATACACAGGCATAAATGCGGCCGGATAAACTACCAGAGTAGATCCCACAACGATAAAGAGGTCGCTTGCGCGTGCATATTCCGAAGCGCTGGTGAGTACCTGCTGAGGAAGCATCTCGCCGAAGAGTACGGCATCCGGCTTAAGAATACCGCCGCAGGACTGGCATACAGGCTCCTCGTCGTCTTTCAGGCGCTTCAACACATCTTCTATGGGCCGTGTTGTTTTGCATTTGGTGCATATTACGCGCTGCATACTGCCGTGCAGTTCAAGCACTCTATCCTCAGAACAGCCTGCTTTCTGGTGTAGATTATCGATATTCTGAGTAATGACACACTGCAGTTTGCCCAGTTTTTCCAGCTCGGCAAGAGCATAATGCCCCGGATTGGGCTTAATATCACGCATCAAACCGGAATCAGAGAAAAGCTTCCAGTGTTTTCGTCTGCTCTCGCTGCTGCTCATGAAGCGCTGAATGGTAAAATCCTGCGGGTCTGCTTTGCTCCATATACCGCCGGGACTGCGGAAATCAGGAATGCCGGATTCCGTACTCATTCCTGCACCGGTGAATACCGTAATACGGCGTGCATTCATTATTAACTTTGCAGCACGTTTTCTCAATATTGCCAAACTCCCGTTTGCCACTTGTATATCCCCTTATCCGTAAGCTATGCTAATGAGCCAGCCGCAAATTGTCAAGGCTCGCTGTTTAGATCATGCGTAGAGCATGGTTATATATTTTAAGTATGGATATACGTTACAATAAGAACGCAGGAGTCAATCTTGAACACGCACATCGAGGAATACCTTAAGAAAAACCTTACTACCGCCTTCATCGGCAGGACCGTCTCTTATCATACTGTTGTGACATCAACTATGGATGAAGCAAAAAAGCTTGCCGCGGCCGGTGCAGCGGAAGGCATGGTGGTGATTGCAGGCATGCAGACAAAAGGGAGGGGACGTTTAAAAAGAAGCTGGCTTACTCCTGAAGGAAACCTGTCCTTTTCTGTAATATTGAAGCCGCCGCTTGTCTATCTGCCTGCACTTATAATGATTTCATCGCTCTCCGTAAGTAAAGCCATAGAAAACGTAACAGGCATAAGAAGCTCTATAAAATGGCCTAATGATGTCTTGATCAAGGGAAAAAAGGTTTGCGGCATTCTTATAGAGAACGAGATACGGGCACATGATGTGGCTTATTCCGTAACCGGAATTGGCATCAACGTCGGCTTTGATCCTTGTCTCTATCCCGATATCGCTCATCTGGCTTGCGGCCTTGTACTGGAGGCGGGTAAGGAAATCACACCAGCAGAGGTATGCTGTGAAGTGCTCAACGAAATGGAGAAACTCTATACTACCGCTTTATCAGGTGTGCCTCTTCATGCCAAATGGCAGTCGTACATGGACACAATAGGCAAGCCGATACGTATAAAGTCAGGAAATACGGTAACAGCGGGAACAGCGGAGGCTGTCGGAGAAGACGGTACCTTATTGCTGCGTCTCCCCAACGGGGAACTGGAACATATCGCTGTGGGTGACGTGACAGTGATCAAAGAATAAACCGATACCCTCCACCATATCCATTCGGGCTGATGATGGAGGGTATCGTCTATTTATTTCTTATCTGCCGCTTTTTCCAGGAAAGGCTTCACCATATCCAGAGGCAGCGGGAATACGATGGTGTTGGTCCTTTCAGTGGAAATAGTGGTAAGTGTCTGGAGATAACGCAGCTGCAAAGCAGCCGGCTGTGTACCGATGATCTTGGCTGCTTCAGCCAGCTTCTCAGCCGCTTGCTGCTCACCTTCAGCATGAACGATCTTGGCTCTTCTTTCTCTTTCAGCCTCAGCTTGAGCTGCCATGGCACGCTGCATTGTTTCAGGCAGCTCCACGTCTCTCACTTCCACCATGCTCACTTTAATACCCCACGGTTCGGTGCCCTCGTCTATGAGGCTCTGCAGTTTCTCGTTTATCTTGTCCCTGTGCGCCAAAAGCTCTTCCAGCTCTGATTGACCGACTACATTTCTAAGCGTGGTCTGTGAGAGCAAAGATGTCGCTCGTACGAACTGCTCTACGTTCAATATCGCGTCCTGCGGTTTCATAACACGAAAATAGACCACTGCGTCTACTTTTACTGTCACTGTATCAAGGGTGATACATTCCTGTGTAGGCACATCCATAGTCACGACACGAAGGTCAACTTTTACCATACGTTCGATAAAAGGGATGAGCAGTATGAGACCCGGTCCGCGTACACCCACAAACCGGCCCAGTCTGAATATGACACCGCGTTCATATTCATTTACAATCTTTATTGCAGCGCTAAGTAATATGAACGCTGCTAATACAACAATAACAATAATGATAACGTTACCTGTCACTTAATCCTCCTGTTCTTTTTTCTTACGCATTACAGTGAGTTTTAGTCCATCGACCCTGGTTACGGTCACCTCCTCTCCAGGCTCTACCGCACCATCTTCCGTAACGGCAGACCAGCGTTCACCCTCAACAAGCACGCTTCCTCTTGGATTGAGCCTTGTCTGGGCGATAGCTGTCCTGCCTAAAAGTGCTTCAAGGCCTGTCTCCACCTGTCTCTTTTGTCCTCTCACAATAGCGCCGATAACAAGGATAATGAAGGCAGCAACGATAATCGATACTACCGCTATCAGACCCCTATTGATATCGAGTGAAGGCGGATTATGACTGAACATAACAAGCGAGCCTATAACCATTGACACAAGTCCTCCGGCGGTAAGTATACCAAAAGTTGGAGTAAAAATCTCCGCTATAAAGCACCCGAAAGCCAGAATTATCAATAAAATTCCCGCCCAGTATGCATTCAATGTACCCAGTGAATAGAAGGCAATCAACAAACTGATACCGCCTGCTACTCCCGGGAAAATCAAACCGGGATTGGATATCTCGGTAATCAGACCGATAGTTGCCAGACTCATCAGGACATAGGCAACATTGGGATTGCTTACCATATGGAGAAAGCTTTCAGCGATGTTCATGCTGTTTGGAATCAGTACATCACCGGTCGTATCGATTATAACTTCCCTGCCGCTGGCCAGGATTACTTTTCTCCCGTTGATTTTTCTCAACAGGTCATCCATATTATCCGCCTGAAAATTTATCAAATTGCTCTCAAGCGCTTCAGAGGCTGTAAAAGACTTGGCCTCCGTTACCGCAAGCGCAGCTTCTTCCTGATTGCGCCCTCGCGTCTCGGCAATACTCTTGATAAATGCCGATGAAAACTCCGTTACCTTCCTCTTCATATCCTCAGGGATCTCGCTCCCATCACCGCTTACCGGCGTAGCGGCGCCCATTGTAGTTCCCGGAGCCATTGCCGCGATATGCCCTGATATGGTAATGAATGTGCCGGCAGAAGCTGCCCAGCTTCCGGTTGGCGAGACATATACCACAACGGGAACCTCCGCATTCATGATATTCGAGACGATGTCCTCCGTTGCGTCCAACAGCCCACCCGGCGTATTAAGCTTGATAATACATACGGTGCTGCCCTGCTCGACTGCATCGTTTATACCGCGTTCAATGTAATTGGCAACGACGGGGACAATGGTCCCATCTACCTCCAGTATTTGAATATTGGATGAGCGGGAATGGACATCATCGCTGTTAAAGCAAAAAAGGAGGCCTAAAATGAACATACCTATATAGGTTAATCTGAAAACAGTTCTTATCATACTAATCTCCGTACGAAGTTCATTATAACCGAGGTATCCGGTTACATCAAACGAAAACGCATCGTGAGTAAATTGATAGAGCAACATGTTTAGTGTAGAATAACTCAACCTATGAACAAGAAAAATATTATCAATCAACGCTGCAAGGGAGCCCGAGATATGCTCCCTTCCGATATGGAGCGTTTCCGCTTTATAGAGGATGCCTTTACGAGCAATTGCCTTAAATGGGGTTATCATGAGGTCAGAACTCCCACATTGGAGCACCTGAACCTTTTCACATCAGCAGGCACACTCACACCGTCTCTGCTTAACAGGGTCTATTCCTTCCTGGACTGGGACGGATGGAGCGGAGAACGCGTTGTATTGAGGCCTGATGGAACTATTCCGGTTGCCCGTCTCTATGTCGAGAACTTTTCAGGGCAGGAACCGGCACGCCTTTTTTACATCACCAATGTATTCGTATTCGAAGAGACGGGAAAAGAGAACAGGGAACGCTGGCAGTGCGGTGTGGAGCATCTGAATAATCCGGGAGCTTCCGCCGATATAGAGATAGTGATGCTGGCACTGAAAACGCTGCAATCCATCGGTCTTCAAAATGTTCAACTTCAGGTTTCGCATGCCGGTATGCTTAAGGCTATTATCAAGGACTTGAAGCTTAAACCGGAAGAGGAGACTGCTTTATTGGACCAGGTACGCGACGGCAACTGGAAAGCACTGGCGCAGATTAAATCTAAAAGTAAGTCTCTGAACTCTCTTATATCTCTACTTTTCGATCTCAAAGGTTGCTCAAGCGGTTATCTACGGAATATCAGATCATTGCCCGATATCTCCAGGAATTTGGGTGTTGAGCTTGATGATTTTATCGGGATTACAGATCTTCTCGATGCTGTTGAATGCGTCTACGATATCGATGTAACCTTCACACCGGGGTTTGAATATTATACGGGGCTGTGCTTTCAGTTCACGCTGAACGGACAAAAAATCGGAGGCGGCGGAAGATATAACGATCTTATTCCGCTCACGGGGGGGAAGAATACCTCTGCCTGCGGTTTTGCTCTCTATGTAAACCGGCTTATGAGCATGGTTAAACCAAAGCAGGGAGAAGCTGCCGAAAGAGGCATTCAGATCAATGGTTTATCTAAAACCCCTGATGTGATAAAAAACTGTCTGGAACTTGCAGGAGCACTGCATGAATTGGGTTATATTGCAGAGCTTGATTTCTCCGGGCGTTCTGCAACATGGAGATGGCTGGTAAACGTAAACAGTCAAGAACCGTTTTATATCGTGGCCGACCAGAAAACCGGTAGTACCAAAGAAGCTGGTTCTACGTCTTCTGTTATTAATATTATAGGGGGCTCATCATAGCCTGATGAATAAGGGCCTTATAGATTATGTAAACTTAGCCCTGCCTAAAGGTAAGCTCCTCTCCGCTACATCCTGCCTCCTTAATGAAATGGGCCTGGGTTTCGATGAATATAACCGCAGCACAAGAATATACCGCCTTAACTCCAGTTCTAACCCCTATCTCAGAGCCAAGATGTTTCAGGAGAAGGATATCCCTATCCAGGTGGCTGTGGGCAATTATGACCTCGGCATTTGCGGTCTGGACTGGATAGAAGAACTTATATGCCGTTATCCCCAAAGCCCTCTGGTAAAGATAATTGATCTTGGCTATGACCCAGGTACGATACAACTGGCGGCCAGCCGCTATAGCGAACTCAGTGATGTATCTCAGCTTGCCGCCGGTCAGGTGAACTGGCGTATAGTAACGGAGTATCCTAATATAGCGGAATCCGCCGCCGCCAGACTGAGGTTGAAGAAATTGCGCATATTCCCGGTCTGGGGAGCTGCTGAGGCGTATCCTCCAGAGAACGCGGACCTGGTAGTGCTCAGGACTACAGAAGAAGGGGAGATGGATACAAAAGGGCTTGTTCCGCTTAAGACTCTGTGCAATTCCACCGCATTTCTGGTGGCTAACCGACGCAGTTTTTTGAAAAAAGATTTAAGTGATATTATTTCCCGGTTCAGCAGCACACTGAAAGGTAAGCGCAGGCCGTGGCTGGAGTTTAAATCATCCCGGGATGGTTATTTTACTAACGGTATCAGGCCCGCAAAGGACGATGCACTGTGGATGGCTTTACCTGACGGCCATCAGCAAAAACATATGGTCAAATTTTTTAATAAAGCTGGAATCCTGCTTGAGGGCTATGGAGAAGAGGAGAATACACGCCGTCCCTCCATTAATCTTGCGTCATGCAATATAAAAGTAATACGGCCGCAGGATATGCCGCTGCAGGTGGCCAACGGCAATTTCGATATCGCAATAACAGGCATTGACTGGTACTATGACCACCTCTACCGTTTCCCCACCTCCCCCATCGCCAAATTGCTCGACCTTGGTATCGGCAAGGTGAGAATGGTAGCGGTAGTGAGCGAATCGCTCCCTATTCATAACACCGACGATCTTAAAAAAATGGTGATGTCAGGACAGGTTTCACCAATCCGGGTTGCTTCCGAATACATCAATATAGCTGATAGATACCTGCGGGATAATCATGTCAGCCGCTATAAGGTTATACCTACCTTCGGCTCGACCGAGGTTTTTCTGCCGGAAGATGCAGACCTCCTAATTGAGAATACGGAGACAGGCGCAACGTTGGCAGCCCATAATCTGCGAATTATAGATACCCTTTTCCAATCCACCGCCTGTGTTATCGCCAATAAGAACAGTATGAATGAAGCGGCGAAAAAGAGCAGGATAAATACTTTGATTGATACCTTCGGCCGCGTGGTAGATAATTAGCTTTATGAATATAGCGGTTATTAAAGGATTTACCTCAGCCAGAGATCAACTGGACAGGTCTGCTCCGCTTGAAGGCAGACTTTCCAGCCAGACACAAAGCAGTTATAGCAACGTTGAGCGTACCGTTAAGCGGATTATCACAGCGGTACGCCGCGGAGGTGATGCCGCACTGATCCGGTATACCAGACGTCTGGATGGAGTCTCACTCAAACACCTCGAGGTCAGTAATTCTGAAATTAAAATAGCTTATGAACAAGTTGAACCGCAGCTTATCTCCGCATTGAAACTGGCAGCGCAGCGGATACGTGATTTCCATAGTGCGAGAATGAAAGAGCATACGCTGGCTGTTATGCATAACGGTACAGGCCGTAAAATAATTCCCCTGGAAAAAGCAGGTATCTACGTCCCCGGCGGAACCGCAGCGTATCCTTCAACCGTCCTTATGACGGCAATACCTGCACGCGCAGCAGGCGTACCTGAGCTGGTGATGGTGACACCTCCGCGTTCCGACGGTACTATCCCTCCCTCGACACTGGCGGCGGCTCACATCGCAGGAGTTGACCGTATTTTCAAGATAGGCGGAGCGCAGGCGATCGCCGCACTGGCATACGGCACTGAATCAGTACCGCGTGTAGACAAAATCTGCGGGCCGGGTAATGTGTACGTGGCGGCTGCCAAGAGGCTTGTTTTCGGCGCGGTGGATATAGACGGCATCGAGGGACCGAGCGAAGTTATCGTTATCGCCGATGAGAGCGCACGGGCTGAGTACTGCGCAGCAGACCTCATCGCTCAGGCCGAACATGACCGGCTGACCTCAGCTATATTTATTACCACGTCCTCTGAACTTGCCGATAAGGTAAAGGAGGAGCTGTCAGCCCAGCTTATGCATGCGGACATCAAAGGCCGTGAAGCGATCGCCCGCCAGGCGCTGGAATCGGGCGGCAAAATAGTCATAGTAGATTCTGTGAAGGAAGCCATCGAACTTTCCAATATGTTTGCACCGGAACACCTGCTTATCATGGTGCGTAACGCAGAATCATATCTTGATTGCGTCCGCAATGCCGGCTGCGTGTTTGTGGGAGAGAGTTCACCCGTCGTGCTGGGTGATTATATAGCCGGGCCAAGCCATGTACTGCCTACTGACGGTACTGCCAGGTTCGGCTCTGCTCTCGGCGTGGAGGACTTTCTAAAATCAGTCAATATAGTTATACTGGAAAGAAAAGATCTGGTTGAACTCGGCCCGGCCGCAGCGGTTATAGCGCGCTCGGAAGGTCTTGCCGGACATGCGCACGCGGTGGATATTAGACTAAAAAAGGATGGGTAATAATGACATCATCCGATTATAATATTAAAAACCTGGTCAGACACGATTTTCAGAATATCGCACCCTATGTGCCTATCGAGCCGCCGGACATTGTCAGCAGCAGCGGAGGCATAGCCCCTGATGATATTATTAAGCTGGATGGCAATGAAAACCCTTACGGTTGTTCTGAGAAGGTGAATAGAGCACTTGCGAAGTACTCTCAATTCCATATTTACCCTGATCCTCAGCAGCGGAAGCTGCGTGCAGCACTTGAGGAATTCACCGGATACGAAGCACGTAATATCGTAGCCGGCGCGGGAAGCGATGAACTTATAGATGTCATACTCAGACTTTTTATAGAGCCCGGAGACAGCGTGATCAACCTTGTACCTACTTTCGGCATGTACCCTTTCTGCACTGAGATATGCGCCGGACATACTATATCAGTTCCAAGGCTTGCCGATTTTTCTCTGGATATAGCCGCTATAGAGAAAGCTTGCGATAAGAGGACAAAGGTCGTTTTTATCGCTTCGCCGAATAACCCCTCCGGCAATACCATCAGTGAAAAGGAACTGGAAAGAATACTCAAACTGGGTATTATTGTGGTTGTGGATGAAGCATATGCCGAATTCAGCGGACACACAATTTCGCACATGGTGAAAAATCATCTTAATCTTATCGTGCTGCGTACTTTCAGCAAATGGGCAGGACTTGCCGGGCTGCGAGTAGGCTACGGCATTTTCCCCGAGTATATCGCCCGCTATATTATGAAGATAAAACAGCCTTACAATATAAATGCAGCAGCCCAGGTAGCAGCTCTGATATCGCTTGATGATATCGATTACCTGAGAAAGACGATCTCTCTTATATTACAGGAACGCAAACGGTTATGGAAGGAACTTCAAAATATTAACTGGTTGAAAACGTTTCCCACAGAGGCCAATTTTATCCTCTGCCAGGTTATGGACGGCAATGCCAAAGATATACATGCGCAGCTTAAGGAGCAGGGTATATTGATCCGTTATTTTGATACACCTTTACTGCAGAATTACATACGCATAAGCGTGGGCAAACCCGCGCATACCGATAAACTCATCGATGCGTTAAAAAAGGCACACTCCTGACAGGACATTCAGGAAACCTGTATAATCTATCTGGCCGGGAAAATTGTTTAAAGGGGTTTGATATGGCTGTAAGAACTGGAAAGGTCACCCGTAATACCAAGGAGACATCCATAAAGGCGGAGCTTGCACTGGACGGCTCGAGCAAATATCAGATCACAACAGGCATACGGTTCTTTGACCACATGCTCTGCCAGCTTGCTCAGCATGGTATATTCGATATTACCCTTTCTGCCTCCGGCTCAGATGACCATCATGTTATTGAAGATGTGGGTATCGTTCTGGGGCGAGCATTCAACCAGGCATTGGGCAATAGGCAGGGAATTGTAAGATTTGCCGATGCCACAGTTCCCATGGATGATGCGCTGGCTCAGGTTGCATTGGATATCGGAGGAAGGGGATTCGCCGTTCTCAATGCACCGTTTACTTATCCCAGCATAAGCGATATGCCCACGGATCTTATCAGCCACTTTTTTATCTCTTTTGCGGCGGAATCGAAGATCAATATACATATAAAAGTCCTTGCCGGCACCAATGACCATCATAAAGCAGAAGCAATTTTTAAAGCGCTGGCACGAGCTCTCGACAAGGCAACACGATTCGATCCCAGAATAAAAGATATAACACCCAGCACGAAGGATATTATCGAACAATAGACCTGTATCTGTAGACAGGTTAGCTGGGTATTTCCGCTACGAGATATCAGAGACCTTTGTATCAGATGTTTTACCGTTAAGATAGTTCGCAGCAAACTCAACAAGCTCATCGCCTTCAAGCTCGCTTTCGATATCCGGCGTTACTCCCACGCCCTGTAAAGGGTGCCCTTTTGGTGTAAGCCAGCGCGCAATTGTGAGGTGAATTGCAGAGCCGTCTTCCAGCGTTCGAATAATCTGGACGCTGCCCTTGCCGAACGTCTGTGTACCGATGATTGTCGCTCTCCCGTAATCCTGAAGAGCTCCCGCCACCACTTCGCTTGCGCTGGCACTGCCTTCATTAACCAGCACGACCATAGGTATGTCAAGCGCTACACCGCCTTTTCTGGCACTCTGCGAACTATGGATACCTTCGCTGTCAACCACATCCACTACGACACCATCGGAGATAAACTCGCTGGCAACATTAACCGCGACATTTAGGAGCCCGCCCGGATTATTACGCAGATCCAGAACAATGCCATCGACACCTGCACCAATGATTTCTTGCAGCCCCTCTCTCAGGTCCTGATCTGATGTCTGTAAGAAACCAACCAGCTGTATATAGCCGATGTTCTCTCTTCTTTCCGTTACCACGGTCTCAAGCTTAATCTCACCTCTCACTATTTTTACATCTACAGGCTCTTCAGCCTCATTTTTAAGAATACTCAGCATTACAGGAGTACCGGCAGGACCCTGTATGATGAGGGCTACTTCAGTAACGCTTTTGCCGTCTGTGGAAGTCCCGTCAACCGCTAAAATGATATCACCCGGTTCCAGCCCAGCTTCCTCCGCCGGAGAACCTTTCATCGGCGCAATAATGACCATCTGCTCATCTCTCTCCCCCACATACGCACCAATGCCCTGATATTTACCTTTTAAGTTCTGTAATTCCAGATCGTAAATCTCAGGCTCAATATAGGCGCTGTAGTCATCATCAAGCGCATCTATCATTCCCTTAACGGCACCTTGACTGAGTTCTACCGCGTCGAGCTTGTCTTTATCCACATATTCGGCGTTAATCATATTCCAGGCTTCCACCAGAATATCGAACTGCGGCGGCAACCCATCAATACCGGATGTTTGTTTTCCTTTATAAGCATCTACCGCCACATAAAGCGCACCTGCTGTAATCAGCACGCATAGCACTATACTTATGATGCAAGCTCTTTTGATATTCATGAATACCTCAACATTCCAGATATGTGATTACAATCCTACGAGGTATTATAACAATTTGCGAGGGTAATAAGAAATTCACTGCTCAGCTTTTTGAGCCGTGACCTGTTGTACCATCTCCAATGTCTGGTCCAGACTACTGACCCGTAGAGAAAGACCGAGTAGTTTGAGCTCTTCATGTCCCATATTATCGAATAACCTTTGCCCGGCTACTCTTGCCATCTCGTCATACAGGGCAGGCCATTGGCTGCCCCTACGCTCTATGCAAAATAATATGAAATCTCTCAATTTCGGTTCTAAAGGAATCATAAAATCAAGTCCCGACGAATTCTTTATGAAGAGTCCATATTTTAATACAGCGCATCAGGGGCATCAAGGGCGCTCAGGGGCGAAAAAAGAAAGACCTTGCTGTTTAAGTACCCTTTAGCAGGTGGCATGTTAAGCTTTCTACCTCTTCTTTGCCCGTTTTTATAGGTGAGGTAATTGTTAAAAATAGATTGATGATAATGTAATAGAGGCGTATTTATGTTTGTGAGGATAAAAGCCAAGTAGACCTATAAGCCGGGTTCTGTACCCTGTTGTCAGGGCGATGGCCATCAATCTAGCCCTGCTGTTGCCAGCAGGATCAAGCGACCTACCCGGGGTCAGGGCCAGGCGTCCCCATTTGCCCCCTATTCGGTCTTGCTCCGGGTAGGGTTTACCCAGCCAGCCGGTCACCCGACTGCTGGTGAGCTCTTACCTCACCATTTCACCCTTACTTCTCCTGGGAGGAGCGGTATGTTTCTGTGGCACTATCCGTAGGGTCACCCCTCCTGGGCGTTACCCAGCACCCTGCCTGGTGGAGCCCGGACTTTCCTCGACGGCTTTTTATGCCGGCGCGGCCATCCGGTCTACTTGGCCTTTTCACTCTACACTGTATGGTAACAGCCGTCAACAGAAAGACAAGATTCATGCGGCAGATAAGTATAAAGATGAAATGAGTGGAAAGAATCCACAATGCATCAGCAGAATCGCTGTTGTAGTGAAGAGATGAGATTAAGTTAACCGATGTATAATATGCGCCCGCAGCTCGTACACTGAACAAGCTTGCCTGTACGAGCTCCTTGTATCTGGCTCATGGGAAGATTCAAGCGGCATCCCTGACATCTGCCCTGCTCGATACGTGATACCGCAGGACCCTTGCGCGCCCGCACACTTTCATACACTTTCAAATCAGCAATATCGATACCAGAAGCAACGGCATCACGCTGCTGCTGCAACTCAGCTAGCTTTTGCTCAAGCACTTTTCCCTCTTCCAGCAGGCCTTTCTGTGATTCCTGCCATTCCCTTTCCATTTGCACAAGTTCTGCGTTTGTCCTATTTATACCTTTGTCCGTCTCCTCTTCATCGGACAGTATTTCAAGCAACCCATCCTCTTTCTTATCCAGGTTGCTTTTATGCATTTTGGAGTCCTGCTCTAAATCAAGAAGCTCTTTAGGGTTTTTAACTTTTCCGCTAAAGAGCTTCTCGTTAAGCTTGCTCAGTGTCCTGGTCAGTTCGTCAATATCCCATTCCAGTTCTTTCTTACGTTTACGGATATCATCCAGATGTTCCTTATATCCGGCTATTTTTTCCTTCTGCGCGAGTATTTGCTCACTCTCGCCGATACGGCTATTGAGTTCATCTAATGAATTACGGTGCATTTCGATCTCGCTGTCTACCAGTTGTAATTCATAGAGTTGTTTTACTGAATTCATAGCCTTGCTTCCGGCCTGCCCTTTACTATTTTTTTCAATGAAGAACCATTTATGCCCCGGGATAGTTGAGTACAACTATCTCTGTGGTGAGCGGGAGAGTATTTTTATTAACGTTCAATCGCGGCTGAGGTGCTATCTCTTTTCCCCCTGCCTTTTTTAGAAAATTATCCACAAGCTCGAATTCCCTGGTGCTCAGGGGCGTCTTATAATGCATAGGAATTACAATACGTGGTGCAAGAGAGCGGACGATGTCCGCTGCTCTGGTGCTGTCAATGGTTGAGAGGCCTCCTGCAGGAATTAAAAGCACCCCAACTTCGCCTATCTCCTCCTCAAGATCAGAGCTAAGGGTATGGCCCAGATCTCCCAGATGGCATATGGTAACTCCCTCTATCTCTATAACATAGACTGTGTTTTTACCGCGCTCCTGCCCCTCAACAGCATCATGAAAAGTTGCATATCCTGTAATGAACACATTTTTAAGCTCATATTCACCCGGCCCCTTGATCTCACGGAATTCTCCCTCAACGGCTTGTATGTTGGAATGTCCCGGGTGATAATGGCTTACGGTCACTATATCAGCATGCTGTTTATGTAAAGTATAACCGGTGTCCTTTCCGCAGGGATCTGTCAAAATGACAACATCCTTGCCTTTTATTCTGAAACAGGAATGTCCTAACCAGGTTATCTCCACATTGGGCCTCTCTTATGATTGTGTTTATAACGGAGACCGGATTGTATACTGCTCATCAGCAGTCCTTTGTCTCTCGCTAAACCTAAAGTATATCAATGCAGCCGATACAGGTCAATCACACCTGCCATCCGCTTAGCTGTGAGTATACTATATACACATGTATCCTTCTACAAATTGACCGTATATCAGCGCTATGCTATGATTTCGTTAAATGTCAGCTTTAACTGATCTATATTCCCAAATAAATAACTGTCAGGATTGCGGCCTGGCAAAGACCCGAACTCGAGTTGTACCGGGCGAAGGCCCCGAAAAAGCAGAGATCCTTTTCATCGGCGAAGCTCCGGGTTGGAATGAGGACCAACAAGGTCGTCCCTTTGTAGGTGCCGCCGGGCAATTTCTTTCCCAACTCATACGTTCAATCGGTCTGAGCAGAGAAGAGGTATATATCGGCAATGTAATTAAATGTCGTCCGCCATCTAACCGTGATCCGCTTCCCAATGAGATAGAGGCATGCAGCAAATGGCTGGACAGGCAGATTGAGCTTCTTGCTCCTAAACTTATCGTCACACTGGGACGTTTTTCACTTGCGAGGTATTTCCCGGGCGAGAGCATCGGTAAAATACACGGCAAACCAAGAAAAATAGGCGATTTCATATGTTTTCCCATGTACCATCCGGCAGCCGCCCTGCATCAGGGAAGTTTGCGGAAGCTGATAGAAGAGGATATGCTCAAGATTCCGTACGTTCTAAAGCAAATAGCGAGTATACCGCAGATCGAAAAGAAGCCGCAGGTACAACAGCTTAACCTTTTTTAACTACCATGATGAAAAAAAATAAGAAGAAGATAAAGATAATCCCTCTCGGAGGACTGGGCGAGATAGGCAAGAACATGATGGCCATCGAGTATAACAACGAGGTCATCATCATCGATGCCGGACTGATGTTCCCTGAGCAGGATATGCCGGGTGTGGACCTTGTTATACCGGATATCAGTTATCTGCGCGATAAAAATAAAAAACTGCACGGGATAATTATTACTCACGGTCATGAGGACCATATCGGCGCTCTGCCATATGTATTGCCCGAATTAAATATACCTATTTACGCTACCAGGTTGACGCAGGGTCTGATTTCATTGAAGCTTAAGGAACGCGGCCAGCTCAAGAAAACGAAGTTCTCAACCATGCTCAGCGGCGAGCGTTTTAAATTAGGATCTTTTCAAATAGAGCCCTTTGCCGTATGTCACAGTATACCTGATGCCGTTGGCTTAATTATACGCACTCCTGCCGGCGTTATAGTACACAGCGGCGATTTCAAGATTGACTATACACCCGTAAGCGGCAAGGCTTCAGAGCTTTCAGCACTGGCGAAGGCTGGTATGGAAGGGGTGCTTCTTTTGCTGGCAGATTCCACATATGCCGAATTGCCCGGTTATACACCTTCGGAAAGCGTGGTAGGCCAGACACTGGACAACATTATTGCGTCCGCAAGCGGACGTATTATCATCACCACTTTTGCTTCGCTTATCTCGCGCATTCAACAGGTGATAGATGCTGCTGAACGTAACGGGCGCTATGTCTTCGTCATAGGCCGCAGTATGCGCGATACAGTCAAAATGGCACTGGACCTCGGCTATCTCAAAGCATCGCCAGATATCATCCGTCGTGCCGATGATTTACATAATTTTGCACATAATAAAATCGTTCTTCTTACTACCGGAAGTCAGGGGGAACCTACCTCGGCTCTGGTACGCATTACTAATAAGGATAACAGCCAGATAAGAATCGTTCCCGGGGATACCGTGGTTATGTCGGCAACACCTGTCCCCGGCAACGAAGCAGTGGTTAACCGTACCATCGATAATCTCTTCCGTCAGGGCGCTCATGTCATTTACGGGAGGCTTGCTGCTGTACACGTTCACGGACATGCCAGCCAGGAGGAGCTTAAGCTGCTCATCAATCTGGTTAAACCTCGTTTCTTTGTTCCTATTCACGGTGAATACCGCCATCTATGCCTGCACGCCGGGCTGGCAGCCTCGCTAGGCATTTCAGAGAACAATATCTTCGTTCTGGAAAACGGTGATGTACTGGAACTTGACGAAGATAAAGGGAAGGTAATCAGTAGTATGCCTTCTGAGAA
This sequence comes from uncultured Dehalococcoidales bacterium, assembly GCA_964519615.1. Lineage (GTDB taxonomy): Bacteria > Chloroflexota > Dehalococcoidia > GIF9 > UBA5629 > CAZFIM01. The sequence continues at coordinate 35,488 of CAZFIM010000010.1, forward strand.
CGTTTATGTCGATGGTCTGGTTATGGGTGATTCTGCCGGGCTGGTGCTGCGCGACCGAAAGCTGATTTCACGGGATGGTATAGTGATGGTTGTGCTGGCTTTAGATAAGCGTGACAGCACGCTAATAGGAAAGCCGGATATTGTTTCTAAAGGCTTTATCGATGATAAAGACAGTGAAGGCATATTGGAACAGGGGCGGGAGCTAATCGCTTCTTCGCTGACGCATAGCGGTAAACATCCATTGGAGCGCAGTTCGCTCAACGCCAAGGTAAAAGAGACCTTAAGCAGGTTCTTTTATGAACAAACGAAACGGCGTCCAATGATTCTAACAACCGTTATAGAGGTGTGAGCAGGTAATGCCAGCTAAAAAAAGAACGTCCTCTTCTTCCAGAAAACGCAGCAGAACCTCTTCGGGAAAAAGGTCTTTATCATCCCGAAAACCCGGCTTTTTCAGACGTTTTTTTAGTTTTCTCTTCTCTCCACCGGTGTTGATTATTCTATTGCTAGTCGTTATCGTAATAGTCGTCCTGACTTTCTGGCATCAAATAATCGGCGCGGGAAGTGCCGCATGGAAAGGCATACTTGAGTTCTTTGGAATCGGTCTTGCCTTTATTCTCATGGTAATCGTGCTGGCAATACTTTTCTCCTGGATAAAAAAAGGGCATCTTCTTACGAACTATTGGAACTACTGGTTGGGAAGTATCTCATTCCTAGCTGCGATATGGGGCATTCTTACCTTTATGGATCCGGCCTGCGGTGGAACGGTTGGGCAGAAGCTCATCGGCAGTTCAACAGCCGGAGGTATTCTGCGGATAATCGGATTAATCATACTCGGTATTATATTTATAGCTCCTCGCTGGTTATGGGGTCTGGTATGCGGTTTTTTTATTGTATTGGGTAAAGCTTTCAAGGGAATATGGGACTACTCTACTCGTCCAAAGCTTAAACCGTTAGCTAACGCACCTAAACATGAATATGAATCGGTCATGCCTGCACATGAGCCCGAGCCGGAACATGTCATGCCCCAGACCATTACGCAAAAACCAATGCCATCCACACATCATCAGGAAACAGCACCGGATGTGGAAAATGATGGACAGATTATTCCCGCGCCGGATATAAAGGCTGCACCAGCGTTGCCGCTAGAGCCGGTTTTATTTCAAACTGAGATAACCGTAGGCGGCTGGCAATTGCCTCCTATGGAGGTACTGGATAAACCGAGTGAATCCGATATCGTGAAACCGGACACTGATGAGCGCGCCAAGGATATAATCCGAGCTCTCAGAAGCTACGGTGTGGAGGCAGAGATAGCGGATATCAAGATCGGTCCCACGGTAACACAGTACGGCATCACTCCCGGTTGGGATCGTAAATTTAAAGAGATTAAAGAAAAAGATAGGGACGGCAATATCATTATCCGGCGTGAGGAGGTATCCAAGACCAGGGTTAAGGTTGAGCGAATCAACTCTCTTGCCAATGACCTTGCACTGGCACTTGCGTCACCCAGCATCCGTATAGAAGCGCCTATACCGGGTAAAGCAATGGTGGGTATTGAGGTACCAAACGCCACTTTCTCCTCCGTAAAGCTGCGAAGCATTATTGAGTCCGCCGCATTCCAGAAGATGCGTGCCAAGTCAAAGCTTACAATCGCTCTGGGAACCGGAGCAGGTGGGGAGACTCTGGTGGCTGACCTGGCCAAGATGCCCCATTTGCTGGTGGCTGGTGCTACCGGTAGCGGCAAAAGCGTATTTCTCAATTCCAGTATTTGCTCGCTACTTATGAACAATACGCCTGACGATCTTCAGCTTATTATGATCGATCCCAAGCGTGTAGAGTTGGTCACGTACGGCGGGCTTCCGCACCTCATCGCGCCTGTAGTGGTAGATGTAGAGAAGGCAGTTTCCGCCCTTAAATGGCTGGCGATGGAGATGGACGAGCGTTATCGCAGATTCGCTCAGGCGGGCGCCCGCAACCTGGAAGCATACAATAAAGACCGTCATCCTGGTGAAACCCTTCCATACATCGTTCTTTTTATAGATGAACTGGCGGATTTGATGATGACTGCCTTCGATGAGGTAGAACATACTCTTTGCCGTATCGCTCAGCTCTCGCGCGCAACCGGTATACATCTGGTCGTTGCCACTCAGAGACCGTCTGTAGACGTGGTAACTGGCCTTATTAAGGCTAACTTCCCTACTCGCCTAAGCTTTGCGCTCACCTCACAGGTCGATTCCCGTACTATTCTCGACTCAGCCGGTGCTGAGAAACTGCTGGGGCGGGGTGATATGCTCTATCTACCCACAGATGCCGCCAAACCCAAGCGTCTTCAGGGTTCTTTCTTAAGCGATGCAGAGATGGACAGGCTGGTGGAATTCTGGCGCAAGCAGCGCAGGATCGAACGTGAAACAGTAAAATTTGAGGAGGCAGCCCCCTTTGAAACCGGCGGCAAACAGGAGGTGGACGACCCTTTGATGGAAAATGCCAGACAGCTCGCACTGGACTTCGATAAGGTGTCTGCTTCTTTTCTGCAGCGAAGGCTGCATATAGGTTATCCCAGAGCTGCACGCATCTACGAGCAACTGCAGGCGGAGGGACTTGCGGGTAAGGAACACGAATACGAAAAAGACGATGATGCCTATTTATGAGTAGCAGATTAACAGACTTCAGTCAATTACCTCTTTTTTGTGGTGGAAATTGATCAGCTTATAATCTGCACTATCAAATAGATATAACATCCATAATAGGCGGCAGTCCTTTCCAGAGTGCCGCCCAGATAATAAATAAAACCAGCGCGAGACCATAACCTGCAGTAAAAAAGACAACCAGAGGGAGCCGGAGAAAATTTTTACGTATCCGCAGCATTATGAAAAGCAGAGCCGCGGCGGCAAATGTAACACCCAACGGTGCAGTATTACCCTCCATTACGATAAGAAAATAGCTTACTCCGTAGATGATACCTCCTGAAATCTGCGGCTAGAGCACTATACTTCTTGCTTTAAAGGGATTTTTACACTGCCTGAATATTATAAGGGCGGAGAGTCCTGCTACACCTGCGTGCCAGAGATAGTGGCTGAGATATTCATCCAGAAAATACGTGAGTGAATAAACATCACCTGTATCCATACCACTGGATATGAGCAGATTATTTATGGAGTTTGCCGCCAGATGCATACCGTGTCCCATTGCCCATAAAACAGCGAAGATTGTAAAGAGGGCAAATCCTCCTGTACTTAGATGAACAGAGGTATCCAAACGGTACAATAAGAACGAGAGAAGCAGCAGTACCAGAGGCGTGAGTAAATCAAGCAGGTCCTGCCAGTTCATAAGTATATAAGGGCCGAATGGCATGCGCAGGAAGACAAGCGCTATAAAGGAATACAAAAAATAGAAACCCGTAAAGCAAACACAGATAAGCAAAACGTTTCATATTGTTAGACCTGTTATCGCCGCTGATTTATCCTCTACTATAAAACCTTCTGCAAGTATGGAGGATACTACATGCTCTCACTGAAGTTCTCATCCATATGAAGCCCTTTCTTATGGAAAAGGTTAAGAATATGTTTGGCTTCTACTTCGTCTATCCCGGCAGCAAAGGTGACAATTTTTTTCCCATGGTCGAATGCCAGCATGTCGATATAAGGTGAGTGTCTCTGACACCTTTGTACCGTGCTATAAGGGGCACTGGCAAACAGGCGCAGCCGCATATTCTTGATTTCAAAAGCAGAATAGTGTTTTTCCCTTTTGAAAATCAATGCCCGTTTCGAGACAAAGAGTATACCTTGAGAGTAAACGATTATGTTCTTGCCGAAAAGAAACCATACAGTCAGTGCGAATGCAGTTACTCCCACCAGCGTCCAGACAATCAGCCATAAACCGATAAATGTGCCGAAAGTAAACTGCATTGTTTGATCAGAGCCTGATAAAGGGCCAAAGTCTAATAATATTCCTATTGCGGTTATTTCTCCAAAGATCCATCCGATCAGCCATATGCACATCATCACGGCAGCAATCATATGAACAATCCCTTTCTGCACCGGGATCACAATCTCCAGCGAATAGCCGTCATCCTTGATACTCGCCTTTCCCGTAAGGATCTCTTCACCCTTCGCTCTATATTCGCTGCTCATAACGTTTACCGGCATTGCCGGTTATATCGAGGCAATCGATATTGCAATGCAGATATTGTATATATGATATGCTTTGTATAAAGTGTTATCTGCGACCCCGGTCTACCATGGTTTTTAATTGTAAACCGGGTGCCACCAGTTCTTCGTCCACGCGCAGTTCTATAATGCGGTCACGCAACAGCGCAGCTTTCTCAAATTCCAAATTTTTAGCAGCTTTCCTCATCTGGGTCTCAAGTTCCTTTATCAGCCTCGCTAGCTCGTCACGGCTCACAGGCTTCCGCAGCTCACCCTGTGTTTTAACAGCGACAGCCGTAACACGTTCCGTAATATCACGTATTGCTTTCTTTATACCCTGAGGCGTGATGCCGTGTTTAGCATTATACCTCTCCTGTATCATCCTCCGGCGGCACGTTTCATCAATCGCTCCCTTCATAGACGCAGTGATTGAATCAGCATACATAATCACATGCCCCTCTACGTGTCTTGCCGCTCTCCCCATGGTTTGAATAAGTGCTCCTTTGGAGCGCAGATAACCTTCTTTATCAGCATCAAGTATAGCGACGAGGCTTACCTCCGGCAGGTCCAACCCCTCCCGCAGCAGATTGATACCTACCACCACATCGTAGACGCCCAGGCGAAGGTCACGAAGTATCTCTACCCTCTCAATGGTATGTACCTCCGAGTGTAGATAATGTGTTTTAATCTCCATCTCGCGCAGATAGTCCGCCAGCTCTTCAGCCATTTTCTTGGTGAGCGTAGTCACCAGACAGCGTTCCTTGCGTTCTACTCGCATCTTGATCTGCTCGATCAGATCATCTATTTGTCCGCGCGTGGGCTTTACTTCGATAGTCGGCTCCAGCAGACCCGTAGGCCGTATTACCTGCTCCACGATCTGTTTGCTGTGCTCATATTCATAAGGGGCAGGAGTGGCTGATACATAGACCACCTGGTTGACACGCTTGTTGAATTCCTCGAAATTTAGTGGTCTGTTGTCCAGCGCTGAAGGTAAGCGAAACCCGTAATCAATCAGCGTCTGCTTGCGAGCCATGTCCCCGCGATACATGCCCCGTATTTGAGGCAAAGTCATGTGAGACTCATCGATGAAAAGGAGATAGTCTTTAGGGAAATAATCCAGGAGCGTCCATGGTGGGCTTCCGGGAATTCGGTGCTGTAAATGGCGTGAATAATTTTCCACACCTGTACAATAGCCCACCTCGCGAAGCATCTCGATATCATAATGGGTGCGTGCTTCCAATCTCTGAGCTTCCAGCAGTTTGTCCTGTGTTTTTAACTCACCAACCCTCACCTCAAGCTCAGCTTTAATGTCTTCAATTGCTCCCACCAGTCTTTCATAAGAGGTAACGAAATGCTTGGCAGGATAAATATCTATGGCATCTCGCTCGATCAGTATCTCACCGGTAAGCGGATCAATCTCGGTTATACGTTCGAGCTCGTCCCCCCAGAATTCAATTCGTACTGCCAGTTCCTCATAGGCAGGCTGAACCTCAATGGTATCTCCTCGAATTCGGAATTTGCTGCGCGTGAACTCAAAATCATTGCGTTCGTACTGCATATCCACCAGCCTGCGTACGATTTTATCGCGTCTGTAGCTTTCCCCCTTCTTAAGGCTAAGCACAAAACTGTAGTATTCCTCCGGCTCACCCAAACCGTAGATACATGAAACTGAAGCCACAATAAGTACATCCCGCCTCGTGAAAAGGGAGCGCGTAGCAGAATGGCGCAGTTTATCTATCTCCTCATTAATATCGGTGTCTTTCTCAATATAAGTATCAGTCTTTGGTATATAAGCCTCCGGCTGATAGTAATCATAGTAGCTGACAAAATATTCCACAGCGTTATCAGGAAAGAATTCCTTAAACTCTGTGGCCAACTGAGCCGCCAGAGTTTTATTATGACAGATAACCAGGGTAGGACGCTGAAGGCGTTCTATGCAGCTTGCCATTGTGAAGGTCTTGCCGCTGCCAGTGACGCCCAGCAGTGTCTGTCTGTCCATATCTGCCTTCACGCCGCGTACCAGCCCTTCCACTGCCTGCGGCTGGTCACCTGTGAGTTGAAAATCAGATACTATCTTAAAAAAAGACACCGCTAACTTCCTCTGTTGTGAAGTATAATCGAAAGGATTGAATAAAGAAAAACGTTAAGGTACCTATACTGTGGAAAGCTTTTGCAGTGCGCGCATGATTTTATCTTCCAGAGAAAGGTCCTTTGCATCACCTATTGTGGCTGCTGCCTGTGTAGCTTCTCGCAACGAATAGCCTAAACCCGTGAGGGCGGCAATTACATCCGAATCCTCCGGCATCAGCACAGCCGTTTCCTCGCCCGACCATTCTTTCTCTACTTTACCCTTCAGGTCCAGTACAATACGCGCTGCTGTTTTTTTACCAATACCCGGAACTTTGCTTAACAGTGTTACATTATCGCCCGTTACAGCCGACACAAACTGGGCAGGGTTCAATGATGAAAGCAGTGCCAGTGCTGCTCTCGGGCCGATGCCTGATACAGTAAGAAGTAGCTGGAACATCCACAGCTCTTCGGCTGTATTGAATCCGTAGAGTAAAATATTATCCTCGCGCACATAGAGATGCGTATGCAGGCGTACATCGCTGCCAACAGCCCCAATGGCATTAAGTGTAGACCCGGGAATATAAACTCGCAGGCTGACAGGCCCAACTTTTATCACCGCCGCATCTGCCGCTATCGCTTCGAGTATACCTTCAACCACAACGATCATTTACCTATTCTCCGCTTCCCTCCGAAATCAAGTTGTTCATCTGCCGCTGGCAGAGATGGCAGATTGCTATAGCCAGAGCATCGGATGAATCGGAAGAGAGACGCCTACCGGTTATATTAAGATGAACCCGCACCATTTCCTGTACCTGTTCTTTACTGCTCCCGCCATAATCAGTGATTTGCTGCTTTACCTGAGTAGGCATGTAACGGTAGACACCGCATTTACACTGTACGGCAGCGATAATGGCGACTGCCTGTGCCCTGCCGATTGCAAGAGCAGAACGGACATTCTTGGCAACAAAAGGCTCTTCAATAGCTATCTCTTGCGGACTATTACGCTCAATAATACGGTTAAGCTCCTCATAAAGCATGTGGAGGCGTTCCTCAATAGGAATTTTTGAAGAGAGGCTGATTACTCCGCACTCTACAAGCTTCAGTCTGTCTCCATCGCTATCCACCACGCCAAAACCCATTTTTATAGTGCCCGGATCAATACCGAGAACACGCATTTATTTATGCCTGTTCCCGAAGTTTCTCCATGATCTCATCTGAGAAGTCTGCATTGGAGGATACGCGCTGTACATCATCAAGTTCCTCCAGATGGTCCAGCAATTTGAGAGTTTGCAGTGCATGCTTCTCATCCAACATCATGGTATTGGCAGGTATCAGGGATATCTCTGCTGAATCAATAGGTTTATGCTTTTCTATCGCTTCACGCACTTTTTCCAGATTGGCAGGATCTGTATAAATTTCCAGGTAGCTGCCCTCTTCTTTAAAATCGGCAGCGCCCGCATCGATGGCAATTAGCTCCAGCTCTTCAGCCTCCTGGTTGGAAACTTCGACCGTTATAATACCTTTGCTTTCAAACATCCAGGAGACACAGCCGCTCTCCCCCATACTTCCCCCATGCTTGGAAAAAACACTGCGCACCTCTGCAACGGTACGGTTGCGGTTATCTGTCATAGCCTCAACCATGATTGCCACGCCGTTTGGGCCGTAACCCTCCAGCGTCATCTCGGTCAGACTGGCTGCGTCCTGTCCGCCTACAGCCCTCTTGATAGCACGTTCGATGTTGTCGAGAGGCATGTTATTATCACGTGCTTTCTGTATAGCCAGACGCAGCCGAACATTCATGTCCGGATTGGCCCCTCCCTGCCTTGCAGCTACGATTATCTCTCGCGTCAGCTTGGTGAATAGCTGGCCGCGCCGTGCGTCCGCGACGCCTTTCTGGTGTTTAATGGTTGCCCATTTAGAATGTCCTGACATATATTTACTCCGGCCATCATTGTATCATTACATTTAATAATATTAAAGCACTCCGCCGCGAACAGTACAAATTCCTGCATAATACGTTTGTATACTTCACAATATATATGTAAATAGGCTATTATTGGTAGCGTGGTATGAATATATATTCTCCGCCGTGTTTTTTTGCTGTTTTTCTTGCTCTCAACAGATGGATTAATTATCAGGATACACAATAATGCTTGACTGGCTTCTGCACCTTGATATTGCAAGGGAATTGGTTGTGGTGGTTGTATCTGCTTTGCCCGTCTCAGAACTCAGAGGTGCTATACCACTGGGTATTAACCTTTTTCATATGCATTGGTATCATGTCTTTCTGCTGGCAGTTATCGGTAACCTCATCCCCGTCCCCATTTTACTGCTTTTCTTCGATATTCTGGCAAAACTGATAAGCAAGGTTGAACCGGGTAAAAAGCTTATGGATTGGGTACTTGTACATACTCGCGTCCGCAGCGAGTTTATACGTAAATACGAGCGTATCGGCCTCATCCTATTTGTCGCTGTTCCCTTGCCTATTACAGGAGCCTGGACAGGTTCTATCGCTGCTTTTCTTATGGGCATACGGTTCTGGTATGCCTTCTTTGCTATTTTTTGCGGAATTATTATAGCCGGTGTTATTGTTACCTGCTTGAGCTTGCTTGGCTGGATCGGGGCGGTAATTGCGGGCGTTGGACTTGCGATACTTGCCGTCGCGGGCTGGCGGCGCGTCTGAAAATTTTACATAGATATACCCTATAATCCTCATACTCAATTTTTTCTACAAGGTATTGACAATTAGTACATGCGTTCTATATAATTTTAGCACACTTGTTTTATTACTTAATCAAGGAAAGAGCAAGAACGGGAGAAATTTTAATGCTAAGTGAGTTGCATATTCAAAACTTTGCCGTTATTAAAGATATTCATCTTAAGCTGGAAGAAGGGCTTACTATCCTGAGCGGTGAGGAGGGTGCGGGCAAATCCCTTATGGTGGACGCTCTTACCATGCTCATTGGCGCGCGCACCAATACAGCCCTCGTAAGGAGCAGGACGGCGTCTGCAAGGGTTGAAGGTGTATTTTGGCTTACTCCTGAGACTACTGAATGTCTGCATGAACAATTTAAAGAAAGTGATATTGAACCTGAGTCTGATGGTATGCTGATTATATCAAGAGAAATCCAGCAGCAGGGTCGCTCTGTTGCGCGTATTAACGGTCGTGTGGTGCCTCTTTCCCTTCTGCGCAATATAGGCAAACATTTGATCGATATACACGGCCAGACCGATACGCTTTCAATTCTCGATGTACATAGACAACTCGAGGTTCTTGATGCACACGGCGGGCTAAACAAAGAGCGTTTACTTTTTTCACAGAAGCTGGCTGAATTGCGTCAGGCGGAGTCAGAGCTTTGTGCGCTCAACGCCGATAAACGTGATGGAAGGCAGGACTTGCTAAGATTTCAGGCTGATGAGATAGATAATGCCGCCATTACCGGTAATGAGGATTTACAGTTGCAGGAGAGGCGTGATGCGCTTATGAACGCAGAAGTCTTGCAGGCAAGCTGCATGGCTGCCTACAGCTGTCTCTACAGTGACGATAAATCTGCTACCGTACTTATTCATGAAGCGCTTATATCCCTTAAGGGGCTGCGTTATGATACCGCTCTCCTCTCCGCATCGCGTGGTAAATTGGAAGAAGCTATATCTACTTTGGAGGATACGGCCCGTGATTTACGTAATTATAGTGAGACCATTGAAGCGGATGCAGAACAGCTTGAACAGATAGACCAGCGTCTCCATCTTCTCAATACGCTAAAGCGTAAATACGGAGGCAGCCTGGAGGCAGTTTTAGCCTTTTACTATAATGCCATCAGTGAACTGCAGGAAATAGAAAACCGTACGGAACACATCAAGGCCTGCGAGAAGAAGGTCGAACAGTTAAAATCTGAAGCCGGAAGGATGGCAGAGGAACTATCACTCAACCGCAGAAGAGCAGCCAAGTCACTGACGGTTCTCATTAATAGTGAAATGGCTGATCTGGGCTTACCTCATGCAAGGTTTGATATTGCTTTAAAGCGGGAGTTAGATACAAATGGTATTCCATCGGCTGGTGGCAAATATTTTTCCTGCTCGGTAAACGGAATAGACCAGGTGGAGTTTATGGCTGGCACCAATCCCGGCGAACCGATGCGTTCTTTAAGTTCAATCGCATCCGGAGGCGAAACATGCCGAATAATGCTTGCTCTTAAAAGTGCTCTTAATAAAGTCGATCCCATTCCCCTGCTTGTGTTTGATGAAATAGATGGTGGGGTGGGTGGACGCAGCGGTGACATCATGGGTAAAAAACTTGCTCTTCTTGCAGCGGAGCATCAGGTTCTGTGCATCACCCACCTTCCACAGATTGCCTGTTTCGGAGACAGGCATATCAAGCTTATCAAGGATACCTCCGGTGGTAAAGCGGTAACCATAATTCAGCCCATTGAAGGGGACAGCCGGATAGAAGAACTGGCCGCTATGCTGGGTTCAAAACAGGCTGGACAACCTATGGTAGATGGAGCTGACCGGCTGTTGTCAAGCGCCCGCGTATGGAAAGAGCAGTCACGTGTTGCGGTAGCGGCTTAAAATGAATATAAATATTACAGAAGCTTGCTTGTTTAGCTGAGACTGGCGACCCCGATGGGATTCGAACCCACGATCTCCACCGTGACAGGGTGGCATGTTAAACCGCTACACCACGGGGCCATCAATATAGAAGTCTAACAAGCAGCCCTATAGTCTGTCAACTTTTATTATTTAATTATTTTTCATCCCGTAGAAGATTATTAATTTCTTTTTTACACTATAAAAGTACTATCGATTTGTTACTCTTTCCATATCTGCATACTGTAATTGTGTTATTTTTTTTGATTTTTTACCAGAATTACACTAACCTATTATACAAACAGAACTGCAAAAGCCGGTATCAAAAGAACTTTAACTTGAATGGTAGCATCTATGAAGTATATAAAAATATGTTTTCTGCTTGCTATATTATGTTTTACACCTGTGACTATGTTGGCCTCTTCCTCTTCTCCTGTTCATGCTGCCAGTCTGGCGCTCAATCCTGAGGAGGGATCTGTCGGTTCTATTATTGTTGTCTCAGGCAGCGATTTTACCGGTGCAATGGCAACAATATACTGGGATGACCGTATGCTGGAAAAAGATATACCCATCTCAAAAGATGGTGTATTTAATTACGAAATCACGGTACCTAATGCCTCTAAAGGACAGCATACTTTACGTGTTGCTGATGACAGTAACTGGGAAGCCAATAACATAACAACCAACTTTAATGTATTACCTGAAATACACTGTTATCCTGATGTCGCGCGAGAATGGACTCCTATCACGATTAGCGGTAAGGGATTTCAGAGTAAAGAACAGGGCATCACAATAGCCATAGATGGTAAACCGATACTGCTCTCACCCATTAGTGCGGATGCGGATGGTACGTGGACCGCTCAGTATACTGTGCCGGATGAATATGCAGGGATACGTACTATAAACGCCTTTGGCGGTACGACAAGCGAATCTGAAGTCAATGGAATCGAACTGATAGTATCTCCATGGATGACGCTGGAACCGCGTTCTGGAGCTGTAGGGACCCAAATGATAATAGAAGCATGGGGATTCCGGCATAATGAAGACGGTATCTCACTGGCATGGGATGACAATATATTTTTTATGAATATCAGGGCAGAAGCAGACGGCAGTATATTATGTGATGGAGGGCTGCGCCCTCACGGCGATACCCTGCACGATGGAAAATACAGGCCTACTATTCTTGTTCCTGAAACTACGGCAGGAAAACATACTCTGGTATTATACGGGAGCAGCTTTACACCTAAAGGCACTTTCCCCGAATATGAATTTGAAGTAATACCTGGCCTTATTTGCGAGCCTTCCGAAGGTAAACCGGGAACACGTATTCAGGTGAGCGGTATGGGTTTTACCGGCGGTGAATCTATCGTTCTCAAATGGGACGACACTATTCTTGATGATACTCTCAGTGCAAACAATAAAGGCAGTTTCAATACTTTAATAACGGCGCCGCAGAATTCCTCCGCTGACCACATTATAACGGCAAACGGAAATGACGGCCATACTGGCCAGGCAAATTTTACACTGGAAGGAACAACGAATGTCGAGTTATCATTGCTTGCTCCTGCTGATGGTAGCTCTTATACCCTGTTTAACTCTGTAGGATCGGTTATCGTCAGCGGCTTCAAATATCTGGCCGGTGTTTTTTCCTATTTCAGCGGTAGTCCTGTAGATTATCCGCGTTCACCTGATATAACGTTTCACTGGAAGGGAGGCGGAATTCAAGATGCCACATACATCCTGCAAATCTCAGACAGAAACGATTTTTCAAAACCGGTTTTAGAAAAAGAAATACATGATGCTAATAGTTATACACTCAGTGCCAGTGAGATGCTTCCCAAAGGCCTCTATTACTGGAGGGTCATGAACATCGATAACCGTGGCATCAAGAGTGCATGGTCTAATACGAATCAAATAGAAATAATCTCCATGCCCGGGCGCGTTATGATTCTTTCCTGGGTTGCTGTAATTCTGGTGCTGGCTGCGATAATTTGTGCGGTGCTGTTTACCTGGTATTATCTTAGACGGCAATGAACCAGGTATCATGAATTTTTCTATAACAGCGTTTGATTGACGATCGCTTCTCTTGGTAGAATAGTTCTTGATATACAGGCAATTCTAATACCGTATGGCAAGGCGAAGTATTTCAGTAATCAATGAATAAAATCTCTGTTCCTTGGTTAAACCCACTTATTCAGCGCTTTCGCAGTTCTGAATTCATTTTCGGAACCACTCTGGCAATTATTGTAGGAATCTGCGCCGGTCTGGGAGCAGTGGCCTTCAGATGGTTAATAAGCTTCTTTCACGACCTTCTTTTTATTAGCGGCGAACAAATACTTTCCTTCATGGGACAGTATTATGTCATTATACTTCCCGTAATCGGCGGCCTCATAGTAGGGCCGCTTATTTATTTTACAGGAGCTCGAGAGGCAAAGGGTCACGGGGTTCCGGAGGTAATGGATGCTGTGGCAAATCGTGGGGGGCGTATTCGCGCACGTATCGCTGCCGTAAAAACTCTAGCCTCATCCATAACGATCGGCAGTGGTGGCTCCGTTGGCCGTGAAGGTCCCATCGTACAAATTGGCGCTACACTTGGCTCAATTCTTGGACAGCGACTTCATCTTTCTCAGGAATGGATGAAAAGTTTGGTAGCTTGTGGAGCGGCCGCAGGAATATCAGCAACCTTTAATGCTCCGATTGCCGGTGTGTTTTTTGCACATGAAGTTATACTGGGCAGAATGTTTACACGCCATTTTGGCTTTGTTGTTATGAGTTCTGTTATTTCAGATGTGATAGCGCATGCATTTTTGGGCAATTTACAATCTTTTAACGTTCCACACTACACTTTGAATAGCTATAGTGAACTCGGACTCTATTTTATCATGGGGGCAGCCTGTGCATTTGTGGGTGTTCTTTTTATAAAAGTCATCTATAAATTTGAGCATCTCTTTGATATCATACATATTCCTGACTACTACAAACCTGCTATCGGCGGTCTTCTCATCGGTCTGATGGGTCTTTATAGTCCTTATCTTTTTGGCGTGGGATACGATGGGATGGAATCGGTACTGCTGGGTCAATCAATCCCTATGGTTTTAACGGTAGGGAATACAACATTCAGCAGTGTCGAGATTATGCTGCTTACTCTCCTCCTGCTCAAGATCGTTGCTACTTCTATCACATTGGGCAGCGGCGGCAGCGGGGGTGTTTTTGCCCCAAGTCTGTTTATGGGAGCAATGTTCGGAGGCGTTTTTGGTCATCTTGTCATGCGTATATTCCCAAATGTAGTCGCTGATCCGGAAGCATATGCCATGGTTGGTATGGCTGCCGTCTTTTCTGCCGTTGCGCGCGCACCGATTACAGCAATAATCATACTCTTTGAAATGACGCGTGATTATGCCATTATGCTGCCTTTGATGCTTACTGTTGTAGTCAGCACGCTTATTGCCCGTAGACTTAACCGCGAGAGTATTTACACCGAAAAACTGCTTCACCGCGGTATTAACGTACATGCCCAGGAAGAAATAGACCTTTTGGAGAAAGTCCGGGTAGATGAAGTAATGACCCGTGATTTCCCTACATTACCATTCGATATGCCGCTTGCTGAAGCTGTTAACATTTTTACCAGCAGCAAACATCACGGCTTTCCGGTGGTGGATAAGAAAAATAGGCTAAAAGGCATGATCACTCTCTCCGACATTGAAGCTAAAATGAATGAAAACCTTGAAGGTCTCACGATCGCCGATATAGCTACCACCAGCCTCATTACCGCCTATCCTGACGAAACATTACATGATGTCGTTCATAAATTGGGGACCAGCGAAGTCGGAAGAATTCCTGTTATAGATAGAAAATCCCCATCCGTCTTGCTTGGATGCTTACGCCGTTATGATATCGTAAAAGCATATGCGAAAGCTGTATCCAAATTAGCCAGGGAGTAACTTGATATCACAGCTCACACTTTCCACAGACATTTAATGTGATACCCGAACGTATGCTATAATCAACACACAGAGAATTGCCATGCTCGATAGATTAAATTCAATTAAAGAAAGATATAACGAATTAGGTAACATGCTCGCTCAGCCCGAAATTACCTCGGATCACGAAAAACTTCAGCATCTGGCCCAGGAACAGGCAGGATTGGAGCATATCGTAGAAAAGTACAATAGCTACCTGTCCACAAGTAAGTCGCTGGAAGACACGCAAAAAATGCTCGATGACGGTCTGGATTCTGATATGACCCAGCTTGTTAGAGAAGAACTTGAAAGATTGAAGGGGAAAAGAGAAGAGCTAACTGAAGAATTGAAGCTGTTGTTACTGCCCAAAGACGTTAATGAGGATAAAGATGCCATTGTAGAAATCAGAGCCGGCACAGGTGGTGGAGAAGCAACGCTTTTTGCCTACGATCTTTTCCGAATGTACAGTAGATATTGCCAGGACAAGGGATGGCAGGTAGAGATTATCGATTGTAATGAAACTGAGTTAGGTGGTTTTAAAGAGATTATCTTCGAGGTCAAGGGTAAAGGTGCCTATGGGCATCTGAAATACGAGCGAGGTGTTCATAGAGTACAGCGTGTGCCTAAAACTGAGGCACAGGGTCGCATTCATACATCTACCGCTACAGTTGCAGTGATGGCTGAAGCCGAGGATATCGATATTAAGATAAATCCTGATGACATTAAAATGGATTTTTTCCGCAGCGGCGGTGCCGGCGGACAAAACGTTAATAAAGTCACAACTGCAGTACGTCTCACACATATCCCGACAGGTATAGTCGCTACCTGTCAGGACGAGCGCTCACAATTGAGAAACAGGACTAAAGCCAT
>CAZFIM010000011.1:0-50899 GCA_964519615.1 uncultured Dehalococcoidales bacterium
ATCTACAGTTGTTGTGGTGATAAAACTCGTCGAACCGGGGGCATTTAGCAATGAGCGCCTGCGTTTCACGGCCTTACTATATCATATTGGTCTGGATTATAGAGCTGCCTGTGGGCAGGCAGCACCTAGAAAACTTGTATCGGCGGCAGTGGCAGCGATACCGAGGAATTGAAGTTATCGGCTGTGGTCACTTACAACGACGGTCAATTCACCATCACCAACAATGATGCCTTCGACTGGAATGATATTACTATCTACCTCAACTCGGATTACAAACTTAAGGCTTCTATCATTGAGGCAAATTCAACGTATACGGTAGGCTCCATGCAGTTCACGAAAAAGGATGGTACGATGTTTAATCCCTTCACGACAAAACCATTGGATATGTCTATCGTTGCCAAGAACGAGGCAGGTGATAAGGGCTGGTGGCATGGAGGTTGGAAATAATAATACTTGTTGTGATTCAATCCAACTGGAAACAAGGAAATGAAACGGTTACAAATGGCTGTGCGGATGCTGTACAGTCCTTTGTTTAAAACGGTATTATAGGGAGTATACGAGAATAGGGTGTATTTTTATGAAACGGGCATTATCTGAGGTTGCAGCCTGGTTAATTGTTTTTCTGCTTGCTGTGTTAATCTATTTGATTATCCGGTTGGGTCAATCTGCTCTCGGCCTCGAAAGTATCTTCCATGAAAGATTAGCGGTAGGCGATGAAAGGCGATTATGGGTACTGGCCTTGGTGCTCTTTCCCTTTGTGATCGGGCTTGCGTTATTGCTGTTTAGCACCGTGATGGGGAAGTCAGTAAAGCTGGTCGCACTTTTCGGTACGGCGATAAGTTATGCCGCTCTCGCCGGACAATTCATCCTCAGTATGTCCGGGTCGTGGTTGCTTATATTGCCTTTAGTATTACCGTTACAGCCTCTGGAAAAATGGTTGGGACTTAGCAGGGCAGGCTATTTGCCCATTCGTGGCGAACCATTACAAGATATACTCGTGCCTGCTCTCATCGCCCTCGGTATCTCAATCACAGCCGTTGGATTGACGCAGGTTATTGCAGGTGCCAAGCGGAAACGCCTTGTAACTTACGGCCTCTATGCTACCATGAGACATCCTCAGCATCTGGGAATAATCTTATGGGCTCTAGGGTTCGCATTGTGGGGTTGCTATTACCTGGATTTCCTGTTCTGGTTCACGCTTGTATATGTTATGATCTTAATCGCATGGCATGAGGAAGGAAACTTAAAAAAAAGCTTCGGGATTATATATTTTGCGTATCAAAGAAACATACCTTTCATCGTGCCTTTTCTCCCGAAAAAGGGTACGCTTCCGCCATTGGATAGCGGCAAAACTTTAATTACCATTGTGAGCGTCTATATCATAGGAATTGCAGTTATCTTTGGCGCTTTCTACTTCTTTTCCGTACCATTTACAGGTATATAGCATGGTATGAATAAGATACCCAAAGTTTTACCTGCTTTAAAAGTTATTATCGTAATCGCTTGAGTGCCCGATCTACCTTTTCAACATCGAACGCTTCCGGGTCATACCCGCTGCCTATCCAGTCCAGCATCATATCGTGATCTTCGTGCTTCGGGTCTGCCAGAGCTTCCAACAGGTGGTAATAGCCGGGAACACCACCGCAGTCTTCCGGCGGGCAGGCCCGGGCTCCGGCGATGCAGGCGATCTTCTCACCTTTAGCACCTTCTATGGTATTCATCAGAGCGATAGTATGTCGCCAACCGTCGCCCAGGTCGTATTCATAAACAAAAGAAGTCCTTCTTTCCGTGAATATCCCGTCCAGTCTCATGCCGCTATAGTCCCGGACGTTGAAGTCCCATTCGGGATTGCCATCACTATAGGGCTTGCCGTCGATCTCAAACAGGTGAAGATGTGAATTGCTCCATCCCATGGCTTTCTGGATGATCTTGTGAAGCCTCGCTAAGCTCGTTTGTGGTCTTACCCGTAGCAGCCTCCAGATCTGAGGCTCGATATCCTGTAGCTGGACTTTAATCTCGTAAAGTAACATATCACCCTCAATGTATATGATTTTAATGCTCATTTTACCCTATTGATAAGAGCCGGATAAAGTAGAGGCCTCTGTTCCCCCTTACTGTACCAATGAAAATAAAACACGAAAATCATTTTGAGGGGTCAGGTATCGGGCAGGGTAAAAGCGGTTTAAAATCCATTGATTATCAACGGATCAAATTCAAATCCAGAATGGTTGTCGTGATAAAATTCAATGAATCTGGGGCATTGAGCAATGAGTGTCTGCGTTTCACGGATAAACTATACCATACAGGTCCAGGTTATAGGACCACCTGCGAGCAGGCGGCACCTAGAAAAGCGAAATAAGGAGTTGTTGCAGAGCTGGAATTAGGCTTTTCTTCTCAAACACGAGTTCGGAATCCTTCCAATGCGGGCTACCAGAATGTTTTTGATTATTTGAAGAGTCAACTTCACAAAAGACGGAGATTAACTATTTCCTCATGGTTGCGATAAGCCGATCAGGGTTGAGCAACAGATCAATTGCAGCATTAATATCACATATCGCCACATCACAGCTTGCTACAGCTTCAGCGGCTGCACCTTCTTGACCCACTACGCAGATTCCAAGAATAGACTCTTTAAGCATTAATGCGTCGTTAGAACCGTTACCAATGGATATAGTCGTTTCTTTTCCTAGTTTGCGTACCAGTAAGAGCTTCTGAACCCCTTCATCACCTGGGTGTATCCTGTGTACCTCAACATTGAGGTTTCTCCCCAATTCATGTGCTTTGCCCTTTGTATCTGCTGTTACCAATATGATGTCAACCAACTCGCCCAGTAACTTCAGTTTTTCTCGAACACCCTTGATTATATTGCCATCGAGAGCTATGGTCCCGTTCAAATCCAGTACCAGACGGTTAACTCTGATTTGTCCTCTACCGGGAATGGTAAGATCAATCAATTACTACTTACTCCACAATTATTTTCCCTTTTGGCATATCAACTATTTCCCCTATTATAGCTGCATCCTTAATGCCTTGCTGATGCATTGCTGCTACCAGATTTTTTGCTTCTGATTCAGGTACGGAAACGAGCAGCCCGCCTGAAGTTTGGGCATCAAATAAAATGAGCAGTTCTTCATCTGATATATTAGAGGATTGTTCTATCATGTCAATGCGATAGTCCCGATTACGTATAGTGCCCCCTGGAATTAGCCCCATGTGTGCATATTCTTTTGTCCGGGGGAGAAGAGGAATTGATGAAGAGTCCAAGACTATGCCCACGTCAGTACCTTCGATCATCTCGCAGGCATGACCGAGAAGGCCAAATCCGGTAATATCAGTGCATGCATGAACTTCTACGCTCTTTATTAGTTCCGATGCTGTCCTGTTGAGCGTAATCATACACTCGATTGCTTTCGAAACCGCATCATCGTTTGCCATCCCCCCCTTGATTGCGGTATTAATAATGCCAGTACCAAGCGCCTTAGTAAGTATTAGCCTGTCACCTGACTTTGCTCCAGTATTTAGCAGCACTTTAGCCGGATGAATAATGCCGGTGACTGATAGTCCGTACTTAAGCTCGTTGTCTTCCACACTGTGCCCACCAACCAGTACTACTTCCGCTTCTCTTAACTTTTCCAGTCCGCCAATTAAGATTTCATGCAAGATAGACATGTTCATCTTTTTCACAGGGAAGCAAACAATATTCATGGCGGTAAGTGGTTTTCCTCCCATAGCGTATACATCACTCAATGCATTAACAACGGCAATCTGACCAAAGGTGTGAGGATCATCGATAACCGGGGTGAAAAAATCTACAGTCTGTACTAATGCCAGTTCATTGCTCAATTTATAGATACCAGCATCTTCAGATCTCTCCATACCTACAATAAGGTTTGGATCAGATATGAGCGGCAGGCCGCAAAGCGCTTGAGCCAGGTCCCCTGGCCCAATTTTGCAGGCTCACCCTGCGCCGCTTACTGTTTCCGTTAAACGAAGTTCTTTGTTGTCATTCATTTTGTTATTTTTAGGATATTGGACTATTGGATAACTCCGAAGACAAGATTTGATATACGCGTTATTATACTATAAGTAGAGTATTATTTAAATATAAAAAAAATTTATCTATTACGATTCAGGGTATGGCTATGTAAGACCTTGAATGAAATATTCAATTTTAGCTATAAAAATCTATACCACATTCCTCTTGACCTTGTCCGGGTTCTCCCCGATTGCCTCGGGATCTCCGAAATATACTCTCTCGCGTTCTGACCTGACGGGATCTTCGACACTCGAAAAAAGAGAAAGAGAAGGCCAATGTCTGATTACATTGATAATGAAGAGGTCACCACTATACGAGAGGCTATTACAACATTCCTGTTAAGCTGCAAGGTGGAAGTTCCGGAGGATCACTTATGTGCCAGTTTGTACAGAAATGATGTATAAAATCGCCCATCGGCACCGGCTAATAATCGAAGCACTATACTGAAGGTATGGTGAAATAAAATATGCTGCCCACTCCAGGCTGACTTTCTACCCATACTCTGCCTTTGTGGAGCTCGACAAGCTGTTTGACTAGAGCCAGCCCTATCCCGGTACCGCTATAGCCTCTTGTTCTTGCTCGGTCAGCCTTGTAAAAATGATCGAAAATATAAGGCATATCCTCGGGTGCGATACCACTACCCGAGTCTGAAACTGATAACTTAAGCCAATCTTGCTGAGCAACTGCACTGATCGTTATTATCCCATTATTTGTTGTGAAATGCAGAGCGTTATCAAGCAAATTGCGCAGTACCTGACGTATGCGTCCTTCATCGGCAAAGCCATAGGGTAGATCTGAGGGGATATTTGCTATGACATCAATATGTTTCTCACTAAAAAAAGCCGGTATATTGCTGATTAAGTCATTCACCAGTTCACTGATGTTTACTGATTCCTGATGGAGAGTGATTTGCCCCGCTTCAGCGAGTGAAAGTTCCTTTAAGTCCGTAATCAGACGCGCAAGTAACACAGTCTCATCATATACGGAGCTTATCTGTTCATGTGTAGGCGATATAACATTATCACGCCATGCTTCCAGATTGCCCTGAACAATACTGAGCGGATTACGCAGCTCATGAGCAATGTTTGCCAGCAATTGCTTGCGGCTGGTCTCTTTCTTCTGCAGTTGTTCCGTCATCATATTAAAGGTAGATGAGACCTCACCAATTTCATCATTTGTTATTCTTGTTATACGCGGGGTAAAATCGCCGGCTGCGACTTTTCGTGTTGCAGTTGCAAGTTGTCTGAGTGGACCAGTCATAAAATGGCTTAATAGGAAGCCTGCGATAATAGCGGTCACTAGCGAGAACAGTGCAGCGAGCCAGAGATATCTGTTAAAAGATTCAATAAACAATTGTTCTGCTGCTCCCATGCGTGACATCATATCTTTGGCGTTCCAGCCAGCGCGCATATTTGGGGAGCACCAGGAATCAGCAGATGTTTGCCCCTGGGAGTTTCTCTGGCAGTAGGTGATGAATTCGCTCTGGACGGAATTATGTACCCAAAAGGCGATAATTCCTGTGCTTATCAGGGAAACAATAGCAAATGCAATGGCTAGTTTTATATAAAGGTGTCGCATTTTTCCAGCTTATATCCCACTCCTCGAACTGTGACTAGCGGATTATGTTTATCAGGGGCAGCCTTATACAATTTGTGTCTAATATTTTTAATATGGGCATCTATGGTACGTTCATAGCCCTGAAATGAAACGTCGAAGGCCATATCCATAAGTTGTGTTCTGCTGAATACCATATCAGGGTTTTCAGCAAGGACGGATAACAACTTGAATTCCGATGCAGTCAGATTGAGTATTTGTTCGGCAAAAGTTGCCTGATGCTTTGCAGGACTAAGTCTGATATCTCCCACGATGAGATCACCTTTGTTAATCGGCTCTTCCCGATATCTGCGCATGACCGCATTTGTTCTGGCAACCAGCTCGCGTGGACTGAAAGGCTTTGTTACATAGTCATCGGCGCCAAGCTCAAGCCCCACTATCTTATCTAGTTCATCATCGCGTGCTGTTAGCATAATTATAGGCATCTGTGAGGTCTTCCTGATCGTCCGGCATACCTCAAGTCCGTCTATTCCCGGCAAATTCAGATCAAGAATCATGATATCAGGTTTATAAAGCTGCGCCTGTTCGATAGCTTTTTGGCCGTCTCCAGCCAGGTAAACTATATAGTCCGCTTTTTCAAAGTATGTTTTGATTAACTGTAATACCTTGGATTCGTCATCAACTATCAATATTTTACGTGGCGACATCTCTTCTCTCTTATACGCATCCAGGCTTGATTGTAACATAAAAAATGTCGGGGACGAAGCCTGACTTCCTCCCCGACGACAGGTGTTCTTCTCTGTTAGGTTAGTATGAGTTTTACCAATTGAGCGAATAGTGGTATTTAACAATCCTCAATTGTTTTCTTGGAGACAGTTACCATAGCCACAACCGCTGCTTTGCTCTCCGCATAAACCTTTACCGGCAAGCCTTCTTGAACGCTCACGAGAGAACCCATAGTTGGCATAGTTCCCGTCACATTTTGAAAGACCGGCACCATTGCGTCCGTAACAATTGCCGTCACATTCGCCGTCACATTCGCCGTCGCACTCATGCAGACAATCTCCGTTAAGCCCGTATCTGGGACAATTATCCGTGCAGTTACACCCATTTCCGGGCGTCGCCTCTTCATTAACGGTTACTGCCGTGTCTTCGTCATCCGCCTTGACCGTATCGGTCGATAATACTACTAAACCTCCGATTGCCATTAACATAAATGCGATCAGGACAGGAATACCTATTCTTAACAGCTTCTTCACCTCTGTGTTCCTCCTTTTTTGTTTTTATACTGCTGTTATAGTTAATATTAAAACTGCTGTGTGAAATTTCCGTGAAGATACGGTAAGAATTCGGTGAAATCTTTCTTATTGAATGACCTGTTAAATTTAGTGCAATAGATTAACTTATGAATTTCTTTGATATGCTTATTGTACCTACCACATTCCTCTTGACCTTGTTCTTGTTTGAGACTATCCTCTCGTCCCGATTCTCCCGATTGTTTCGGGACCTTCGGCTTCGGGACAGGCAGTACTCGAAAAAAGAGAAAGAGAAGGCCAATGTCTGATTTCTTAGAAAGCTTATTGATTAATATCGTAGCGGACTTAACTCCCGGATACACGGAATGGCTGACAATCTTGCTCAAGTAAGGCAATCTCTGCTATAGTCTTTGCATGAAGAATAATTATGAATATGGTGTCGAAGGCTTTATAGGCGAGGAAGCTAAAGTAGTATCAAAATTAGGACCTCTGAATGATGCACAGTACATGGTCAAAGTTCGTGGCGAATTGTGGAGTGCCGATTCCGTTGAAGATTTAAAGCCTGGTGATAAAGTAAAAATATTGTCTACAAAAGGACTTACTTTGGTGGTTGGGAAGGATAGCGTTTAGTAGCCTTAGAGATGTTCCGGCCACACCATGGAAAGTAGATTTCACTACGTGCCGCCTGTACCAATCGGCCGTATCAAAGTAGTAATCTATCTTCAGAACAGGAATTTACCGTTGAATTATGGGGCAGCTTGTGGAGCAGGCAGCACCTGGAATAAAATCCCTCAGTGCGGACTTGATGTGGAATTACTCGTCAAGCAGAAAAGTTATTCTCATCTGGACACGATATTCGGTTATCTCTCCCTTGGTATCCAGTACAACCTCCTGATTCTCGATCCATGCTGATTTGACGTTCCTCAAAGTCTTGCGGGCTCGGGCAAGGCCTTTCTTCATGGCATCATCAAAGCTGATAGCTGAAGATGATTTAACTTCGGTTGTTCTTGAAATGGACATATCATTCTCCTTAAATAAATTACTATGATTATTTCTGTTTTAAAGAACCCGTTATCTTTCAAAGGCATATAAACCACCGGCATAAGGCCGATCAGCTATGTGGCCGCCGTATTACTTACCAATTGCAGGACTATCCCCTCATTATTTGAGTTGAGCAAGGCCATATACCTCTCTCATCTATTACTGCATGACGCGAGGGGGGGGGATTTCAGCCTGATTGATCCAGTCTGCCACCTGTTTTTAAGTAAAATTACTATAAAGCTAATAGCAACTGCCTTCGGGGTTTACCCATATCGCCAACCATACGCGCTGCTATTTGCCCTGATTCACCGGGAATGCTCCCAACGCATTCATATGGCTTTAGACTTCTTTTATCTCAGCTGCGGGCGCATTTTTCTTGACGGATTCTATGCCGGCCTTTGCGCTTGCCAGAGTAGTGTATCCTTCTCCTGAACTGGCAATAGACTGTCCGTTAGATGCTACCAGCCTCCATCGGAATTCACCTTTTTTGTCTTTGTAGAGCTCAAATTTTGCAGCCATGATTTACCACTCCTTTGTTTTTTACATGCCCTGAAACTAATCCCCGGGCTTGCCAACTGACCACAGCGCTTTAATCGCAGCGATAATAGCGGCAGGCGACATTAAGACAGCCAGATAAGTCATGATACCGCTGAGAATTTTGCCGATGTCGAGCACATTAAAATAAATGAAGACATTTCCCATAATAATAATGGCAATTGTTGCAATAAGGAAAAGCATAATTTCTTTGCCGGTTATGTTGAGCAGACCAATAATAATCCCCAAAATGATCAGAATAATAAACATCACGGGAGTTTGAGGTTGGATTAAACCCGCGATTACGGCAATCACAAGGCCAAGGATAAATGCCCAAAAACCAATAATAGCATAAACGTTACTTTTACTTTTTGGCATGAAAAATATTTCCTTTCTTGCGATAGAAATAAGTATTTATTAGTAAGTATACTACTATAAAATGAAAATAGATATGCCTTGCATGAAGATTTATGGTGATAAATGTATTTCCTTTAACCTTGTCCGTGTTTCCCGACTTCATCGGGAGCTTCGGCACTCGAAAGAAAATAAGGAGAAGGCCAATGTCTGATTACACTGAGTATAAAGAGCTCACGACTATTAGAGAATCTATCGCAGCATTCCTGTTAAGCTGCAAGTTGAAAGTATCGGAGGGCTATTCGAAAGCAGGCGGCACATAGAAATTGAGCTAAATTGTAGGGCTGCCCGTGGGCAGACAGCACCTGCAAAGTTCCCTTAATCCTTCTTACTATTTCTGCTATTTGTCTCCTTTACCCTTCCCCTTATGCTCGTCAGCATACTTGTTTTGATGCACGTTCTTGGCATGTTTTTTCTTATTAAGCTTACTCATTGTTTTACTCCTTAGATAAATATGGTTATATCACATCGAGGTCCACAAGTATACTTTTCCTATGTATCATCTACCCTCATTCTATTATTTATGTTTTGTTTTGGAGACGGCCTGCAGGCAAGCAGCATCTAGAAATGAGCATCTTCATTTTAAAGCTACATGCTGTCATCTTGGGCAAATCTCTAATGAGCGTCGCGTTAGGCAGATGATGCCCCTTAAACGGGATATAATTCATTACTTCACATTGTAGTTATGTTACAAATTTGTGTTTTGTTTGAGCAGATCAAGCGATGGCTTTTCGTCTTGCGCGTTTGAAAACTTTAAGAGCTTCGTGAGTCAATAAAAAGATAGTTGCCGCAACCAGAACGCAGACCCAATCAATGAATTCCAGTGGGGAAAATCCCAGAAACCTGTTTATGAAAGGAGTGTATATAGCTGTCAGAGTCAATCCGATCGATATTATTATGGTCCAGAGTATCTTCTTATTACTGAAAAAGCTGAGGCTGAAAAATGAATCATAAGCATATCTTCTCGATAAGATATTGGCAAACTGGCAGAAAACAATGGTTGCGTAACTCAAGGTAGTAGCTCTCGAGTAAAGCATATGAGTTGCTGTAAGTTCAGCCCCCGTACGCTCCATGAACAGCACAAAATTAATAAAACCGAAGGCCCCCATCAGAATCCCGAAAATCAGAATCTCAGATAGTGAATATTTATTTAAAATATGTTCATGGCTTTTACGTGGTTGCGCAGTCATAATATCAGATGCACCGGGGTCAAAAGTGAGAGCGGTAAGCGGTAAAATCTCCGCCAGCAGGTCGATAGCCAGTATTTGAATAACCAGTATCGGGATCGGCCAGCCGAAAAGGGCTACACCGGCCAGTCCCAAAAGAACGATAACCAGCTCGCCGATGTTGCTGGTCAACGATGCGATTATCGTTTTCTTGAGATTATTAAATATCGTTCTGCCTTCTCGTATCGCATATACAAGTGTTGAAAAACTGTCATCCAGCAGTACAAGCTCAGAAGCTTCTTTGGCAACGTCAGTGCCGATACTTCCCATCGCCACACCGATGTGGGCGCTTTTCAGGGCAGGAGCATCATTGACCCCATCCCCGGTAACGGCCACCACCTCTCCTTTGCTTTTCAACATTTTTACAATGCGCAGTTTATCCTCAGGGCAAACCCGGGAGAAGATAAGAGGTTGCTGACCATCCATTAGTTTTTTTAGCTCTTTGTCTTTTATTTCAGTGAGTTCATCGCCTGTAATTACCGCGACATGGTCGTTTCCGGGTGACAGGTCAATCTGCTTTCCAACGGCCTGCGCAGTAATAGCATGGTCTCCGGTCATAATATAGGTTTTAATATGCGCTTCACGAGCATGTGCAAGTGCCTCTTTTACACCCTCCTTTGCCGGATCGTTCAACGCCATCAAACCTAAGAGGGTGATATTCTTTTCCACATCATCCATGTCATAATCATGTTGATTGTCTTTTAGTTCCCTGAACCCAAATGCCAGAACACGCATTGCTTTCTTTGAGTATTCATCATTTAGCGACTGGAGCATTTCAATATCCTTGTCTGTCAGCCTGACAGCTTTGCCATCTTTATAAATGAATTTACTCACTTTCAGAACGGAATCGATTGCCCCTTTCATGCAGAGGACATTCTTGTTATCAAATTGACGAACAGAGCTCATCCGTTTTCGCTCGGAGTCGAAGGGGAATTCTTGAAGTTCCGGATTTTCCTCGTCTTCTTCTGGCGAGCGAGTGCCCAGTTTGGTGGACACGGTTATTAGAGCGGCTTCAGTGGGATCACCAACTGGATACCAGTCCGGATGATCTTTATCCGGCTTATGTATCTCTGCATTTGATGCCATTGTGGCCGTATCAAGCATAATTTCCAGTTTCTTTATCTGTTGCTCCGTCAACTTTTTACCGTCAGGCCCCTGGATATCGCCTTCCGGTTTATAGCCAACCCCGGAAACCTCATATTGATGGCCGTCAAACCAGATGTATTTTACGGTCATCTCATTCTTTGTCAATGTTCCCGTTTTATCTGTGCAGATGACATTTGTCGAACCTAAAGTTTCTACCGAAGACAGCTTCTTAATGACAGCATTCTTTTTTGCCAGACGGGCTACGCCGTTTGATAATGCTACTGTAATCTGCATGGGGAGCGCCTGAGGAACAACGGCAACGGCAATTCCAAGAGCCAGGATAAGTGCCGTATTTATTCCCAACCCTTGCCAGATGGTGACGCTGAATAGCATGATACCTATGATTATGGCAAACACAGTGATTTTGTTGGCAATAGACTGTATTTCAAGCTGCAAAGGAGATTTTGATTTCTTTTCTTCTTGTGCCAGACATGCAATTTTCCCCAGTTCCGTGCTCATACCGGTTTCTACTATTAGCCCTTTTGTATTCCCTGTCGCGACGGTTGTACCAAGGAATGCCATATTATCGCGATCTGCCAGGCTACAAACCTTCTTGATCATCTCGCTATTTTTTTCCTGAGGCATAGATTCGCCCGTGAGGGAAAAGTCATTGGTTTTCAAATTAAATGATTCAATAATACGGATGTCCGCGGGGACTTTATCACCTTCCTCAAGGTAAATAATATCGCCCGGCACCAGTTTGGTTTGAGACAGCTCGATTAATTCGCCTTCTCTATATACTTTAGCAGGAGATTGAACCAGTTTTTTGAGAGTATCCATGATACGTTCAGCTTTATGCTCCTGAAAATAACCGATAACTGCATTGACAAGCACGATTATGAACATAATGGATCCACCGCGAAAATCACTGATGGCAAAGGAAACTGTTCCCGCTATTATCAGAATAATGACCAGGACATCTTTAAATTGAAGTAAAAACTGTACCCATCCCGGAGTCTTGCGCAAGGTGATGAGCTGGTTTTCACCATATTGAGAGAGTCTTTTTTGCGCTTCTGATTGTGAAAGGCCTTTTTCACTCGTTTTAAAAG
Organism: uncultured Dehalococcoidales bacterium; assembly: GCA_964519615.1. Lineage (GTDB taxonomy): Bacteria > Chloroflexota > Dehalococcoidia > GIF9 > UBA5629 > CAZFIM01. The sequence goes on from CAZFIM010000011.1 coordinate 12,257, forward strand.
CTTCGAGGCATTCTTTAACTGTTTTCAGGTAACAATCACCTTGCTCAGATGTCTGTTTATTGTTGTTTGCCATTGTATGTTTAAAAAAGTAATCCGTCAGTATGCAGGACAGGGCTTTTCTCAACCGATAGTATATTGATTGTCTCTGCCTGTAATAGAAGGTATGGTTTTATAACATAATGGTGATAGACTGTCAATGAAGATATTATAGGCTTACCGTCCGCTGATTTCTGTAACTGGATTTATTATTGACAATCTAAGAAAATCAGTCCCATATCGCTCTTGACCTTGTCCGTGTTCTTCCCGATTGCATCGGGAGCTTCGGTACTCGAAAGAAAAGAAGGAGAAGGCCAATGTCTGATAACGCTGAGCGTTCTCATGAACGCCAGCCCTTGCGGATGATTGTGTATCATAAAAAAGTTGACATAAAATTAGAATTGGTATATCCTCACATTAATGGATAATACGTTGTTTATCTCATTATTGTCTGGACCGGGACAGGTTGATAGCGCGAAGATTTGCCTGTGAATAATCCCGGACGCACCGTTGATAATGCCGCACTGCCGGTCGCAGACATGCCATTTCATCAAAAAAGAGAGATGAGATACCTCTTGTCTCTTTCTGTAAGCGGCGCCAAGGTATATGGTAAGATCATGTTACCAGCGCATGCCAGCGCTACCAGTCAAGTCCCTGGTGCGGTCCTCTGCCACGGTTTTGGTGCTGACCAGGCTGTTATGGAATCCAGTGCATCGCTCCTGGTTGCCAAAGGCATTGCGGCTATTGTCTTCGATATGCACGGTCATGGTTCCAGTGAAGGTCTTTTAGCCGGTAATATTGATGAAGAAGTAATCGATGCCTGGCGATTGCTGGAGAGCTTACCTGAAGTAGATAGTTCGCGTATAGCGCTGATCGGGCATAGTCTTGGTGCTCTGGCATCCGTTCTCGCTGCCGGAAAGGTAAAGCCAAAGGCGATCGTTGCACTGTCATGCCCCTATGAGGTACAACAGCGCTTGCTCAATAACCACTATTACAGAGCATTTCCCTGGTTCAGATGGACGGTTATACTTATCGGGAGACTTGCAATACGATTCCGCAAGCTGAAAGTAAAAGTAGACTGGGACAAATTTCTGAAATTCTGGTCTCAGGTCAAGCTGGCTCCTGCGTTGGCGGAACTGGGTGATTGCAATAAGCTCTTTATTTTCAGTGATAGCGATATGCTCACGCCATACAGAAAATTCTCCGGTATTTATGAGAATGCCCCGGGGCCCAAACAAAAGATGTTGGCTAGGGGGGTACACACCACCCCGATAAGTGCGGAAATCTTGCGTTTTGAGTGGATTGGTTGGGTTGTCTCAGTATTAAAGGCCTGAAAGCAAGTTGTTTTTCTTTGCTACTCATAGTATTTTTCGAGCTGAAGTGATAATACTATGATATTTTTTTCGATGTGTCTAGTAAGAGCAAAAGGGTATTTGCTTTCGACATACTAAAAGATAGTGAATGGTAATAATGGGGGGTATCATGGTAGAGGATTCGAATGAACAGACCAGAAATGATCAGAAAAGGGCACAGAATCGCGCTGCAATAGAATCTGCCCGGATGATCAAAGAGAAGAAGCTTGAGGAAGAACACCAGGCCAAAGAAGCCAAACGGGCGCATAAGCTGGCTGAGGGGGAGATGGCACGGCAGGCTAGAGATCAGGCCATAAGGCAGAAGGACCTGGCGCGTGAGCAGGCGTACCGGCAGAAACAGGCAACAGCGGCAGACAAACGTGAAGCCCAGCTTGTGGCGGGAGAAGAGCAGCGGCAGGCAAGGGAGCGGGCGCGCAAGGAAAGGGACGAGGTTAGAGAACAGAGAATACAGGAAGAGCGGGCACGAAAGAGATAGGCCGGCAGTCAGCAACCGCTTTCAGTGCTGCACATTGCCTCCTCCTGTGTTTTAAGGTGATAAACGCTATCAAGAGCGCGGATGGCCTTAACTCAAGCTGACTATTATCAGAGAAGGTTATCTATGAAATGAGGAGAAAAACGCTCATTTTCCGCTGCTGAGATCCTTTCATATCATTTGCAGCAAAGATGTTTCTGCTATCGGGCTGCAAAACAGAATAGTTGCCTTAGCGTTATCAAGACTATGCCATGTCTCATTGGCGGCTTTGGCATTACTGCTCTGCTCTTTCCAATATTCCTGCACGCCGCCTGTATATGTATGTTTATTATCTGAATAGTATGTTATTATCGATCTTAATAGCATAAGACAGGAGAAATGCGATGATGTGTCCTATACTGGCTAACGGTTTTATGAGTTCAGATGAACATGCCGCGGATTCGGCAGTGACAGCATGTAAACAAGAAAAGTGTGCCTGGTGGATTTCTACTGATGGAGCACAGGGACTTTGTGCTGTTACCCTGTTAGCACACCGGGCTTATAAAGAAATTAACCGCGGTACTGAATAAGCCTTTTGATATGGAAAAGAGTATTTAAAATTCTTATTATTTGATTTATACCAGTGTTGAAATCACACCAAAGAAATAGTATTTTTCAACAACATAATCCATACTGCATATCTCTTGATATTATCCCGATTCTTTCGATGGAATAGGGACCTGCGGCGTACATCTCCAGCTTATTGACGGGTTCTGCCTGTGCAGATGTAAACGGGACATTCAGCACTGGAAAGGGAGAACGCGAAAGCTTTTGTCCCATTGTCCCAAATGTAATTGGTGCGCTGGACGGTTGCAGGGTTAAAAGGCTATTTGAGCAGATTGCCGCTGCATCAACCTTAGGTTGACTCCTCGCAAAGGGCATATATAGTCCGTATTTTATATTTCATCGACAGCCTGCCTAGGTGGTTGTGGCGATTTCCACGGATGATCTGCATACGAGGAAAGCGCCCGGCTGGAGAAGTCCAATGCTTGATTACACTGAAAATGGAGATCAAAACTATACGAGAGACTATCGCAGCATTCCCATTAAGCTACAAGGTAGAAATTTCGCAAGCTCACCTGCGGGGCGGGCAATACCTGGAAAAAGGATTTCGGGATGAAAAATAATAGATAGCACTGTCCTTTTGTCATGAGCGGACAGTGCCATCATATATCTTTGTATGCAATTTAGCGGTGCAATTATTTGCCGTATCTCTTGTCTATTATAAGGTGGAATTAACCCGCCGCGTTTATCAGGGTGTATAACCCAGCAGAGGATCCTTAACACCCATATCCTCAAGTATTTGGCCTAATTCATCAACCATCTGTTTTCTTACGGAATCTCCTTGAATCCAGCTATCCCAGATTGGTGCTACCGCTGCACTGAGTTTCTGCATATCAGCTGATGAAAACTGGTAGGTTTCTCCACCCGCATTCTTCAAAAGCTCTTTTGCTTCATCTACTAATTTGTCATGTTCGATACCGAAATAACGCGTAAACTGCGGACTTACCTCATCAATTACGTCACGAAGGTCAGCAGGCATTTTGTTATACGTATCCTTGTTCATAACAATGAGCTGCATGGAAGCGCCGAAGCTTACCTCCGTTAAACTTCCTACCACTGACTCTGTTCTGAAGGACTTGATGAAATCCCAGGGGATGTAGGCACCATCAATAACTCCCTTATCGAGAGATGTGTACACCTCAGGCGCAGGCATGCCTACCGGGATACCGCCAAGGCTTTTAACTACTTCAGTATGGATAGAGCCTGAAGCTCGAATTTTTTTATTTTTAATATCATCAAACGTTTTTACCGCCTTTCCTTTGGCCAGATGCAGCTGGTATGGCCCTGTACAGGTAAAGCAAAGCACATGCGTATCTGCAAAATCATCATCCAGAAAGCCTCTATTATAAAGCTCGTGCTCGGCGACGGATAATTGCTCATGTGTGAAATTGCTTATGGGGAGGTATGCGACATCGCTCATTGGAAATAGGCCGGGAGTATACGAAGTCATAACAAAAGCAACATCCGCTATTCCGGAAGCGGCAAGATCATAATGCTCGGCTGGCGTTCCCATCACTGCACCGTAGTTGATCTCAGCAGTGATTCTGCCCTTGCTTTCATTCTGCCATGCAGCAACCAGATCTCTGAGCGGTTGGCTGTTAGCACCCTCGGTTCCTTCCCACATGGCTATGACCAGATGGACGCCTTCGGTCGATGGAGCCGGAGATGGTGACGGCGATGGTGTCGGTGATGGAGACGGAGCCGGTCGTGCACAACCACCTAATACTAAAACGCTTACCAGAAGAACAAATAATGCTGTTACTATAATCTTCTTCATCTAATCCTCCTTTTCCTTTAATTTATGATAGCCTACAGTCCTTCAAACGCGATATATTAGCATATGACACAACTATTGATTACGTTATTATCATCTTGCGCAGAGTGTTAGAGCAAAATATCATGTTTTTCTTGATTAGTCAATAGCAAATGGTAAAAAAATCAGCATTATTAACTACGCAATAATAGTGATAAGAAACAGGAGATCGCAAGGATTTTCTTTTACTGATTGGCGCTGAAAACGGGGCAAGATCATGGAAGCGGGAAGCTTTGCCTACGCGTTGCCAGTGCCGAATGGCACTTAGCTCATGCCCGAGAGGTGGGGACAAAGCCCTCCGATGCTGCCAACGTTTTCCCACTGTCGATCCTTCTACCTCGGCTGTAGTAGCAGGTACTAATGTTTATCCGGATATATATATGCCATTAAGGTGGATAAACCGCAGGCCATAGGTAACATAGCGATTTACATAGATGCCATATGATGTGTTACAATTATTACAGTGGTGGTTTACCATTCAATAACAGGGGAAGTACAGTCAGCAGCGGTCCACAGGACTTGCCGGGAGAAAACTGCCGATTATACGAAACCGGCAGGGGGTTCAGACTGGTCCATTTTTATGGATATCCCTACATCCGCTTTTTCACCTCTCCGGTGATGATCTCTCAAATTTCTCATGCGCCTCATATATTTACAGACGGGGCAGCCGCATACCTTGAAAATGGCTATTGTCTGCCGTAATTACTGCCACAAATAATTTGTAAAAAGGTATAAGGTGAAATTAATGAAGATACTCATGGTTTATCCCGAATATCCGGACACATTCTGGGGTTTCAGGCATGCTCTGAAATTCATTTCCAAGAAATCTACATTCCCGCCTCTGGGTTTATTGACTGTCGCCAGTATGCTGCCCGGCGAGTGGGAGAAGAAGCTGGTCGATATGAACACTGATACGCTCAACGCGAGGGATATACAATGGGCGGACTATGTCTTTATCAGCGCCATGACCATACAGCGTCAGTCCGCTAAAGAAGTCATAGCTAGATGTAACGAAGCAGGCACCCCGGTGGTTGCCGGCGGGCCGCTTTTTACTACGGAACATGATAAGTTCGAAGGTGTGGACCATTTTGTGCTCAATGAGGCTGAACTCACTTTGCCGACATTTCTCGCTGACCTGAGCAACGGGTGCGCCGGGCATATGTATGCCGCCTCAGGATTTCCGGATATCTCTTCTACTCCCGTTCCCGCCTGGGAACTATGCGATATGGGCAAATACTCATCAATGTGTATACAATATTCACGCGGCTGCCCTTTTGACTGCGAGTTCTGCAGTATCGTGGCTATGAATGGCCGAGTACCGCGCACCAAAGGTGTTGAGCAGTTGCTTGCGGAGATGGAGGCATTGTACAGCGCGGGATGGCGCAGCAATGTCTTTATTGTCGATGACAACTTTATCGGCAACAAGAAAAAACTTAAGGAAAGCGTTCTCCCTGCACTTGCTGCATGGCTCAAGTACAGGCGGCATCCCTTCTCTTTTACTACCGAAGCATCCATTAATATTGCCGATGACGATGAGCTTATAAGCCTGATGGTACAGTCTGATTTTTCTACCGTATTTGTGGGTATCGAGACGACCAGTGAGGAAAGCCTGGCGGAATGCGGCAAGATCCAGAACAAAGGGCGTGATATGGTCAGTGCGATCAAGAAGCTGCACGGAAGAGGACTGCAGGTTTCTGGGGGCTTTATCGTAGGTTTCGATAACGACGGTGCATCTATCTTTGAGAATATGATCAGCTTCATACAGGAATCGGGCATTGTAACGGCGATGGTAGGCCTGCTCAACGCACCTTCGGACACCAGGCTTTACAGGAGACTTGAGCGGGAAGGACGTATAATTTCAGATATATCAGGAGATAACATGGATTTGTCCATGAATTTTACTCCGAGAATGGACCATGTACTGCTGATCGAGGGTTATCATCGCATCATTAATACTATCTATTCATATAAGCACTATTATGAGCGGGTACAGAACTTTATAGCGCAGTACCGGCCGGCAAAAGCTGTCGGGCTAGAGTTGAAGCCGATTGAAAGCGTGAAGGCGCTGTTCAAATCGTTCTGGATACTGGGCATCAGGGATAAGGGCAGGCGACATTACTGGAAGCTTCTTTTTAGTACGGCTTTCAGAAAACCACGTTTACTGCCGCTTTCAGTAACGCTGGCAATATACGGTTACCATTTCCGCAAAGTTATCGCAGGGTATGGTGTAGCCGCTTCACGTTAGCTGCTGAAGCAGGACAGAATTGAATTCTATTTGCCTTAAACGTGGGGAGGTATGGCCTCATCTATTTCTGTAAGTTTGTTTTCTTAACGTGCCGTCCCGATATCATCGGGGCGGCCGCATAAGGTCTTAGCCCATCTTTAGAACAGAAATAATGTTTTCTTTTACGGCAATAGAGCAGCCTGCGCTAAAAAAACGTTAGCTTGTGCTCAAAGCTCGAAGAAACCTGTATTGATCGTCTACAAATGCAAGGGGGCCACGTGCTGGGTTGGACCTTCACTTTTTCGTATCAGCTGTCCATGGGCGCACATGGACAGGCATTCAAGCTTCCCGATGAAATCAAGGATGTGTCCGATTTACTGTATGAGTGCTATTTAAAGTTAACGCCTAAATATGTAATACGGCCCTTCATAAAGATCAGGTAGATATCACGATAGTGTGCAAACAAAAGGGAATCTTGACTGATTGATTTCTGTGATGAAGTTATAGTTAAACAAGAGCGGGGATATTTATAAAACACTTTCGCGTCTATTAATATCCCCGCTGTGTAAGTCAATTATAAAGGTGACTTATCTTCTGGTCTGGCTGTAGGAGCCTGAATGGCCGTTCTGCTGTTTCTTCGCCTGACGGCAGGGAACACAGCGTCTGGGCACATTGGTAAAACCTTTGGAAGAATAGAATTCCTGTTCGCCGGCAGTGAAGGTAAATGTAGCTCCACAATCACAGCAGGTGAGCGTTTTATCTCCGTAACTCATCGATGACCTCCTCTTAATAATAGTTGGTTAGAGTTATGGTCACCCGAGACTTTGGAGAATGTCGAGTATACTGGAAATTCAGAAAAGCAAGATGTAACGTAAACTTTAAACCACTTATTCAACTATACACTATATGCAGTACAAATACAATTAAAAGGGACCGATGCGGGCTATGCTGGATAGGTCGTAATTGGCATTGGGGCATATAAACACAAGGACAACTGCACGTTTTGCCATACTATTATTTATTTACGCTGCGGCTGTTTCTAGATGGTGATTTAGTATCCGGTATGCTGTAAATGAACTCTCTGCTGACAGTATTGCCTTTTTCGACAAGGGCTGTTCCCCGAAACCCCTGATTATTCGGCGGTATGGTTAATCTCTTGCCTGTTTTACGGACTGTGTTCGTGCTTTGATCCGGGTCTACCACTGCTACTCTCCACAGTACACTATCGATCACTGCCAGGTCATAGACAGGTATTCCATTAAGTGACGATTCCAGTTTGTTCCGGGCGTCACGCACATCGGTTGTTTTCATATTTTTCATATCGTCTGTTTTGTACAGTAAATATATGTTCATATCTGTATAGTTCTCGTCCCTGTCAGTTTAGTGCCTGACCATATCTGGAATATTGTTAAAGCATTTGCATATCCTGCCTGGCAGTACAGCGGTAAATGACTTATGCAGCTTTTTACGCCAAAAGAATAAAAGAAAAACACAGGAAGCTGTTAGTTTCGTTTACTTCTATTCTATCAACACTTACTATTATACCATGTTTCTTCAGGGATGACGCTTATCAGCGGGTCATCCCTTGTGTGCTGCCTGACCCCAACTGGCCGTATCTAATGCTTAGGGTCGGAGGCAAATATCTCCGCCATTGTCGGGTTCAATTTTCCACTATCCCATTGTTTCATCATTGATAGCATTATTGTCTTTAGAGAAGAGAATTGATTTTGACCTGATTGTTCGTGTTATTCTAGCTTCCGGATTCCATATACGTTCCAATAACTCGTATCATCCAGTTGATTCTATCCTTGTTTTTTTCTACCCATTCCCCGCGAAATGGCATGTCGCTTTTCATGTCTATGACACTGGTGATACCTTCTGAATCACGGATTGTCAGCCATGAGTGTTCATTAACGATTTTATTATCTACCCCTACAGCGATTCCAATGTCGCGCAGAGATGCCGTATAGACATGGATGTAGAATTGATCTGATACTTTTATATCCGGTACTGTAATAGTCACCCAGTCCAGAGAATCGGTTGGAAATTCAGTGATAGGAAATGAGTTACTGTATAAAACCTCATTATTTTTATCCCAGATTTCCAGATCAAAATTATCACGGTCCGGGGTTTTTTCACTTAGTTTTCCACAGATGCCTACAGCATTGATAGTAAAAGGACTTGCAGGCGGGGTGAAGTCAACCAAATATCCGCCGCCGGCGGAAGAAAACGAGGCTTCATTCAAACCGTCGTCATATTTCAGCTCCAATTCCTTTATTACCAGGGATGGTTGTTCCGGTTTAGAGGAAGGTTCCGGTGTAGCGTCTGACGGCGTTGTTATCGGCTCAGGTACTGCCGGTGATGTTTGTGCGGGTGTAGCGCATGAACTAGCTGCCAGCAATATTATCAAAACCAATGCGGTAATGAAAAGGCTTTTTCCCATTTTATTCACCCTCCGCGATATTTAAAAACATAATGAGAGAAATACTTTTTTCCCTGCGTGCCTTAGGGGATATGACTGGGCTCACTGAAGCAGGTGGCTTCCGTGAAAAAATATAAAATTACCTTTAGACCTCTATATAGAGATCATGAAAGAAGATGGTGAGCAAATACCCCGGAAGAATCCTGTAAGGTTGCTCTACTATGAGGATAGTAACCTTATTTGAGAACTTTCTCCAGGATTGATTGCACGCCTGCCCCTCCTTTGCTCCCGACAAAAGAAAGTATAATCGGCAGAAACTTGGCGATCATGCCGCTGTCCATACCAAGCTTTGAGAAACCACCGGCCAGACTGGCCAGATTGCCAAGTTTGCCCATATCACCGCCCATGCCTGATGCCATTTTCCCCAATCCGCCCAACATGCCTCCGGAAGCCGGAGCTCCCTTGATCAAATCACCGATATCGGGAACTGCTGTTGCAACTTTGTCAAAATCTCCGGCGGGCAGTTTATCCTGCGCCAGCTTAAAGATTAAACCGGCCCCACCCCTTGCTGCATCCTGTCCAACCCCAAGGTTTTGCACTAAATCTTGAACTAAATCCATAGAAGCCTCCACATGAATCTCATTGCTTGTAAAGCGAGGATATCGGGGATGACATAATAAAAAGGTTTTATACTTCTTTTACCTCGGCAGCGGGCGCATTCTTCTTGACAGATTCAATGCCGGCCTTTGCGCTTGCCATGGTGGTGTAGCCTTCCCCTGAACTGGCGATAGCCTGTCCGTTAGATGCTACAAGCCTCCAGCGGAATTCACCTTTTTTGTCTTTGTAGACCTCAAATTTTGCAGCCATGCTTTACCTCCCCTTAAATATTTTTATAAGCCCGAACATGAATCACGGGCTTGCTAATAGTACAAAGAGCTTTCATTGCCGTTATGGTTGCAACAGGCACCATCAGTGCGGCTATACAGCTGAGCATACTGACGGGAATTGCACCACTGCTCAGTATCGTTAGTGGAGCGAATACATAGCCTGCGACTAACAGCGTTATGGCTGCTGCCAAGAAAGGTATCGTTTTTATGGTATAGGTTTTGAGTAAACCGGATTGCGGACGGGATGATCAGCAATGCAATGACGGTGGGATTATGAGGTAATGCGATGCCGCAGATAGCGGCGATTATCAGCCCCGCAATGAGAACTTCAAACCCAGTGTACCCCAACCTCTTGCCCATTTGCCTTTCAACTTCCCTGAAGATAGCGCCGCTGCAGCAATTATATCCAATAAATTATACTATACTATTACATGATGTAAATGTGTATTGTGTCGGCAGCGGCAATTATTTTGTGTAAAATCAACGCAAAATTTGTGTAAATAGACCGGGCACACAGGTAACGAAGAAACTACAGGCAGAAGGCTGCTGTCTCTGCCCGGTAAAAGGTGCTGCCGGAGGGCAGGCAGCACCTTGAAACAGTATTTATTTGCAGCGTGTATACATATTTTAGTATTGATGTGTTATAGTGAATTGACATAAGGAATAAATTGTTATGGACGCCGGAATAATTGCTGCTATCGCCTTGGGAATCGGATTAGCTACAAGCAGCGGCTTCAGAGTGTTCGTACCTATGCTCGTAGCGAGTATTGCTGCGCATTTCAATATTTTTCCTGTACAGGAGGGATTTGAGTGGCTTGCCAGTTGGCCGGCAATGCTCTGCTTTGGAACGGCTACTATCGCCGAATTACTTGCTTATTATATTCCCGTTGTTGACAATATGCTCGATGCCATTACTACACCGCTTTCGGTAGGCGCAGGTACCCTGCTGGTAACATCCGTCCTGCCCGTTGATAATGATATGTTGAAATGGGTAACCGGATTTATTATCGGCGGAGGAATAGCTGCGACGGTTCAAGGAGGCAGTATCCTGGCAAGATTAATTTCCACAAGCACTACAGGCGGATTAGGCAATTCAGTAGTCGCGACAGTGGAACATATAGCTGCGTTTGTCACTTCTTTGCTTTCGCTTATTATACCGTTTGTGGTGATAGCTATATTGATACTGCTTGTAATAAGTATTCTTTTTATATTCCGGAGGCGTATTTTTAAGCGTAAACGCGGGAATGCGGCATAACTGATTGATCCCAAAAGAACGCTATACCCCTACTGCCGTGGCATTTCCGCAGTCAGCCGAATTGTATGCTTTTAAAGTTTTATTCCTGCGTACTGTCTGCGGAGGGTGCGGACGTATCAATTTAATGAATCTTCTGAATAAGAATTGCTGTCAGTACCTGAGACCACGCTAAAAAAAGGTATTTAATAAAAAAGTGATTTCATTGCACGTTTCTACTTTGTCATATCGGGCTGAACTAAAGGGCTGTCTTAAAACAGGCAGCCTCTGGAAAGGTGAAAGATAATGGATAATGAGCCGTATATACGCTTTAGCCGGGATGAACTGATAACCAGAGATTATCTGGCGGTCGATAGAACAATTCTTGCCAATGAAAGGACATTGTTGTCCTATGTGCGCACGGCGCTGGCATTCGCGGCGGCGGGAGCAGCGCTTATTCATTTCTTTGATTCCGGATCCATTGAAGGAATCGGGTGGCTAATGATTTTATTCGGCATAGTTATATTGGCAGTTGGAGGACGGCGCTATATCCAGATGCGACAGCGGTTCGGGGCATTGCTGGAGAATAAAGGCGGGAAAGATATGGTATAACCAGCGTAAGCACACTCTGCCGGTCAGCTGAAAAGCGATAGATAGCAGATTGCTCGTAGCCTTTGTGGTACAAGGGAAATCTGAAAAAAAGGCAAGGCTCTGCGGCTGATTGACATAACAATAAGTGCAGCAATGACTGAGTATGAGGTAATTACGACATTAGGCCTGAGCCGCAAGGCGAAAGATTAATCCAGTGTATCGCAGTGTTTTCCCCGTATCATCTGAAAGGCTTGCAGCGTTGTACTGATAACTTAAATTGACCGGATGCTATTGGTGAAATCAATACATACTACCTCGGATATTTTTGCCTTACGATAAGATGAGCAGAAGGCGGTAAAATGCCTGTTTATCTGTGACAAAAGTGACATACAGACACAACTCTTGTTCTTATAATAAATCTGTAATAACTGGAGAGGCCGATAGGGGATGAATATAAAGATGAAAACGGGGTTAAGCATAGTGCTAGTTACGCTGTGTAGTATGTTGATTGCGTTGCCGGCGTGTAACAATACCATTGAAGAAAACGAGGCTAATATGGATAATGCTGTAAGGTATGAGAACTATCAAAAACCTTCTGATAGCGAATTAAGAGAAAGACTGACTTCTCTGCAATATGAGGTTACTCAGAATAACGGAACGGAATTTCCTTTCGACAATGAGTACTGGAATAATGATGCTGAAGGTATCTATGTTGATATCGTCTCCGGTGAGCCCCTCTTCAGTTCAACGGATAAATTCCATTCGGGTACAGGGTGGCCCAGCTTCACCAGACCTATCGAGCCGGGTAACATTGTGGAAGTGTCAGATAGAAGCTATGGAATGTTGAGGGTGGAAGTGAGAAGTAAATACGCTGATTCCCATCTTGGACACGTATTCGATGATGGTCCGCAGCCCAGCGGCAAACGTTATTGCATAAACTCAGCCGCCTTGCGTTTTATCCCAAAGGAAGATCTGGCTAAAGAGGGTTATGCCCGTTATGGATACATTTTCGGGGGTTGATGAATCAGTACTGTGTACCCCCTGTTCGCAGACAGCCGCAGTAAATATGAATCCGGCCGCGGATAAAGCTCCCTCCGCTACCACCGGTTTTATTTTCAGCATATATATTATTCCGCAATATCATAGTGCCGCTTTTTAAGATAATATCCCAGCAGCATCGATGTGATTATTACTAGCGGTATAGATACTACCAATCTGATGATGGTAAACTTCCAACCTAAAAAGGACGCTTCAAACAAGGTCATTGGAATACGGCAAATGCCTGAAGCGCTTACGTAGGTGAATATTACGCCGAGTTTTGCCCCTTTGTGAAAAAGAGAATAGGCAACGGGGAATGCAACGTACAAGCCTCCTACCGTGGTGCTTGCCAGCAGTATTCCCCACATATACCCTTTAATCCCGGATTCTTCACCGAGGTGTTTTTCAATAGTTTCATTTTTAACCCATATTTCAAATAGACCTATAAGGATGAAAGCGCACGGTATCACTTTGAACATGTCCAGCGCAAATGAGGTGAAATTCTTACTTATCTCTCTGCCCGGATCAAAGCAGAAAATCCAGGAAAGAACGCAAAACAGAGTGTATGAAACAATAACGGTTATCCTGAAGATAGTATTGAACTTCACAGCGATATCTCTCTGAAAAATATTCCGGTTACGATGGTGATAATGAGAGCGATAACAAGGCTAATAGCATTTCTTAGTAGTGTGACTTTTATGCCGAAATAATGTTTTTCTATAGGATATGTGAGAATACCTACCATCATTAAGGTGGTAGTGAAGGCCGCCAGTACCATATAGGCTACACCGTGATCGAGCAAGATACCGGCAAGTGGATAGGCAATGAAACCGGGCATTAAAGTTATAGAACCGAATAGGGAAGCGAAGAGAACACCAATCACTTTGTTCTCTGCACCGAGATAATTGGAAATAATGTTTTCGGGGATCAGAAAAAGCACTATCGATACCAAAACAAGCATGAGGATAAAAGCGGGCAGTATACTGATAAATCTCCTGAAAGCGGTTTTCAGCGCTCCTATTGTTTTAGTCCTGCTGGCTATAAGTGAAATAACTAATGCAATTGCGGTTAACGCATATAACCAATACATTTTGGGGAAGCATCCTTATAGTGTGATAATCTTTCTTATGAGTTCTGCTATTTTATCATGTTAACTTCTGTACAGCTCAATAGGAGAGAACGTATGTGAGCATGATAGCGCATCTTTAGTAACACCGCTTGTTTCCTCTATTTCCTTATCGATTATCCCAACCTCACCGGTAGGACCGCAATTAAAAGTGAAACATAGAAAAAAGTGAAACATAGTAAAAACGACAGGCGGAGGAGAAGGTCAGTATCTTATCACTACTGCGGGCCATCAGCCGCAGGAGTGTACGAACCCGCTAATTAACTTGTGCCGGCGAGAGAAACAAGTTTTCAATGCCGTTTACCGGCACTTAGGAACCGACAATTGCTCACTATTATATCTGCTTACAGTATTGCTATATCGCACCGGCCTGAATGGCATGGCTGTATGCGGATGTGCAGCAGCTAGGAAAAATGAAAATATTCATCTACCAGCTTTTTAATCTCATCTCCCTTGCCGTAATACCGCTGGCTTAAATCCTTGTCGTTATAGCTTTTAAGTATTTTTATCAAGCCGTTGACCACTACCGGTGAAAATACCCCGTGCTCCTCATATATATGACGATGATCATTGAGACAGTCTGCTGATTCCCAACAGGATACCGGAAGTTGAGGAAGTTGGTCTTGAATACTCTTATGCTCATCTGCAAATATATTAACATCGACATACAGCTTTGCCGCTTGCTCCAATGCATCGTCAAGTTCCAGACCGTATCGAGCTGCGACAGCAAGCCCCGCAAGTAGGAGATGGACATTTGCTGAACCATCCGGACAGCGAAATTCCACTGTCTGGCTATCGCTGAAATCGTGTACGTCATCGATCTCGAGCGGGTTGGCGTCCTTTGCCATGTTGTAAGTGTTTTGCCAACCAAGAGGCACTCTCACCAGCACCGAGCGGTTCCTGTCGCCCCAGCAGATATTGGTCGGCGCTTCCTGATGAGGAACAAGTCTGAGGAATGAAAGCGGGACGGTATTCCCAAATGCGGTCAATGAGGGGGCCAGACTAAGGAAACCCGCTATGACCTTTTTGGCTGTATCGCTTAGACCGTTTTCGGAGATCATCACATTTTTGCCATTGTTTAAAAGTTTGGTATGAACGTGAAGCCCGCTTCCTGCATGTCCGAAAGAAATCTTTGGGGCAAAGCTGATAATCACGCCGTATTTGCGTCCGAGCATTCTTAGTATCCATTTGGCCACTACAATCTGATCAGCCGCATCCTCCAGGTGAACAGGCATAAACTCGATTTCATTTTGCTCCATTTCTTGGTCTTCAGTATATATATGGCCTACCTCAGAGTGACCGTATTTCAGTATTCCACCTGCCTGTGCAATTGCCTTCATGGCCTCGTACCGCAATGCCTCCCACTGACAGAAAGGCGAAGATTCCTGGTAGCCTTTCTGGACAACCGTAGGGTAAAGCTTTTGCCGAGGAGATAATACATAATATTCGAGCTCTCCCATAGCTTCCATATCCAATCCCGTACGGTCTTTGAGAACTTCATGGGCTTTTCTGAGAATGTTTTCAGGAGAACTGGCAAGTCTTGTCCCATTTTTTGTGTAATAAGAGCATAGTATATCGATCGAAGGGATGGTGGAAAAGGGGTTCAGAAAGGCCGTTTTATATCTGGGGACGATGTATAGGTCACTGGATGCAGAGTCAATGTAAGAAAAAAGACTGGATCCGTCGACACGTTCTCCTGCAGATAGCAATCTATCCAATTGAGACTTGCTTGTTATCATGAAGTTAAGGGTTTTCAGCCGGCCGTCACCACCAAGATGTCTGAAGTTTACCGCTTCAATATTGTTATCGAGTATATATTTCATCACATCGTTTTTTGTAAACTCAGCGGGAGGCTTATTCAAGAAACTGGTAATTCTATTAGGGCTTACATTAAGGTGGCGGTTATCCATAGATAGCTCCTTTTTTAATGACTCTTTGATAACACATTGAACTAATCTTGTTGTTTTCTTTCATTAACTTACTGCAAGCATCCGCGATGAAGGCGATTAGGAGGTTATACAGCTTATTATGCTAATAAATACTCCTAATGATCACTTTCCCAAATGTATCGTGAATGGCGGCTGTTTGATTTCCCTTAGCCTGCAAACAATGCCTGTATAAGTCTTGTAACGATAGGGCTCTGTAAATCGATTACTTGCACAGCACCGCTGCCTGATATTATTACGCAACAGGGCCGCTACGTGAATAAATTAGGATTACCGGCTTCAATTATATCTTAATGAATTAACTTCGAACAACTTGGTTACCGGTTCCTCCCTGCACTATGGCTATCTTTCTGAATGCTGATGACCCCCCGGTCAACGGGAGACCGCACGCTCATGGCAGCGGTCTTAAAATCCTTTTGCTACTTTCAGATCTTTTTCCACGCCAAACAATTTGTGTCTATTACCGGCAAGCATAGCACTAAGGAAGCTTTATACTTTTTGTCCTGGGACAAATGGTACAATAAGAATGAAATTTTATCCGTAATTATTCTAATTCGGGAGGAGGATGCCATGAAGCCCATTGGACCTCTGATGATAGAACATAGATTAATAGAACGTATGGTTGCTCTAATGAACAGGGAGCTTGAGCTCATAGAGGCAACGGGTAAAGTGAACACCGATTTCCTTTTAACAGCGGTAGATTTCATACGGATGTATGCTGATAGAACTCATCACGGTAAAGAAGTGGATATCCTTTTTAAGGAGCTTGCCGATAAAGAGCTTAGTGTGGAACATACCCGGATAATGAATGAATTGATTGCGGAACATGTAAAAGCCCGCGAGTTGACAGGAAAATTGGTACGTGCCAGAGACGACTACATGACGGGCAATTCGGGGTTACTTAAAGATATTATATCGCTCCTTAAGCAGCTTACTGACTTCTATCCGGTTCACATAGAAAAAGAAGACAAACACTTCTTTTATGCCTGTCTTGAATACTTCAGTTCCATGGAGCAGAATACAATGCTGGAGGAGTTCAGTGAGTTCGACAGGAAGCTGATACACGAAAAATATATAGGAACAGTGGAACAGTGGGTAACTATTCTATAATGAAAGGGCTCCCGCATATATATTCCGCAATAGTATGGTATTGCTTTCTTGTGATTTGCCTGCCCGCTAACCGGAGGACTTTTCCCCCAGCGAATCGTTGGCTTGCCGGGAAGAGTTATAACCGTATCTTTTTATCACGTAGTTGAGGGTAATCTCATTGCCGTTGATGTTTTCTGCTTTCTGCTGCAGCATGTGCTCGTAATATAGTTTAAGGGTTTTTAAAGAGCAGGTTGAGAGCTCGGCACGGAGATAGGTTTCAAAAGAAGGTGTATTCGGAGTATCATCAATTGAACGCAGTGGTCTGCCTCTTTTGATTAGATGTGGATATTTGCTCTCAAGCTCTTCCTGCCATACAAATGCTATTCCCATGATTTGATCAACTATTCCGGCAACTTCAGTGTCTATCGGAGGCAATAAAGGAAGTATTCGGGCATATTCGTCCGGATGGGTGGATTTCATCATATATGCGTATTTTTCTGTCATCGGATTTCTCTGCGCCTTTACTGCCTGCATCAGGTCGTCCATGTAACTTTCCATGGCAGCTTCAGACCAGCTCATAAATTGTGCAAACCGGTTGATTTCAAATGTCCGGATATCATTCTGACAGGGGGCCGTACCTCCGATATTACGCACATTTTGAAATAGGTCCCATTCCACATCAAGAATTCTTGATATTAATTGTTCCTTCTTATTCATATGAGGCGTTGTCTTTCAATAGATTAATGAAACTTGAATATCATTCCCTGTATACCACCCTTGATACCGGAACTGCCGGATTTCTTTACTCCTGGTAGCGGTTTCAATCGGTCTGTTGCCGGACGCTTAGAGGCGGCTGTTACAGCTCCGGCTCCCCAATGATCATTTGGGGTTTGTGTAAAATATTAGCTTCCCGTAAAAATATTTCTATCCCTCTGAAGTTTACCGGGTTTCCGTATAGTGCTGTACTGTTAGCGTGTTCATGATATTTGTGAGCAACAAGCAGAAAACCGCCTCATAGATTTCATTACAGGACCATGAACCGCCTGATGACTCATTATTTCTCAAAGTAAAAAAGGCCAATGGTTTTAGGGCCGCAGTGCGAGGCGATAACACAGCCAGCATTGGCGGACAGTACCTGTTTAAATATTTTCGTTCCGGCCAATTGAGTTTTTACCGGCTCGGCGTCATCGGCACATTCGCAATTATTTACTATAATAACCTTTGGGTCCACACTATCCGCATTATTCACAGCATTTTTTGCAAGAACGCGGTATACAGCCTCGCGGTTCCCTCTTACTTTTGCTGCTACGTGCATTGTACCGTCGTTGCTCACGGCAATGATAGGATGAACCTCAAGCAAGCTGGATAATAAATACTGCAAACCGGAGCACCTGCCGCCTTTATACAAATATTCTACTGTATCTATAGCAAACATGCTCCTGACTTTGGCGACTGCGGACTGAGTCGCGTTTACAGTGTCAGACAGGCTCATTCCGCTTTGAACGCACTCCGCCGCAGTCATTGCCACCAGCCCTATACCGCAGGACAAATTCAAGGAATCGATTACTTTTACTCTTTCTGCAGGAAATTCTGCGGCTGCTGTACAGGCATTTTGATATGCTGCGGAAATTTTGGAAGAAATAGATATATGTACTACGTCCATTCCTTCATGTATGTACTTCTTGAATTCTCTGGTGAAATCAAGTACCGTCGGAGCACTGGTTTTCGGCAGTTTGCCGGTTGTCTTCACGATACCGAATAGTTCAGAGGTATTAATATCCACGCCGTCTCTATAACTTTGCTGGTCGAAATTCACATATAACGGAATAATACCAATGTT
Source organism: uncultured Dehalococcoidales bacterium (assembly GCA_964519615.1). Classification (GTDB taxonomy): domain Bacteria; phylum Chloroflexota; class Dehalococcoidia; order GIF9; family UBA5629; genus CAZFIM01. Next base: position 30,948 of record CAZFIM010000011.1, read on the forward strand.
ATGCTGTTTAATCATTTCATCCGATAAATCACTGGTACTGTCAGAAAAAACTTTTACAGATCTCATGTATAACCTCCGTTATATTTTCAAATGAGTCATAGTAGTGAAACAGCCACCGCAAAGTAGATTTAATTTACATTACTTTCAAATCAGAAGTAAGCATTCCCGCGTTCCCATTAGTTTATTAGCATACTCCAATAGTGTTTTCTTATTCAACGGGCTAAAAGCTGCAGAATAGATCCTGCCAAAATGCCTCTCCACAAGTTTCTCTTGAAACCCTGGGAAATATATAATGCCGCACTGTCTTCAGCAAGAGTAAATTTAGCAGTCGGTTAAAATATCCGGTCGAGAAGAAATGACAGCACCAGAATGATGATCCAGCAGGATACGGACAGCGTGCCTATATAACGCATAGATCTGTAAGTTTTAGTGAACTCAGATGTCCCTATTTGCTTGAAAAAGCGGGGAAAATAACGGAAGTGGATAAGCAGGGCATCGATAAGCAAAATCATGACCAGCACATGTTTTATACGGAGCATAACGGTATTGAGTATACTATTCCCATTTAAAGTAAGGACTATACCTGTTGCTATAAGAATAATGAATGCAATCCATGTGACCGGTGCTATACGGCGTGCGACGCGGGCCCGTTTCAACTTTTGATCGTCTGTTTTTAGATTAAGCATCACAGCGGCTGAAGCCATTGCGCATATGAAGCCCAGTAGCGTACCGCCGACGTGTATATGGGAAATGATTTCCATATCGGAATGGTATTATAGGTACTTACTTATGGTCTGTCAACGCTCTGTATGGCAGACTACATTTATTATTTAGGGACTACGCTCATTTTCGATGAGACCTGTGAACATTAACCAGTTACCAGACAGTCTATGTTATTCTTCAAACCGCCGTATGCAGGTTTATTTCTTCCCTGCAGGCGAGAGTAGATGTATACAATATCCAACTATGATAGATGCCGCTACAGTGATTACAATTAATATAACCACATAAATCCATCCAAAGAAAGCAATCATTACGGGGAGTAAAAATGGTTTTACAGATCTATTATAGAGAAAAATGGCAATCGATGACTCCCCTGCTCCTTTTTCCTTGAGGTCCTTAAGCAGGGGATACCAGGCGTAAATTGGACCGGTTGAGATTATCCCCGCTGCCGCAGATAGTGCCATTCCCTTTACGCCTGAACCTTTTCCGAGAATAGTTGCTACTCGTGAAGGGTTTAAGAATAGATTTATCAAAAGCATAAAAACAAAGATTAAACCTAAGGGAAGAAGCATATTGAATAAAATCGTGCCGCTATTTTTAAAAGCTAATAAAGCTTTGCCAGGCCAGATGGCGGCAATTACAGCATAGATTACTAGAACTGCAAGTGGGAAAAGCAATACCCGCATGAAAAGTGATTTTTTATCAGACTTTGTTTGTGCCTTGTTTTTCACAATAATTATCCTGTTATCAAATTTAGAATTAAAACGGTAATGAATGCGATGGGAATGGCAATTATAAAGGATAGGGCGTTTCTGATAAGAGCAAACCTTTTGCCGAATGCTGCAATCTCAGCCGGCAGTTGTACCAGTCCTACAGACACCCATGTAACGATGAAGGCTGTAACAGCAAAAAGGCTCACGCCATATTTCAACAATTCATCACCGATAATATAGCTGTTGATAGGATTTCCGGCAAAGATGCTTCCGAAAAGCGCACCCCAGAGCGTATCCGTGACGGCGTTTCCTGAAAAAAACGCTGATAGCAATTCTCGGGAAGCAAGTATATCGAATAGACCTGTGAGTAGCACCACCCCGAGCATAACGGGTAATAAAGTTGCAAATTGCCTGCCGGCACTTCTCACAGCATTAATGAAAACAGATTTACTGATAACGGGTATTCCGGTATCCTTTCTTGACGCTGATTCTTCAGCTGAATATATCTTTTTAAAACGCTCAACAGCATCACTGATTGTACCTGACATCCCGGTCATCACTTTTATATCGTTAGCCTTCAGTTGGTTGACAATAGCAGGACTAATGAATCCGGTGAGAATTGCTTTAGCACCTTTGCCAACGGCAAGAATGACTGCCTGTATTCCTGCGCCGTGCTGACCCGTAGTGAAAGGATTGATTAAAGCTTCATACTCGCCGGTATTGATATCGATAATCAGCAAATATTTTGCAGTGCTGAACCGGTCTGCCACTTTTGCCCCAAAATCAGGGCCATCAGCCGGCACTGCTATTATCATGCCGTTATTATTCTTCATATAGAGTATTATACTATTGCTGTAAGTGAGGCAGAGGTTTAAAAGTTTGTAAATGATAAAGATTATTCTTAAGGTTAGGAGCCATTAGATGACCGGTGTATTCACGGTGTAGAATGCAGCTATGAGTTCAACACACCGGATATCGTAGCTTAAGACTTTTATTGACGGGTTCGAAAGAGGAGGACCGACGTATCACTACTGAATGCTGAGCCGAAACAACTCATTGACTCGAGAATTCCGTATCCTATAAAATCTGTCTGTTATGCCCGGAATTATAGATATTATTGCGCCGGCATTCTTTACTATTTTTATCGGCTTTGCCTTAGGCAAGTGGCTGAAGCTCAATCTGTCTCCTGTAGTAGACTTGGCCCTCTATATCAGCACGCCTGCGCTTGTTTTTATCTCGCTGCTGCAAAAAGATATTGTTCTGGCAAACGCGGCCAGGATATGGTCAGCCGGGCTTATTACGTCAGCAGGGTGCATCATTGCTGCGCTCATCGTATTCAGATTATTGAGGCAGAAACACTCAGGTTTATATGTCGCCATTGCTTTGATGAATACGGTTAATATCCCTTTCCCCATTATATATATGGCTTATGGGGCAGAGGGGCTGGTACCTGCTACGCTCTACTTTATTCCTAATATTCTTCTCATGTATACATTTGGTGTCTATATGATGTCCGGAAAGAATCGGAAAGATAATTGTAAAGAGGTTCTGCGGCAGCCGGTGGTTTATTGTACCTTACTGGGATTGTTATTTAATTTACTGGAAGTACAGGTGCCGGCAATTGTGGTGAACTCGATCGACTTTATCGGCATGATGGCGCTGCCTCTTGTACTTATTATACTCGGCTATAATTTATCAAGTGTTAAAGTTGCCTCTTTGCCTACTACGCTGTTGGCTTCGTTCCTGCGTATGGGTGTGGGGTTCGGGTTGGGATTTCTTATGGCTTCTGTATTAAATTTAGCTGGAATCGACCGCTTTGTGGTCATTTTTGTATCTGCCATGCCGGCGGCAGCGAATGTCTCAATTCTTGCTGCAAAGTATAATAATGAGGCGGAAGCTGTCTCCAGTGTTGTTTTTCTGACTACGCTGGCGAGCATCGGTATTATTCCAGTTCTACTCTATTATTTTAGTTAGCAATGCTTTAACCGATCTATCATCTTTTCAGCTATTTATGCTTACCAAGGATTGGCTGCCTGTGGGCAGGCGATGCATATCGGAATAATTACATTACTGGTGAGAGAACAGCGTTAAACCTTTTGCCAATCCTCTGAATTTATAAATCCAGGCTTGATTATCGTCAGAAGTAGTGATGTAAACTTCATCGGTGCCCGGTTTGAAGGCTACATTGGTACTGCGTAGCAGTTTGCCTTCATCTCTGCCCGGTATCAAGACCTGAGCAATGGGAAATCCCCCTTTATTCAGGACCAGTATTCTCCCCTGAAAAATAAGGCATTGATATACGTTCCCTTCTGAATCTATTGCCATTGAGTCACAGCCACCCGGTCCCCCGGTAAAACGGTACGGTATGCCCGCACCGGCTACAGGATTAACGGTCACTCCATCTTCCAATAATTCCAGCCGGTGTATTTGCATCCGTGAAGTTTCGCTAACCCAGAGAACATTGCCCTCAGGTGAGAGCCCCACTCCGTTAGTCGTTGCCATATGCTCAAACACAGGTTTTACCGTATTAAAATCCGATGAGAACCAGTACACTCCACCAGCCGGGTCAGATGCCGTGCCGATAAAATCGGTAACATAGAAATTACCTTTGGGATCGAATACCAGATCATTCGGAGCTGCCGGTTTATCCTGATATCTGGCGTCTATGTATGTCGGGTTGCTTCCATCGGCATTTAAGATCATTATTTTACCACCGAGACAAACTACGAATAGCCTCCCATCCTTATGTATAGCTATCCCGTCAGGCATAAGGCCGTCCTGACTGAATATAGTAGTTACTTGTTTATCCGGTGTTATTTTAAGAATCCTGTTGTCGAAGATAGAACTAACAAAGAGGTTTCCCTCACGGTCAAAGGCAGGACCCTCTAAAAATGCGCCGCTGGCTTCCACTTGCAGCCATGGCTCTACTTTAAGCTTAGGCAGCTTTGCTTCTGCCGGCGGTAGAGGTACTGCACTCTTTGATGCGGTTCCCCCTGTACAGCCTGCAAAAGATAGCACGAGTAAAATACCCAGTACAACGATCAAACCGCTGATTAAACGCCTTTTCATTTTTTCTCCTTCAGTTAATAATAGGATTAGACTCCATATTTGCCTTTGCTGGATTATAAAAAAATACTGCCTCCTTCCCTGTAAATTTCCTGCTTGTAACCTGCCCACAGTTGCCCGCAATAAAAGATATTAATCTACCTGCTATTTCAGGGACGATGAAAAACCTGTCTGATAGATCATGACTTAATTTCGGAGAAGTAACCTGTTATTTAAATTTACTAAATTATACGCTTGAAAATATCGTTAGAGAATACCCTATATAGAAAAAGTGCGCTATTTATTAAAAATGCATATTTATACGTAGTACGCTGCTTGATACGCAGATGTAAATGCGGCGGAGTAATTGAGAGTTGGTCTTTGTCATTATGTATGTTCTCTATTTACGCATGTCTGCAATGCTATCTTTACAATAGGGAAAGGTCAAATACAGATGAAACGTCGCTAGTAATATGTACAAATTTGCTTGATGCCTTTCATGCTCTTTATAATTAATTCTCAATGGCGCATGAATATTTATCCTTGTATCGATAAAATGATATATTTGCTGTTTGTGATTAAATACATATTTATCTCTGCAGGAGGGCTGAAGAACGATGTTCAATAGCGAATTTGACCAGTTTAAGGGATCGGCTGATTATGTTCTCTCTGAACCGTTAAGGAATGCGGTGAATGTGAGTATAGCATTGGGCAAGCCTCTTATTATCAGGGGTGAGCCGGGTACAGGCAAAACACAACTGGCGCACAGCATCGCCGGAGGCTTGAGTAAAAAGCTCATCACCTGGAACATTAAATCGACCACTAAAGCACAGGAAGGGCTGTATATATATGATACTGTACAGAGGCTCAACGACAGCCGTTTTGGCGATAAGGACGTCTCAGACGTACGTCAGTATATCAAGCTGGGCAAACTGGGGCAGGCGTTCACTTCTGCTGTGCAGGTGGTGCTGCTTATCGATGAGATCGATAAAGCGGATATAGAATTTCCTAATGACTTGCTTAACGAATTAGATGAGATGGCATTCTATATCCCGGAGCTTGATGAAACCGTTGCCGCTGTTCACAGACCTATTACAGTAATAACGAGTAATGCGGAGAAGGAACTGCCTGATGCTTTTCTGCGCCGCTGCATTTTTCACTACATCGAATTCCCTACTCAAGAATTAATGGAGGAGATTGTTAAAGTGCATTTTGGCGATATCAGGGATAATCTGCTGGCGGCAGCCATAAAGGCGTTTTATAAGCTCAGAGAAATCGACGGGTTCAGGAAAAAGCCGTCAACTAGCGAATTGCTTGACTGGATACAAGCGCTTATTATCGGTGGAGTCACCCCTGAAAGAGTATCAAAAGACATTCCTTTCTTAGGAACGCTGCTTAAAAAAGAGACAGATCATGCTTATTTTGTTAACAGGATCCGGTAAATATCGGGGATGGACTGGTATTAAGGGAGTATGATGTTTACCGCTTTCTTTTATACTTTACGACAGAAGAATGTACCTGTCTCCCTCACCGAGTGGATGACGCTCATGGAGGCGCTGTCAAAAGGCTATATATCTAATCTGAATGAGTTCTATTACCTTGCACGAGCAATATTGATTAAAAACGAAAGCCATTTCGATCAGTATGATGCTGCTTTCCAACAATATTTCAAGGGCATAGAGACTCCGCTAGAGGTCACCGATCAAATACTGGATTGGCTTAAAGATCCGGTCAACCGCCTTATTATATCAGAGGAAGAGAGAGCATTATTCGATAAAATGGATTTTGACGAACTGATCAGGGAATTGGAGAGAAGGCTTGAGGAACAGAAAGAACAGCATGATGGTGGTGCTTACTGGATAGGAAGAGGAGGGAGATCACCCTTCGGACATTCCGGATTTCATCCCTCCGGTATAAGGGTGGGGGGACAGCCAGGATATAATAGCGCGGTACAGATAGCACAACAGCGTAAGTTTAAGAATTACCGCAGCGATCTTACGCTGGACATTCGTCAGATGAAGGTGGTACTGAGAACGCTGCGTCAGTTAAATCGCATAGGTCCGGAGGACGAATTGAATCTGGAAAAAACCATAGACAGGACCTGTAAGAATGCAGGCGAGCTGGAGTTTATCTGGCAGCGGAGCAGGAAAAATGCGGTGAAAGTCCTGCTGCTTATGGATGTGGGTGGGTCCATGGATTCATACTCACTGCTGTGCAGCCGTTTCTTTTCCGCAGCCCACTCAAGCTCTCATTTTAAGGATTTTCAATTCTACTTTTTCCATAACTGTGTCTACGATAACATGTACAGGGATATGGAGAGGATGGAACCACTAAGTACTGAGCACCTGCTTCGTGAGCTGGAAGCTGACTACCGGCTGATTATGGTGGGAGATGCCAGGATGTCTACCTGGGAACTGGTACAAAAATACGGAGCAATTTACTATTATGAGCAAAATGAGACACCCGGCATCGTATGGCTTAAGAGGCTTTCAGACCATTTTAATCATCGTGTCTGGCTGAATCCTGCATCAGCACTCTACTGGCAGCATCCAACGGTATTATCCATAAGCAAATTGTTTCCCATGTACGAGTTTACCATGGAAGGATTGAGTAAGGCGGTGCAAAAGCTGATAGCAAAGCATTGACACGGCTCAGAGAGCAGGGACTAATCGACTTTTGGTTAACAATATACTACTATCTTTTTAAAGGCCTTCCAATCTATAGTCGCTGAGGGTATAGAGGCTGCTGTTTCAAGTGTTATTAATCTATTTTGGTGGTCAACATGGTATACTATGCGATATACGTAGCCAGACAAGATAGGTATAATACATGGCATGATATCAATGAAAAAGCTGTTGATACCTTTGTTCGCTTTATTGTTTGTGACGTTTTTATATCCTTCATCATGCTATGCTAACGCAGCAGAACCGCCAGCGATTATTATCATCGTTCCCGATGCACCGGATGATCTTGAGATTAGTATAGGAGACGATAAGGTATTTGCCCAAAGAACAGACAAGGTTATCGAAAGTCATTATTCATTTTATAAGTATGATCTGCAGTCTTTACATTATGCCATAATGGTGACTACTGCAGATGAGAGTTTCGAAATAGCTCTTGATACTCCACCACAGACTTACCAGAATATTTATACACTGGACCTCAATAACAGGAAATTGATTCCCGGGGAATCATTAAAGCGTTCCGTCGCAATGGTATTTTTGCGAATAATCCTGACACTTATATTTGAAGCTGGCATATTCTATTTGTTCGGCTATCGAAAGAAACGCTCCTGGCTTGTTTTCCTGATAGCTAATTTGCTCACGCAATGTGCTTTAAACATCTGGCTTGCCTCGAGTGTTACACCGGGGGATAGCTATATCGTTCTTAATTTGATTTTCGGTGAGTTTTGCGTTTTTGTTATTGAGCTGGCTGTGTTTTTGTTTGCTATCAATGAGCACCGCCGCTGGCGAACTGCTCTCTATGTGTTGGTAGCCAATGTTGTGAGCCTGATTGTTGGAGGGTATTTGATCACGGTTTTCCCGGTTTAACATGCTATTAACTGAAAAAACCGGCAGATGAATTCGTTCTATTATTTACACTATATAAAAAAGGAGGAGGACGCTAATGAAAAATACGGGTAGTTTTGCGGGGGCTTTCTGGTTCGCCGGGTGGCTTTTCACTATTGCCTATGCCAATCTGGTATGGTGGAAGATAATACTTGGTATAGTGGTCTGGCCTCTATTTCTGGGGTGGGCTGTCTAATAATAAGGACCATTAATAACGTTACCGGAATTTAAGCTTTTACAGTTGATTCTCTAGAGCGTATTACTACATTGATACAGATTAAAGGCAAAAAGCGGTTGAATCTGAACACCTGGTGAAGGTGGTACGCGATTATAGACTTGTAATATGATTGCGCTTCGGAGGTAAGAGAACGTGCTGCTTATTGTTTTGTCTTTGTTCAGCCATACTTTCTTTGTAAATAAGGGTCTTTTAGTCTTAATACGATTGGTTAACGCATTGACATGTGTGTAAATGAAAGCTACCATAAAAAAGGAACCATCGATAGTATAAGGAGCAAATTATGCCTGAATTCAGCTCATCTTTTTCGGGACTTGCAAGCGGACGAAAGCTAACACATGAAGAATTGATCCGCGCTATACGTTTTATGATCGCTGCTGAATATGAGGCGGTACAGATGTATATGCAGTTGGCGGACTCCATAAATGATAAGCTGGCAATAGAAGTACTTAAAGATATTGCCGATGAAGAAAAAGTACACGCCGGTGAATTCCTTAGACTGCTAAAGCATCTGTCCCCGGATGAAGAAAAGTTTTATGAGGAGGGCGCAGAAGAGGTAGAGGAAGAGATTGAAAAACTAAGCAAAGGCTAGATGCTAGCTTTTATGACATACATGAAGAAGATGCAGGATATACTGCTTTTATAGGATTTGCTTTATTCTTTGCGATTGTCTCCAGATAATGTGATTATATCATTTAATGGAATACCGGGTTATTACGAGATATAAGTTGTTTTTGTTTCCGTTGAATGCGTAGAAATGTAAAAAGCTGGAATAATGCGGTAAAGTGGCGTTGCAGTATTATGAGCTAGCGGGCTTTGCTCAGCTAGACGATAGCCTTGCTAAGACTTTTGATAACAGCCTGGTACAGTTCGACCACATTTTTTACGCCTAGCTTTCTGTAGATATTTTTCCTGTGAGTATGTATCGTTAGTTTGCTGAGATACAGGTGCTCAGCGATCTTGTCATCAGAAAGACCTTGAGTGAGAAAGTGAATAATGTCCATTTCTCTTTTACTTAAATGGAATTTTACCTGTAAGTCGGTCTCAAATTTTCTTTCTTCGGTAAGGTCGGTTAATGTGATAATAAAGTTAGGCACAGTTCTCATTTGATCGGTTTTCCACACCAGTGCGCATTCTGTCCGGTATGTCTTTCCCGTTTCAGTGACTACCAGACTTTCTTTTGGCAGTAATGTTAATTGCTCGTCTCGCTTGAGCAAATCAAGGAGGTTGCAGCAATCTTTAATAAGGCAGGATGGGATAGGGAATTCGCCTTTTTCAAGGTTTAATCTCCTGTAAGGAACCTTGCTGAGCAGCTGCATACAGATATCTCTTGCCCTGTCGTTAAAGAAGACAGGCGCGAATTTGTGGTCTAGCCGGATAAGACCGTTTTTATCCGAATCATTGTTAGACAAAAAGTGTTGCTTCCAAGTGTTTATCTGGGAGATTAACCGGATATTGTGTAGAGTGGTCATAAGATGAGGGGCAACCATCTCGGCCTTTGAAATATCCCGCTCATTATATTCGGGTTGTTTTTTAGAGCGCCATAGAGTAACCATTCCCTGAAGAATGTTTTGCCAGCGCAAAGTCATGAATAGTTCCCAGTATAAATACTGCGGTCTTATAAAATCATTATAGAGTATCGATTTCTCCCATTCCTTACAGGAAACGGCCTGTCCTACATTTAAAACAATTTTTGACGATGAAAGAGCTTCTCTGAGAAGGGGGGAATACTGATAGAATGCGTTTTTATACAGTGCGGGATAATAACTATCTTCATATATATTGCGGCTGTCCGATTTAAAAGAGCGTGCTTCAATTACATCGTGTTTATTTGAATATACGTCAATGAGATGAAAAGTCGCGCATTCAACATTGAATACTTGTATGATGAACGGGAATAAAGTCTTAACGAAGCCGTCAATATCCTCACAGCGATTAGCGAGATAGATCAGATTTAATACTTCTCGATAGTCTTTATCAGTCAACCTGGGCATAGACCACAGTATACATCATTTATTATGTGTTTTCATCAAAGTGCTTAAAATACCATTATTAGGGTATTGTAATTAAATATCTATACATTAATATTTACTAACAACAAAATACTCGCCATTTATTTTCAAGTTACACATATTTTCTATGCGCAGTTAGCGAATGACTTTTATGATTATCATGAATTTAAATGCAAAATGCCGGGAGATATTATTTGGTAAATAGCGATAAGCAGATCAAATTACGAATAGAAAACGTCTCATTAAGCTTCGGCGGAGTTCAAGCTTTAATTGATATCAGTATAGATGTTAAGGACAATGAGATATTGGCTATTATCGGACCTAACGGTGCCGGCAAGACATGTGTCCTTAACTGTATAAATGGTTTTTATAAACCTCAAAAAGGTGAGATCTATTTTAGCGGTAGAAGGATTACCAGGATGCGGCCTGACAAGATGGCCAAACTGGGTATAGCGCGAACATTCCAGAATATCGAATTATATACCGGGTTGAGTACACAGGACAACCTGTTGGCTGCCAGGCATGCTCTTATGAAGCAGAGTTTTATTGCCGGTGCACTTTATTACGGATGGGCTCACAAGGAGGAAATTGAGCATCGTTATCCGGTAGAGGCTATTATCGATTTTCTTGAGATAGAAGCGGTAAGAAAGGATATTGTCGCCGTTTTACCGTATGGATTACGCAAACGTGTCGAATTGGGCAGAGCTTTAGCATTAGAACCGGAAATTCTGCTTCTTGACGAACCCATGGCAGGGATGAACCTCGAGGAAAAGGAAGATATCGCACGTTTCATAATAGATGTATTTGAAGGTCAGGGGGCCACATACCCTGATATCCCGGTATTAAGAGATGGGGTAAAAAGCATCATTCTCGTTGAGCATGATATTGGAGTGGTCATGGATCTTGCAGACAGGATTGTTGTCCTTGATTTCGGGCGCAAAATTGCAGAAGGTACTCCAGACGAAATAAAAACCAATCCTGATGTTATTAAGGCATACCTCGGAGAAGAAATATAAGATTTGTGAGTATTAAATGCTGCGGGTAAATAATATTGAAGTGAACTATATGAATATTATCCAGGTGCTCCGAGGTGTATCTCTGGAGGTGGGTGATAGCAAAATTGTCGCTTTGCTTGGAGCCAACGGTGCAGGGAAGACAACAACGCTTAAGGCAATATCCGGGTTGTTGAAGACTGAGGAAGGAGCGGTAACTGACGGCAGCATTGTCTTTAATGGTAAAAGAATAGATAGAAGCAGCCCCGGTGATATCGCGGCTATGGGCATCACTCAAGTTATGGAGGGGCGGAGAGTTCTTGAGCATCTTACGGTGGAAGAGAATCTTCTGGTATTTGCCTATAACCGCAAAGACCGAGGCGAGGTAAAAAATGATATAGATGTCGTATTTGATTACTTTTCCAAAATTAAAGACCGGCGCCATCAGACCAGCGGCTATTTATCGGGTGGAGAACAGCAAATGTTGGCGATAGGAAGGGCGCTCATGGCCAGACCTGAACTTATGCTGTTGGATGAGCCTTCACTTGGTTTGGCGCCACTGCTTGTACAGGAAATATACAGGATTATAAAGAAAATCAGTATCGAACGTAATATGGCGATACTGCTGGTGGAGCAGAATGCCAGAGCTGCTCTTGGTATTGCCGATTACGGCTATGTCATGGAGAACGGCAGGGTAGTCCTAAGCGGTCCGGCTGAGATGTTGCGGGATAATGAAGATGTTAAGGAGTTTTATATGGGGCTATCGGCGGTAGGCTCACGGAAGAGCTACCGCGAAGTAAAACATTACCGTCGTAGAAAAAGATGGCTTGCTTAAGAGAACAGGTAGAGGCTATGACTGCTGAAATTGAACGTATTTATGAACAAATGGGTGATACGTGGCCCCAAATACTCAAATACAACTATGAGAAATATGGGGATACCCATTTAGCCATGCGTTATAAACATTATGGGATATGGCAGCCATGTACCTGGAAAGATTATTATCTCAATGTTAAATACCTGGCACTTGGCTTGAAATCTCTTGGCTTTGCAGATGGAGATAAAATTCTAATAATCGGTGATAATGCTCCGCAATGGTATTATGCCGAGCTTGCCGCCCAATCTAATCATGGGATTGCCATAGGTATCCATCCGGATATGACCCCCCTGGAGATACAATATGTCGCCCAAAATTCAGAGGCCAAATGTGCTATGGTTCAGGATCAGGAGCAGGTAGACAAGCTGCTTGAGATTAAAGATAAGCTGCCGAAAATAGAGAATATTATTTACTGGAGGCATAAAGGTCTCACTAATTATCAGGACCCTCTCTTGAAGGGATATGAGCAAATACTGCAATTGGGAAAAGAATATGAATCTGTACATCCCGGGCTTTTTGAACAGAATGTAACAAACGGCGACGCTGATGATATTTGCGCTATCGTTTACACTTCAGGAACTACCGGTGATACTCCAAAGGGAGCCGTACACTCGTATAGAACGATCAAAGCCGGCGCTGATTTCTATTTACATCTTGACCATTGGTATAAAAATGACAATATATTTCCCTATGTCCCGCCTGTCTGGATAACAGAACAATGGTTTGCCATCGGTTGCCATCTTATATCAGCCAGTATACTGAATTTTGCCGAAGAACCGGAAACCCTGCAAGATGATATTAGGGAGATAGGACCGCATATGGTGCTCTACGGCGCTCGTGTGTGGGAAGCTCAGGCAGGCAGAGTACAAGCGCGGATAAGGGAAGCTGACGCACTAAAGAGATTATTCTTTCGGCTGTTAATGCCAATTGGGTATAAAGCAGCCGAAGCGAAGCAAAAAAAGCAAAAGCAGTGTTTATTGCAGCAATTACTCTATGCTTTTGCAAATATAACTTTGTTCAGACCAATCAGGGACAGCCTCGGTCTTATCAATGCTCGAATATGCTACACGACGGGGTCTTTACTCAGCGCGGAAGCTTTCAAGTTCTACCATGCGCTTAACCTTCCCCTCAAAAGCACTTATGGGTCTGCTGAGGGTGGAGCGCTCACCGGTTCTAGAAATGAAAATATATGCCTGGAAACCATCGGTGCCGTCAACCCGGCGGCTAAAGTTAAAATAACAGAAGCAGGTGAAATTATATATCAACAGCCAGGCGTTTTTCTCGGATACCACAATGATCCCCAAAAAACCGCTGATGTGCTCAAAGATGGCTGGTTCCATAGCGGGGATAGTGGCTTTCTCAGGGAGGATGGGTATCTTGTCTTATTGGATAGACTGAATGATGTAATCATGCTGGCCGCTGGAGAGAAATTTGCTCCTCAAATGGTTGAGAGCAAGCTGCGTTTCAGCCCTTATATTAAAGATGCATGGATTGTCGGTGGTCCGGGTGGAGATTTTATCTCTGCAGTAATTGTAATTGACTATGAGAGCACAGGTAGATGGGCTGGGGAGCGAAACATAACATATACCACCTTCGCTGAACTAAGTCAGAAACAGGCAGTTTACGAACTGATAAGACAGGATATAGAAAGAGTAAATAAGGATTTGGCACAGGGGACCAGAATCAGGAAATATGTCAATCTTCATAAGGAATTTGACCCCGACGAATCTGAATTAACCAGAAACAGGAAATTGAGGAAGTCACTATTGCAGCAGCGCTACAGAGAGCTTATTGATGCTATCTACAGCAATATGACTGAGATATCCATGGAAGCTCAGATCAGATATCGGGATGGTCGTATGGGAACCTTAAAAACAACTCTTAGCATCCAGGCCGTGGAAGGAGCGAGCCAGTGACTTTCTTTTTACAGTTAGTGATAAACGGATTTGCGCTGGGAATGGTCTATGCCCTGATTGCCATCGGATTTGTCATCATTCTTAAATGTTCAAAGGCCTTTAATATTGCCCAGGGACATTTTGTTATGCTAGGCGGTTATGTATCCTATACGTTACTTGTAACCCTGCAGTTGCCGGTGTGGGCTACTCTGCTGGTAGCGATAGTGATGGCTGTTATTATGGGCCTGCTAATAGAACGTTTAACTTTACGTCCCATGATAGGTAAGCCGGTGCTCGCTTTAATCATGATGACTATAGCTCTGGGATTCTGTGTATTTGAAGGTCTGGCAACACTTTTATGGGGAGGATTCTATCTTACGTACTATGGGGAGTTGCCGGAGTTTACTCTGCGTTTGGGAGAGATATCGGTACCTCCGGAAACGTCAATTGGAATGCTCGTATCTATCGTGGTTGTTGTGCTATTAATGCTCTTCTTTCGCTATACCAAAAGTGGTTTGGCAATGAGAGCTACTGCCGAGGATGAACAGGTGGTTCAGAGCGCAGGTATAAAAGTAACGACGGTTTATGCACTTTCGTGGGTTATTGCCTCTGTTGTCGGTGTAATCGGAGGCGTGCTGTTGGGAGGGGTGTCCGGTGTTATAGTTTCTCTGGCTAATGTCGGAATGAAAGCACTCGCTGTAATTTTGCTGGGGGGAATTAACTCAATTGGTGGGGCAATTATAGCAGGAATTATTCTGGGTATAGCTGAGAATATAGCCGCTGGCTATCTTGATCCGATTTTACCTGTCGGCGGATTGGCTGAAGTCTTTCCATTTATTGTCATAATCATTGTGCTTATCTTTAGACCCCACGGCCTTTTCGGACTTGCCGAGATAGAAAGGATATAAGAGTGAGTTTACCAAGCGGAGTTTTCAACCAGAGCTATGCACAGGATATGGCTATCTTACGAACCAAGACCCAACGCGTAATGCTATTTGCTTTCCTCGTAGTTCTCTGTACATGCCCGCTTTACTGCAGCGATCAAGTGCTGACAATAATGATTATCATAGGTATAACCATTGTTAGCGTTCACGGTCTTAACATTCTTACCGGATATTGTGGGCAACTTTCAATGGGACATGCCGCGTTTATGGCGGTTGGCGGTTATACATCAGCTGTTCTTTGCGCCAAGCTCGGATTTTCGTTCTGGACAGCCCTTCCTTTAGCTGCTCTCTTTGCAGGTATAGTGGGAGTAATCTTTGGTTTGCCATCGCTTAAAATTAAGGGATTTTATTTGATTATGGCGACGGTAGCAGCGCAATTTATTATTATCTGGCTGATACTTCAAATGTATAGTATCACCGGAGGAGCTGATGGACTGTCCGTGCCCAGACCAGAAATAGGCGGATTCGTGATAAAGTCTAAAGGCAGCTATTTCTATCTTGTTTTACTGATTGTTTGTTTGGCTACTTTCGTAGCAAAAAATCTGGTCAGGACAAGAACGGGCAGGGCATTTATCGCTATCAGAGATAATGAACTGGCTGCTGAGGTCATGGGTGTTAATTTATGGTCTTATAAGCTGCTGGCATTCTTTATAGGATGTGTATATGCGGGTGTAGCCGGTTCATTGTTGGTGCACTTCGTAGCTTTTGCCTCTGTTGAGCAATTTCCCCTTATAAATTCGGTATGGTATCTTGGTATGCTGATTGTCGGTGGTATGGGCAGTACTACAGGAGTGATCTTCGGTACCATAGCACTCAAACTCCTCGACCAATTGGTGACCTTTGTCGGCCCGACATTGGCCTCAACATTCCCCGCCATTGCTGCCCAGGCGGCAGCATCGCTCAGTTTAATCATGCGGGGATTAATAATCATTATCTTTCTTATCTATGAGCCCAGAGGGCTTGTTCACCGATGGCACATTATTCAGGCCTATTACCGTCTTTGGCCTTTTTCACACTAATAAATATTAAGTGATTTGAATAGTAAGAACCTATTGAGAGGAGGAAATATCGTTAAGAAAGACAACAAAATTCGATGTGAATTAAATAGCAGATGAGAAAGGAGGAAGAAATGGCTAAGAGTAAAAGGTTATTAATAGTTATGCTTGGTATTGCACTGTTAATACTGCCGCTAGTGGGTGCCTGTGAAAAGGAGCCAGCAGTGACTCCGACACCGGGAGAGCCAGGAGCAACAGAAAAACCGAAGCAGTACACTCTGTATATTGGTGGTACGTATGCCTTAACCGGTGCATTTGCTGAGGATACGACATGCGTTCTGACTGCCTACCAGGACTACGCAAAATATGTTAATGAGAACCATAAGATGGCCCCGTGGTCTGGTAATACCTTTCCGGAGAATGTTACCCTTGAGGTAATGTGGCGTGATGATGAGCTCAATCAGGAGAAAATACTGTCAATCTATGATGAGCTTAAGGCCAAGGGGATTATGGTGTACAGGATATCATCGTCAGCAACTGCAATGGCATTAATGGAGAGACTGGAAGAGGATAAAATAGGTGCTGTGAGCATGGCCTCAGGTCCGTATATGCTCACACCTCCACGGACCATCTTTACTCATTTTCCTATTTATACTGACGCGTGTGGTGCCATTGCTGACTGGTTTCTGGAGAATTGGAAAAAATCCGGCAAAACCACTAAGCCAAGGGTGGCTTATCTTACTGCCGATAATGCCATGGGCAAATCGATTGTGATACCGGAAATGCAGGTGTTTTTGGAGCAGACGGGGTTTGAATTTGTCGATACTCAGTATGTACCTCTTGTTCCCACTTCTCCGCCGACCACACAATTGGCGTGGCTGAAAGAGAATAAAATAAATCTTACGTTGGGGGTGATGATTAACCCTGGTTCACAGCCGACTATTAAGGAGGCGGTGAGATTGGGAATGGGACCTGGTCGCGATTATGATATAACCTTCGGTTTTGCTTCACCTTCTCACTTGGCGATAATGTGCCCGGCTATTGGTGAAACAGCTAATGGAACGGTTGTTGCCGGCAGCTATCCTCCTCTGGATAGTGTAGGTGTCCCCGGCGTGGACTTCTCTAATGACATACAAAAGAAATATCATCCCGATAAAATTATCACCAATGTTGCCTATGAGATAGGCATGATTGAGGCAATGACACAGGTTGAAGCGTTAAGACTCGCTCTTGCGGAAGTATCGGCTGATAAATTGACAGCGGCTGATGTTCTTGAGAGAGGCTTCTATAAAATTAAAGACCTGGATTGTGGCGAAATGACTGCTACAAAGTTGACCTACGGTCCCGGACAGGTCGAGGGATGCAATATGGTACGTGTTGATCAGGCACAAGGCGGTAAAGCCGTACTTATTGGGAATTATCCTGTCCACGGTATCTATACAAAATAATGAGAACCTAAGAGTGGGGGCTGATAGAGCCCCCACTCTTAGGTGTTGAGATTTCATATTAAACACTGATTGGTAATTTAGTTAAAACCGAGATAGTCGAATATGGATAATACTATTGAGCAGCTATATCATGAAAGAGAAAAAAGGGTTCAGACCGCCATTCAGATAAAGGAGCCAGACAGGGTTCCAATAGTAGTATACTTTTCATTTTTCCCGGCACGATATACTGGCATAACCTGTCAGGAGGCAATGTATGACAGTAAAAAAATGATGTCTGCCTGGATAAAGACCATAGCAGATTTTGAACCTGATATGTATGAGAATCCTTTTATAAGCCGATTCCTGGGACGGATATTGGACATTCTGGACTTTAAGCAGCTCAGGTGGCCTGGTCACGGTGTTGGCCCTGATTATACGTATCAGTTTCTCGAAGGGGAGTATATGAGGGCGGACGAATACGATGATTTTCTTTTCGATCTCTCGGATTTTATGGTAAGAAAATATTGGCCGCGAATCTTTGGCTCTCTGTCAGCTTTTAGTAAACTTCCTCCATTGCATGACCTGATATCATACTATGTGGGCCTAACGAATCTTGCCTTTTTGGAGGTGCCGGAAATCGCTGATGCTTTAGCTGTTCTGATTAAAGCCGGTGCAGAAGCACAAAGAATACTTGACGGATCCCGCGTGTTTAACGAAGAAGTAAAGAAACTTGGTATTCCCCCACAGGTTGGAGGTAGTACCGAAGCGCCGTTTGATGCGATTGCTGATTTCTTCAGAGGTACACAGGGAACAATGCTGGATATGTATAGAAATCCTGATAAACTTCTTGTAGCAATTGACAAAATGTTGCCCATCATGCTTCGGATCGGGATAAACGGAGTTAAGCGATCAGGAGTTCCGCGTGTATTCATTCCTTTACATTGGGGATGTTTCATGTCCTTAGCACAATTTAAGACTTTCTATTGGCCAACTCTACAAAAATTGATGCTGGGCTTAATTGACGAGGGTATCACTCCCTGTCCGTTTTTTGAAAGCGACTATACATCACGGCTGGAATTGATAGCGGATTTACCCAAAGGAAAGGCCTGTTATTCGTTTGAAAGTACTGATATTTTTAAAGCAAAGGAAGTATTGGGGGACCATATTTGCCTTAGAGGAAATGTGCCGCTTTCACTTCTGTCGACAGGAACGCCGGATGATGTGAAATATTATTGTAAGAAGCTTATAGATGTTGTCGGAAAGGGAGGGGGCTTTATTATGGATTCTGCAGTTGGCCTTGATGATGCTAAACCAGAAAATGTAAGTGCGATGTTTAGTTTTACTAAGGAATACGGCGTCTATAGATAGCAACATAATGTATTTAAAGCGTATATATTGATAAATGTTTATCTGTTATTTTCCGGATTTAGATACATAAATCCATGAGAACATTGAGTAGAAAAAGGAGCAAAAATGACACAGGATCTGGTTAATCTGCTGGCTGATCTGAAGGAACAGGAGGCTATTGAAACAACCAAAGCAAAGCTTGCAAGTGGAGAAGATCCCATGGCTCTATTAGCGGATGCCAGGAGTGGAATGGAGATAGTCGGACAGCGCTTTGCCGCAGGTGAATACTTCATCCCGGATCTTGTGTATTCGGGGGAGATTCTAAGCCAGGTAACGGATATGGTTAAACCGCATATAACGCAGAGCTCCAACACAGAACGTTTGGGAAAGATAGTGCTGGGAACGGTTGCAGGTGATATCCATGACATCGGTCTCAATATCGTAGAATTTATGCTCGATGTCAATGGTTTTGAAGTCTTTAATATCGGTGTTGATCAGCCGTCAAAAGTATTTGTAGATAAGATAAAAGAGACAGGAGCGACGATAGTTGGCTTAAGCGGTTTTTTAACATTGGCATTTGATTCTATGAAAGAGACGATTATATCTATAGAGGCAGCCGGCCTGCGTGATCAAGTAAAGATCATGATTGGCGGTGGTTTAATAACCGATGAGATACGCAAATATACCGGTGCCGATGCTTATGGAAGAGATGCAATGGCTGCAGTTGCAATTGCCAACGACTGGATAGGCAGAAAGGCCGGTCCGGTATCGGTTTATACCTCAAGGTAGTATTGCGATATGCAATGGAAATACAGGCGGGGATATAGATACAGTTCAGAAGATGTATAAATTGTTTGTATAAGATTTACAAGGATTTTTACTATGGGTAATATATGGTCTAAGATGACGCCAGATGAAAAACAAGAGGCTTTGTTTGCCGCTTGGCTTTCACCCAGAGATGCAAAGGGCGATAAAGTCGAATTCAGCAGTCACGCTGCTGAACAGCAATATACAGATAACATCACCAGAATAAAAGATGCCATACAGATGAAGAAAACACCTGACAGGGTGCCGGTGTATATATTCACAAATATGTTTCCCGTTTATTATTCCGGAATAACAGTCCATGAAGCGATGTATAACTACGATGCCTGCTATCGTGCATGGAAAAAATACGT
>CAZFIM010000012.1:0-15036 GCA_964519615.1 uncultured Dehalococcoidales bacterium
GAAGCCTGCCAACAATCCGCCTAAGTTGGCATCCCCATAACAACCCTCTCTGATATTGAAGGTGAAAGCCCCCTCACCATGGTTTTTACCGCCGTGAAGCTGCTCTTGCACGGGCGATCCCCACCAGATCGGGCACATTGGCGGGGAATTACAGGCATCACAAGCCTCTCCGCGTAAATACCACTCCATTTTCTCTGCTGACATAGTATTTGGTACCTCCTTTTATAGTTTTTGCATAGGTATAATTTGCTGAATATTAGTCTTTTGCCGCTCATCATAAATTACCTGTTTAGCCGATGACCAGATATCGGCTAACAAGAAATTATGAGTATAGCAGTTTTGAACAACAACGAGCCGTATAAGGCAATTTTTCTTACTTAATGGCTATCTCTATTCAAGCTATTGCATCACGAAAGCACTTTTCGTTAGAAATTCTATTTGCTCTATAATATCAGATTATCAATATTTGTCAATATTGATTATCATCATCATGTGATTGTTTATCTACACATTTTTTAAAAAATAATTATCTCTATTAGTTCATATCTATCATATTCACGCTGACATGTAACTATTTTTACTTCGAAGAATTTCACTTTTTATATCTGAATATTTATGCCTGACTATCCGTTAAGCTAGCCGCACTGATGGTTGTGGTCTTTAATCTATATCAGGCCGAATGTGGAACTTGACAGCCGGACTTCTTCAGAAAGTATTATTCACCGCGGCATGGAGCAGATATAGCTCATCCGGCTCATAACCTGATGGCAATTTCTTAAAATCCAACACCCGTTGCCAAGCAAGTAGTAAGACAGGCCTTTAAAAGAACTTCCTTTTTTCTCAGGTGTTTCCCCGGGCATCACCTCTGTGAGGTGACCCGTCACTTTGGTATGATCCGGGTACAATGGTAACAAATAAACCGGCGCACAGGTGCTATTTATAGTGAATGTATATGAAGTACACCGAAAAAATGAAGCAGAGAACGAAGGCCGTAATGGCCGAGATACGCCAGTATCATACCCTGAGTCGTTTTACCCAACCAGCAAATAATCAGAAACCTGGCCAGATTATAATGCGCTGCTCCCATGGCAAGTACAAGTGGAGTAGCAACCGGAACGGGGTTGATTAACAGCAGGAAAAAAACCGCCATTTCACCCCAATTATCGGAGTTAAGTATTCTCGATAAACGTTTATCGGTGATAATTCGGCTAACTTTAGTATCCTGTCTATTGAAATCATTGAAAAGCTTCAGCCCACCGCGGCCGGTATAGTAGAGAATGACATTGCCTATGGTATTCCCCACTCCCGCAACCAGACCGACAAACAACGGATTCAAAATGCTTCCGAGCGTAAAAGTAAGTATCATACTGGGGGTGGGTATCGGCAAAGGCGAGCCGGCGAGTAATGATATTAGAAAAAGCCCAAGGTAGCCGTGATGCTCAAGCTTGACAACGTATTTCCAGTTATAGACAAGGAAAACGCAAAGTGCTATCGTAGCAACCAATAAAGATACGGTAATACAAATGTTTTTTATCCTGGAATTACCAGCTAATGTCATGCGCTCATTGTATGACACCTGTCTGATAATTTTAAAGTTTTCTGCGCGGTACCTGTTTTGCGGGTGCCGTCTGGAAAAGGTTATTATCTTCTTATCATGGAAGCGAATGCCTGAAACCGGTGCCGCCAATGTAAAGGTATGCAGAATATATTAACTAATCCTCGTTTTAGGGACTTGAGCTTGCCATGCGTTTGTGTTTGCGGTGGGGTTCAAATGGAATAACAAGGCTTTTAGGTTTCTCCCCGATTACCTCGATTTTTTCGTCAGGATACAGTAATCCCGCCTCCCTTTCCTTAAGAAAACGAAGGTAACCGACATAATTGACGTCAAATCCCATTAAATACACTGCCAGAGAATCCGCGGCCAGCGCCGCTCAAGGCATACGTGGTTGAAGATTGTTAAATGCAGCAGCCGGCATCCCTATTCCGCGCCAGCGCCTTCACTATTAAGTTCATCTATAAGATTTAGAACCTGCTGGTTTTGAGGGATATCGCTCATCGACTGGCCGAAGTGCCTGTACCTTATCTTGCCCTCTCTATCTATCAATAAACTGGCAGGCAAACGCCCCAACTTTATCAATTTCACCTGTTGTCCATACGTCTTAGAGATAATATGGTCAGGATCGGCAATGCCAGTAAAAGGCATCTGATGCTCATGCCACCATTCGGCAAACGACTTGCCGTCTTCGGGACCGATGGCGATAATCTCGGTATTTCTTTCAACGAACTGCTGATAGTCACGGCTCAACTGCGCCATATGATTACGGCAGTACGGTCAGGCGAAACCGCGGTTAAAAACCAGCAGAACGTTCTTTCTGCCCCTGTATTTCGAGAGGCGTACCATACGGCCGCCGCTGTCGGGCATACTAAAATCCGGGGCAATGTCAGCTTTCCCTCTATCTATCATTGCTACCTCCCACACTGCTTGCTTTTCTAACCCGCTGGCTACTATTATACCATCGCCCGTTTACAACGTTTTTTTGCCGCATGCAAGCAAACCGCTGGTTCATATCGCCTTCCTGCCAACCGCATACAAAAGGCAGGCCTTTTAAGCCTGCCTTCTTCTGCCACTTTTCCGTTTAAGCTATTGCATAAATCTACGGGGAAAACTTCAGTACCCATACTTTTTCCAGATATCCAGCGCTTTTTTCTGTATCGCTTGAGGATAACTGTCAGTAAATGATACCCTTACCGGAATATCTTCAGGCGGCCAGCCCTGAGGCCACGTACAATCGAAATAAACTTTAGATCCCAGACTATACTTTCGTTCATATGCATTTGCCCACGGCGCAAGGCCTGCCCGGGTAGAACGCTCCAGACGCACTATTCCCTTATACGGATGGCATTTGGTCGTCATAGCGTGAAGTACCTGTGACATATTAAACGGATCGACATCATCGTTCACTACTACAACAACAGAGATATCCCGGCCGCAAGCATTTGCCCAGACTACCTGCGCTATTTCCCCCGCCAGATTTGGGAAAGAGGCATTTACAGATACTGCCGCCATAAAATACGAAGTTTCAGGATAAATGCAAACACTCGATACCGGTAGACCTCTGGCCTTCAGCACTTCCAATACATCCGCACTGCCGCTAATTGCATGAGCCAGATTATCATCGACAGGAATACCAACGCATGACATGGTGAGAATAGGATCATTACGGTAGGTTACAGCTTTTACATGGATTACGGGGCGGGATACTTTGCCTGGCCGGAGATAACCGATATACTCACCCATCGGGCCTTCATTTTTCCTCTCATGCGGTCTGATTTCTCCTTCAATGACGATTTCGGCAGATGCCGGAACAGCAAGGTCTATTGTTTCACATTTTACGAGCTCCACGGGTTCACCCATAAGGGCACCCACCATGTCCACCTCGGATACATCTTTGGGAAATGGGCTGCAGGCACACATACCCGAGAGCGGATCAGGCCCGATGACAATGGCAATATCCATGGGCTCACTGCGTGATTCGTAGTGCTGATAATAGATTATACCGAGATGAGATAATGGGGACATATGAACACCAACCGTGTTTTTATCATGCATCATATGGCGATACATGCCCCAGTTGACCCAATCGCTGCCGGAGTCTTTCGATATTGTAAGATGGAAAGTGCCGATATATCTTCCACCATCGCCTTCGTGCAAGTAAGGCACGGGAAATTCGAGTAAATTAACACCGTCGCCTATTTTGATATTTTCCTTGCAGGGTCCTGTTTTGACCATAACCGGCTTACGCGGGGTACTTATTCGCCTGGAATATTCCTCCATCATCTGTCTGGGATGTGTGTCTTTATCCAAACCCATTGCCAGAGCTATACGCTGGTATTTCGATACTACACCGCCAAACAACCTGTAGCCCGCAGGATAACCTTTTATTTTTTGGAAGAGTGGTGCCGGCAGCCCGTTTTCATGGCACCTCCGGAGAATAGCTCCTGCCTCAAGATTCCAATCTATTTCTTCATCTATAGGGACAGCTTCACCTTCCTCCAATAACCGTCCGATATATCCTCTAAGGTCCTTATAAATCACATGCTCCTCCTCAAATAGCAACTAATAAGTAGAATTCAGACATTTTCTTTTAAAGAAATTATGTATTTTCAAAAGACTTCAGCTTTCCCAGTTTGCGCAGTTGCAGACGCTTGCCGCTACACAGAGCACTATTTATTTTTGAAGTTTTATCAAAGAAGAGGAGTGCTTTTGTCGGGCAATTCTCCACGCATTTCGGCTCCAAGCCTGTCGTTATACGGTGACCGCATAAAGTACAACTATCAGAAAATATTGGGAGAAAATCCATGCGCAACTTGCCGTTTACCAGACAAGGGCCAATGCTTTCGATATGAATCAAGCGTGTACCCGCAGGGACATTGTTCTCCTGTTTGCAGGCAATTTCGCAGGCATAACAGCCGGTACAAAGGTCCAAATCTATAAAGATGCCGCAAATCTCTTTCATGCCTTCGCTCCACTTAGTTTTTTCACGTTAACCAGAAAACATTTATTCGATGTAGAATCCGATATCGGGCAGCGGACTTCATGCGGCGTGAGTACATTGCTGCTTAGATACTTTCCTGCAGTAGTATTGCCCCAGCCAAATGTCATCGCAACCACTCGCGGGTCGGTTGTAGGAGTCACTCTGCATTTTATCTCTATACTGCCGCGAAGTGATTCTACTACTACCATTTCTCCATCAGTGATATCAAGCTCCCTTGCTTTATCAGGATGCAATTCTATCCACGGCTCAGACATTATTTCCTTAAGCCACGGCAAACTCTGAAACTGCGTATGGGTAAAAAGTCCCGGTTTATGGATATTGGTACAGATCAAGGGATATCTACTGAGAAGATCTTCTCTGCTCACAGGGCTCTCACCCGGCTCCTTATACACCGGCAGCGGATCGTATCCCGCTTCCTCCAATACGGTGGAATACAATGCAGCTTTCTTCCCCCGCAGCGTGCGGGCGGAGAAAACCTTATCATATTTTCTATAAAGCTTTTCAGGCGCGTATTCATATTCAATAACTGGGCCGGAACTGCTGCAAAGCTCTCCATAAGACAAATTGATCGGTTTTAACTCATAATCTATGGCATCCTCAATTGTCTCCCACGGGAAAGCATCTTCATATCCCAGCTTACAGGCGAGTTCTCGTATAAAATCATAATCAGATCTGCATTCCAAAGGAGGATCGACTGCTTTGTTTGCCAATTGGTAATACATAGTCCCCGGTTGCGGATTCGAATAGCCGAAAAATCGCATCAGCAGCGTCCGCTCCAGGAATGTGGCAGCGGGTAATACGATGTCCGCCATCTCCGCGGTGGCAGTCATTACCTGATCGAAAACTACCAGGAAATCAACTTTCCGCAGTGCCTGTTTTATTCTATTGGTATTTGAGCTTATCACAGCAGGATTCATCCCGTGCACAATTATCGCTTTTAGCGGATATGGTTTTTCAGTAAGCACCGCGTCCATAATTTCAGGCACCGAGCAGTATTCTATACGAAACTTCAGCTTGTGCTTACTCACTGAATTGTAGAATGCTTCATCCATTCCCTTCTCTGACATATCCCTCATGATCATATTGCTTGTTCTTTGAAACGGCCCGCCTTCGGGATGAAAGAAATTCCCGCCCGGCACATCGATATTGCCGGTGATGGTGCGCAGGATAGCCAAAGCACGTGCCGTTTGTACGACATTGGGCCCCTGATCTATACCGTTCGTCTCATCAATCAGGGCTGGTTTGGAGGTGGCATATATTCTGGCAACCTCACGTATTATGTCAGCCGGTACCCATGTTATTTTTTCTGCTTCCTCCGGCGGGTAATGCTGCACAAGCTCTGCCAGTTTTTCAAAGCCGTAAGTCCAGTTTCGCACAAATTCTTCATCATAGAGTTTTTCATTAATGATTATATTCAGCATGGATAAAGCAAGAGCGCCGTCAGTGCCGGGTCTCGGTTGAACATAAATATCAGCTTTAGCGGCCGTCTTGGTAAAACGCGGATCGATAACTATCAGTTTCGCACCGTTCTGTTTTGCATTAAGAATGCGAACCGCGCCGTTTGCCATCCGGCTATTCACAGGATTAGCACCCCACATAATCATACACTTCGTATTTCTATAATCGGGAAGCGCGAATGCTCCATAAGTGTGCGTCTGACCGAGCATTCTTGCCATATGGCAGGTATGACCGGTGGTTGCAAGATTCGGTGATCCAATGGCATTCATGAATCTCTGGCAATAGTCCCAGTTCGTCTCCCATCCCGGCCCCTGGCCTTTGAGCCAGCTTATCGCCCGCACACCATCCTTATCCATAATCTCTCTTAGCCTGCTGCTCACTATCTCCATGGCTTCTGCCCAGGTAATATTCTGCCATTTACCCTCACCCCGCTTACCCATCCTCTTCAGAGGATTATGCAACCTTGCCGGATTTATCTGGAGCTGTGCGGCGGCAAGGCCTTTTGCGCACAATCTACCATCGTTGACAGGATGACCTTTTGTGCCTTCTATTTTAATAACCTTGTTACCTTCAACATGAACATCTATGCCACAGCTTCCATAACCACTGCCACACATCTGGCATACCGATTTAATAATTCGTACCATGTTCTGCTCCTCTTTAACTACTCAGTCTATTCCATTTTTTTCAATATACCGGCATTTTACAGTCTAATGTGATTACTTAATAACACGTTAATCCATTATTAGCCATACTCTTCACCATGGGAGAGGTATCCTTCTTTCTCTGTCAGGAGTGACATAAATTGCCTCGGCGGGACAGTCACGCTGGCACAGGAAACAATCCTGGCAATCGCTTAGATAAGCAATAAAAGGCATGTTCGTGTCTGTATCGAGACGTATCACATCCACTGGGCAGATTTCAATACAGGTACCGCAGGAGATACACAGGTCGTAATCGATTTTTCTTATCCCCACGGAATTTCCTTTTTCCGCGCTATTTCGAACACGGGATGCATTATTTTCCACTCCTGCGGTTGTATAT
Source organism: uncultured Dehalococcoidales bacterium (assembly GCA_964519615.1). Taxonomy (GTDB): domain Bacteria; phylum Chloroflexota; class Dehalococcoidia; order GIF9; family UBA5629; genus CAZFIM01. The sequence continues at coordinate 7,059 of CAZFIM010000012.1, forward strand.
AATTTTTTAACGGTAAATCCTCCGCCCAGACTTTCATTACACCGTTTTGCTGATTGAGCTTTGTTCTTTTCAACCACTCGATATTATCGATACACGGGTAATCCTCCCGCAAACATCCATCCCTGCTTTCCGTCCGCAGCAGGCGTGATTTCAGGTACATTTCAGCAACAAGCAACATGTTTTTCGCTTCCACTGCCAGACGAAGATGATGAGCATCCGCGGCACATAATAAAGGCACGGCTTTCGCTTTTAAATGCGCAATTTCCCCTATCGCTTTTTCCAATCTGTCACAGCTCGCAATAATCGTTACCTCATAGGGAAAAAGGATTTCCTGCATGGCAATAATAATATGCGCCGGTTCAAGTCCCTCTTTTCTGTTAAGAGGCTTTGACTGCTCATGGATACATTTTTCTATCTGCTCAAATGTTACCTGAGGCTTATCTGCTTTCTTAGCATAGTCCGCTGCAAAAATCCCGGCTCTTGCTCCTGTAACCGCGGCTCCGGATAAAGCCTTGGGAAAGTGTTTCATTCTGGCCATGGCGTCTCCGCAGGCATAGAGACCCGGTAAAGAGGTCTCGCACCTCGTATTGGTTATTACTCCGCCCCCGGCAGCCACCGTCCCGAAGAAAAGAGGCGCCCACTCAACAGGTTTTGTTATTCTATCGTGTACAATAATTTTTGCCATTTCCATTATTTTTGTTGGAGTCGGCAATACCCTGCGTAATTTAGTGATTTCATCGGGAGTAAAATGGGTCATATCCAGATATATGGGGCCGCGTCCTGCCCTGATTTCCATCGCGCTGCATTCAGATATGCGCGCCATGGAAGAGGAATCACCAAGATCGGGGTCATAAGCCTGCATGAAAGCCTCGCCATATGCATTGATAAATTTTCCACCCAGACCTACATACATATTGAGCCCGTGCAAATCATAATCTTTAGCTGTTGTATGAAGAATATCTCCTATTTCGAAATTTCCCAGCACTGCGCCGGCATTATAGGACATGACGCACGCCTCGCCTGTCTGAAACTTTTGTCCGGCGTATCTTCCTTTGAAAGCGCAGCTCCCGGCGGCAAGCACCGTCGCTCTGGCTTTAATTACTATGAATTCTCCGCTGCGAACCTCAAATCCCAATGCGCCTGTTACCCGTTCCCCGGGCTTTCCGGTTTCTGTTAACAGGTCCGTTATCATAGTATGTCCAATTACGGTTATACCGCATTTGCGCACTTTGGCGGCCATTTCCTCCATCATCTGCTCACCGCAAAACATGGCCATCGGTAGTTTCCATCTACCTTCCTGGCGCAGAATGCGCCCTTCATTATCTCTCAACCAGGTAACACCCCACCTCTCCATATCAAGCAACCTGTCCCAACTCTCATCCAAATATACATTTAGCCATTCAACATCGCACACCCCTCCCCCCCACACATCCTCGCTTATATACATTTTACAAAGTGCTTCTCTATCATCATTGGGAAACGGCGTTTGAAAAACCCCGGCGGCAAAGGTGGAAATAGAGTCTTTGCCCAGCTTGCCTTTACTCACAAGTATAATATCTTTAATACCTGCTTCTTTTGCTTTTATAGCTGCTGTAACTCCAGCAAGTCCAGCGCCAATTATCAGTAAATCACTTTCCAGAGTAATCATGTCTTTTCCCCTATTTACACCCTCTTTATCTTCCCTCTTACATGCTCAGGCTCGGCAACCATAACGCCAGCATAGGGAAGATAATAACCAGCGCCATTACAAGTACATCGCACAATACAAAAGGTATTGAAGCCTTGTAGATATCCATCATAGTAGTATCATTCGACGCCGCTGCCTTCGACCTCGACTTCCCGTTCGCCAGTCGCCGGCGTCTCGCGCTCGCAGCCAACCATCAACCCCGCCCCGCCCGCTACCAGGGCGAGGATCACGAACAACCTCGTCATCGCATGCATGGCAAAAAGCCCCATCCCGAAAGGCGGGGTGATGCTTGCCATTTCCAGATTAATCATGATCAGTACGGCGAACCAGACAGGATTAAAGCCCAGGCCGACGACAACAGGCACAAAGATTGGCAACGTAACCATCATGATCGCAACCACGTCCATAAAGCAACCCAATATTGCCACCACTATTTGCATTGAAATGATAATAAATATGGGAGATACCGGCAAGCCAACGACAAATTCCCCCATTCCTCCAGTTGCTCCCGTATAGGCCAGTATATGGCTAAAAGCGGTAGCACCAAGAATAATCATGAGCATCATGGAGGTGATATAGACTGTTTCGCCAACGGCCTTTGTCAGTATATTCCAGTGTAGTTTTCTATAAGCCAGCGCCAGGAGTATGCATCCTATCGCTCCACAGGCAGCTGATTCACTCGGTGTAGCAACTCCCAACATAATAAGCCCGATAACAAGAAAAATGATAAATGCTATCGGTAACACGTATTTAACGGTTGGAACGATTTTTTCCATGATACTTAATTTGGGAACATCGTACGGCGGAGCAATAGACGGCTGGATCTTGCACCTTAAAATGATGTAAACCGCATAACATGAAGCCAGCACCAGACCCGGGAGTATAATGGCAACCAGAATTTGTCCGATAGAAATCTGCCCGATAACCCCCAATAGGATAGCCAGTGTGCTTGGCGGGATCATTATTGCCAGCGGGCCCGCTCCCAGTATCGGCCCGATACTCATAGCTTTTTTATAGCCGCGTTTTTCCATCTCCGGAACAAGTATTGTGCCAAGCATAATAATACTGGACATGCTCATGCCCGTTAATGTGGCAAAAATTGTACCGCTGCCTACTGCAAGCAGGCTTAATCTTCCGGGAAGCTTCCCTATCCAGCGGTCAAGGGCATCCATCATCAGTGGCGTTATAGCAGAACGAAACATTATTTCGCCCATCAAGATAAACATAGGCAAAGGTAATAAACTGAATTTTGCTACTGAACTGCGGAAACTGAAGATGAGCTGTTGTAAACCGGGAGCTCCATTCCAGAGCAGGATAGCACCGACAATATCTATCAACAAAAAAGCAAAGGCAACCGGTAAACCTAGAACCATGAGTAATACCAGACTACCGAATATGATTAAAAGGCTAAGCCACCATTCCATGATAACCTCACAATTTCAAGCAATCATTACACTGCAGTTTCATGTCCTGATACCGGCTCGTGTACAAACAATCTGATTAGCTTTCTGGTAAATTCCAGAATAAGGAAAAGAGTTCCAAAGGGAATAATTGCTAGTATTGGACCTATTAGAAACTCCATCACCGTAGGATCGTACATATTTTTTTCAAAGCATAATAAGGTAGCTTTTACTCCATACCAGAAAACTATGCAGCAAATAGCAAAACAAATAAGGTAACTTACGAAAAGAAGAATTTTTTTTGCTCTCGGGCTGATAACCCTCATAACCAGGTCAAGTTTTATATGGCCGTCTCTTTTCAAAACCCAGGCAGTACCGAGAAAGGCAATGTAGAGAATAAAAATCTCTGTTATTTCAGGTGCCCAACGAATAGGATCGCTGAATGCATACCGGAATAGTACATCACCTGTCACCAGAACCATCACCAATACGACGAGAATACCCCCCAATACGGCAAGAATGAAGATGCTGCGGTCTAGAATAGTATTTAGTGTCTTGACTATTTTCATAATTACTATCCTTTACTATGATGGTTATATGTAATCACCGAATGTGCAGAAACTCTCCGTTACAATACCGTCTACAGACCGTATTGATATCCCCCGCAGAATGATTCATATCCATCACAATGACTGAGTCGCTACAATTAGCTTGCAATGACTATCTCAATTTAGTTTATATGCCCGCTATAATTCTATAAAGTGGCGGCCGGAGCCGTGCAGAATTCACACATGGCTCCGGCAAATCTGTTAATACACCATGATTAGTTGGTTATATGATTCTTTCATGTTGACATTATTTAATTCTTATTCTATTGTCTTTAATACCGTATTACGTTCCATATATAGTGTAAAACCAAGTTATTATTGATATATAACTTAACTGCTTATTCGATTTATCATGACTCATGCTGCCAGACACAGTTATTTTGTAAGGAATCCTCTCATTTTCTGATAGACATCATCTGTCACATTTCCTTTAAGCATATCCCATCTGGCTTCTTTACACAGGTCCAGATAATTTTCCGCATCGGCTGTAGAAAAGGTATATGGTACCATGCCGTTTTCCATCATTGTCTTGGCAGCTTCTTTTTCTCTGGCGCCGAAGAATTCATACATTTCCGGCTCTATCTCTTCTACAATCGAAAGCATGAGCTCCTGCATGTCGGGAGATAGCTTGCTGAATTTATCCTGATTGACAATAAGAACCTCATTCGATGCCGGATATGCACCATGGTCACACCAGTAGTCACATACTTCATACCATTTGAAATCAACGCAGTCGTTATGCACCATACTGATACCATCGACAACACCCTGCTGTACGGCAGTATATATCTCAGCAAAATCTATTCTGCTTCCTGCCATTTGCAACTTTTCCATAGCTGGTATCATGGCACCGCCGGTGGCCATTTTCATTCCGACAAACTGGTCAGGCGAACTCAATTTCTTATTCGTATACATATAGAATGAGAAATTGCCGTCCAGCCTGCCCAGATAAGCAAGATTAGCGGCTTTGTGCGCCTCAACGGCATAATTAAAGAATCCATTGGAGCGCTCTTCCCATGGAGTTATTTCTGAAGCAATAAAAACAGCGGTGTGCGGAACCAGTGACATATACCAGTGCGCCGGCACTGCAGTCATATCAGTTACACCGGTGCTTACCGCTTGAGCCTGATCGAATGCGGGTATCACTTCAGGGCCGCCAACCCATTCAATAGTGACCTGACCGTTAGCTCTTTCATTAACCCTGTTAATAAACTCTCCCATCCAGTAAACACTGGCGAAATTTTTTTGGAGAAATGAGACAGCTTTCAGAGTTACAGGCTCGGCTTTTGGAGCAGGTGCTGGCGTTGGCGACGGACCGGGGGCGGGAGCCGGCTCTGATTTAGAACAACCGCTTAGTATAAGAGCGGTAATTAAAAAGATAGAAGCAATAATAATAATTATTCTGTTCACCCTGCTATCCTCCTTTGATACGGTTATTTGAGAAAGTATTGCTATCTAAACCGGTTACTACATGGCGCTCCTTTCTGTCTTGACCTGAAAGAAGATAAACGACGGGCCTATTGTTAACAGGAGTTAACGTAGTATATTTTGCGTACTGAAAATTAACAATTAGCTAAATATTGCGGCCTAAAGTACAGACAAATGTACAAAAGTCCGTAATGCTACCAAACTTCGGTACAATATGTTATGCTATTTTTATGGACTCACTATCTATTCAGCAGTCTGAACAGATAAAGACGGGGAAAAAAATCACAATTTTACTGGCGGATGATCACCCCTTATACCGGCAGGCGTTGCGCTCCAATCTGGAAAAACATAGTGATCTGAGAGTAATTGGAGAAGCTGATGACGGCAGACAGGCAGTTGATTTAACCGCAAAGTACACTCCGGATATCGTTATTATGGACATTAGCATGCCGGAGCTTAACGGGCTGGATGCTACCCGGGAAATAAAACAGCGTTTTCCTTTAACATCTGTTCTGGTTCTCACAGTACATGAAGACAGCGAACACATCTTAGAGATACTCAATGCTGGGGCTTCAGGCTATCTCACAAAAAAAGTCATAGGAGAAACAGTGGTATCAGCGATCCGGTCTTTAATGTCCGGTGAATTTGTACTTGCCGCACCGGTATTTCAGAAAATACTTAAACATGCATTACGATATTCTGCCAAACCTTCAGCACTGGAATACGGTGATAAGCTTACGGCCAGAGAGTTGGATATTTTAAAGCTTGCGGCAAAAGGTCTTAGCAATAAAGATATAGCCTCAGCATTGGAACTCAGTATACGCACGGTCAAAGCATACATGGCCGAGTTGTTTACAAAGTTAAATGTGACCTCGAGAACGAGTGCTGTTATTGCAGGACTGCGCGCAGGTTTGATACAAAGCGAAGATATCGAATAATGCCCCTCTTCAGCTCTATTTTTATGCTTCAGCGTAATGGGAAAGACAACGCAGTATTCAAAATTCATATATCCGTACTGGTTATCTATATGACTGCTCTGGCAGTGATGTATTATTCGCAATTGACGACAGATTTCCGCCCTGACTGGCTGTACCACCTTAAAATATTTGAGTTTCGCAGTAATTTCCACGGCAGTTTATTCTGCCTGGCAATTGTCTATGCGGCGATGGCCTTTGGTTGGCGCGGTTTATTGATAAGCTGCCTGGCCTCATTGATACTGATGTTACCAGTGTCCATCTACTATAAACCTTTCCCTTTCTCGGTTCTCGCTAATATATTCCTAATTTTCGTCCCCTTGTTTGTGATTGGCTTTGTCAAACTGGAGTTGAATTGGCGCAATAAAGAGAAACAGGTACTTCTTGAACGTGAAGAGGAACGACAGTTATATCTAACACAGATTCTGAGAGCTCAGGAAGATGAGAGAAAACGCATAGCACAGGAACTCCATGACGACATTATTCAATCATTGCTGGTTATCGCCGGTAAAGAAACAGCGCAGGCCGTGCGTGACGACATTCTCAGCATAACAGATGAGCTCAGAAGAATAAGCCTTGATCTCCGTCCAGGAATCCTTGATACCGTAGGACTTCGACCGGCATTAATAGGACTTATTGATCATCTGAATGAAGAGGGAACTATAAATGCGTGCCTGAAAATAGAGGGGAGAGAACGGAAAATACCGCATGGCCCCGACGTAGTATTATACAGAATCGCACAGGAAGCTATTAACAATATACAGAAACATTCCAATGCGACAGAAGCTGCTATTACCCTTGCCTACGGTGAGGGTAGTATTAAGCTTACCATACAGGATAACGGAAAAGGATTCTCACTGCCCAAGAGAATCAGTTCACTATCTGCCAAAGGGAAATTGGGGTTGATAGGTATACAAGAACGGGTTAACACGTTAAACGGAAAACTTAAAATAACCAGTAAACCACTTTCCGGGACTACCATAAGCGTAGAATTAAAAATATAATTCCCGGCTTTTATCCCGCCCGCTGTATTTATCAGTAAGATATCCCCTATAGGGATGGACTTTATCAGCTCCATGTGCTATTCTTGCCGCACACCATATATAGACATTTGCTACCTCATTCCAAAGACAACCTCGTTGGTCAGTACCGAAGCGTCTATTCACATATTTTTATTTACTACATGTATGTAGTAAAAATTTAGATGGAGGTAAAAATGAAATATATCGATCTGGAAAACCACTTTTTTACGCAGGAATACATTGAATTTCTGCGTTCAAAGAAAGATCCGCCCAGGGAAAGCGTTGAAAGCGATGTCCTTACCATGTGGTACACAAACGAACTCTGTTCACCGCGAAGTTTTGAGATGGATAATAAAATGCTTGATCTGGGAGAGTCTCGAATAAAAGCGATGGATGAAAGCGGTATCACCAAGCAGGGATTGAGCCTCAGCCCTCCCGGAGTGCAGTGCTTCGAGCCAGAGGATGGCGTCTTCTGGGCCAGAAAGGTTAACGATGCCCTGGCAAAAGTAGTCAAACAGCATCCCGACAGGTTCTTTGGCATCGCCTCCGTACCTGTTCAAAGTCCTGAGCAAGCGGCTGATGAGTTAAAGAGGGCAGTAACGGAATTGGGGCTAAAAGGCGCAATGATAGAGTCACATTCCCGCAATGAATACCTCGATAATAAAAAATTCTGGCCTGTCTTTGAGATGGCAGAGAAGCTGGATGTACCTATCTGTTTTCATCCAGAGATACCATCGACCTCGGTTTTAAAAGGTTATGCGGATGATTACGGTTTTGAGCTAGCCGGGCCGCCTCTTGGATACGGAGCTGATCTTCACCTTCATTGCATGCGCCTTATCTATAGCGGGCTTTTCGATAG
>CAZFIM010000012.1:15046-20941 GCA_964519615.1 uncultured Dehalococcoidales bacterium
TCCCAAACTGAAGATTATTGTGGGACACATGGGTGAGGGACTGCCGTTCTGGTTAACACGTATGGATGCCTACTGGATAAAACCATGGAAAGGACAAAAACCACGAATCGCCAAGAGGCCTAGTGATTATGTCAAGTCAAACTTTATCATCACATTTAGCGGCATGTTTTTTATGCCGGCATTTCTTTGTGCTTATCTGGCCATGGGCGCGGACAGGATAGCCTTTGCCGTTGATTACCCCTATGAAAAAACTGAGGAAGCGGTAAAGTTTATAACACAGGCTCCTATACCTGATGAAGATAAAGAAAAGATATGCTATTCAAATGCTGTGAAGCTGTTCAAGCTTTAGCGATTTTGGCACTTTCAACCTGATTATCTTCATTCTCATCTGAATGGATCAGAGGCGGTTCATAAGGTACATCGCTTGAAGGTAGCTGGTTCATGTCGCCTTCCTGCCAACCGCATACAAAAGGCAGGCCTTTTAAGCCTGCCTTCTTCTTTACTGCCCTCAATCAGGGTGATGCGGATACGGCAAAGGACTAACAACGTAAATCTCAGGAAATAATTCCATACCGGATTAAGTAAAACCGATCTGCTATAATCAACAAAAAAAGTGGTTTGCATCGCGTTGCTTATCCATTACGGCTATTGATTATCTCCCGCTTTCTAAAGGTTTTAAGAAGCGATAGGGCAGCAATAGCAACAAAAATGAGAGCCATGCATGATAAAACTGCAAATTCCGGGGACGGAGAGCCGCCGCCGTAAAAAATCCTGAACATGCCTTCTCCGAAATATGTCGAGGGTAAATATATACTTGCAGTAGTATACAATGAAGGCAGTATCTCCGGAGAGTATATCAGGCCGCATGATACGAATTGTAGCGGAAATAGTATAATGATCGCCGCTCCCATACCCTGTATGCCCAGCCAATCCATAAACATCTGCACCATGTATAAAAGCGTGAAGAATCCAAGTGATAGAAACAGCCAAGTATTGAATAAACCGGTGCTTAAAGTAATATCAAAAGCGCCAAGAATGCCTATTACCACCCATGGCACAATCATGGATACGATAATATTTGTTGCCAAACTTGCTAAAAATATTCTGCATCTGGAGAAGTGAGCATACAGGTTTTTCTTTGCTATTGCATGCAATATAGTCATCAGCGCGCAGCCAATAAAATAGGTCAATACAATGAATAGAGGAAGAATAACGCGAGCAAATCCCTCCGCATCATTGAGTTTACGAATATCGCTCTCAACAGGAGCATATTCCAGCGCATCAAAAGAGTTAATCAACTTTTCGCTTAGCATTGCCAGGACGTTAGCAGGTAGTCCCAATTTACCAAGCGCAGCTGCTGAATTCTGTTTCAATTCGGCTAGCGTATTGGCGAAGATAGTTTCGTTTAACGCTCCATTAATTCCCGCAGCCGCATTTTCCATTACCTGTTTGGTCATGTAAGGGGCTTCCTGATCGATATAATATGTGATGTGTGCTTTACCCTGTAGTAATTTCTGCGTGAAATCGCCGCCGATATATATGACCATATTGCTATCACCATCAGTCAATGAGGCGAGTGCTTCTTCAAGATCATCTGCTGTTTCAGTCTTAAACGGTAAGGTATTGCCCAGTTGCCCCGCAATTTGCTGTCCGATCGACTGATCTTCATTAAAAATAGTAATTTTCATATTGCATATTTCCGTATCCGCATCTTTAACAGCCGGTATGGCAATAACAAAATAGACCGCCTGCCATAACAACGGAATGAACAAACCAATAATAAAGTATTTATTTCTCAACATCTGTTTAATAAGTTCCATATCTTTTACTCCTTCTTGTCCTTATTACAGCAAAATTAGATTTTCATTATATTGACTGAACGTTTATTCAAATATTCAAATAAAATTTTTTACCGTTCCCGTATTCCGGAGAAAAGGTTGTCCAGGGCCTCATTGATAAACCCTTTTCTACTTACAGTTTCGCTGCCAAATCCGTTCGTCGTAAACTGGTACATAAATATCATAGAGAACAAACATCTGGCCGTAACTTCCGCATTGTGTTGCTTAAGCTCACCGGTATGAATACGTTCAGAAATGAATTGCTTTAATATACTCATTCCCTCATTGCACAGTGATAACCAGGCACTATTTACCTCTGCATTGGATGAAATCTCACGTACCAGGATGTTTATTAACAATTTTTTTTCATCAAGCATACTTAAAAATCTCATAGACAGCAGCTTTAATACCACTTCCGCAGGTTGATCACTCCTCGTCTTTAATGCTCTGCGTAATTGAGGTAAAAAGCTGTTATGCTCAATAGTCGCAACCAACAGCGCTACTTTCCCGGGAAAGTAGTGATAGAGTAGCCCCTGAGATATATCAGCTTCCCTGGCAATATCCTTGATAGATGTCCCCGAGAAACCTTTTAAGGCAAACACTTTCAGGGCAGCATCCATAATCCTGAGCTTCCGCTCCTCAGCTTGTGCTTTTCTCAAATTTGGCTTGCCGCTATCCATAAATATTCATTGAACGTTTATTCAATCAATATGATAGCACCGCGAATACACTGCTGTCAAGGAATCCCACAAGAAGAATTATTTCCCTAAAATTCGGCCACAGTTGACTCTTTTTTCAGTATGCAAGCTACGGACCGCATGCTGTTCAATCCTGGCGAATTCCTCTGGCACAGCTTTTTCCCCTATGAAGCAGAAGAGGATTCATAACACCACTTCCGATTTTTTCCATCCTCCGCTCTTCCCCCTCTGGTGTCTATGACTTATAATTGAGTCCGTCACAGCAGTATAAGAACTATCATGGAACAAAGCGCAGGCTGCCCGTCAAAGCTAAAAACGATAGTCACTTTTCTCCGAAAGGGCACTTGTTCGGAGACAATGATAAGCGTGCTCAACCGCGCTTATGGTTATCCCGTGGATGCGGATGAGCAAGCTGCCGGCCCGTTAGCGGGGGGCATCGCGATGCACGGTTATCAATGCGGCCTGTTGTGGGGAGCGGCGCTTGCTGCCGGAGCTCAGGCATACCGTCAGTTCGGCCCGGGTACAATCACGGAATGGGCCGCTCTCGCCGCCGCGCAAAAGCTTGTCACCCGCTTTCGCACCAACTACAACTTTATCGACTGCCGGGATATCACCATCCCCGATTGGCACAACAAGACGCAGCTGCTAAAGTTTCTCCTCTGCGGCGGTCCGGTAAAATGTATGCGCACGGCAGCCATTTATGCGCGCCAGGCATATCAGGAAATCAACGGGATGCTTGGCGGTTTACCTCCAGTTCCCCCCTCCCCTCCCATGAGCTGCGCCGCGCTGCTGGCACAAAAGACAGGATTATCCGCTCGCCATACCGCAATGGCAGCCGGTCTTGCCGGCGGCATAGGCCTGAGCGGTGGAGCCTGCGGGGCGCTGGGAGCTGCTGTCTGGATCGCCGGTCTCGAGGGCCGCCGGAAGGCTGGAGAATCCAATGCCGTCAGTGCCAAGATAGATGCTGTCATTAACGCATTTGCTCACTACACCCGCGGCATGTTCGAGTGCGAGAGCATAACCGAACAAAGGTTTGACACCGCATTTGACCATGCCGACTATTTGCGAGCAGGGGGATGTTCGGAGATTATCGATCTGCTTGCCGATATATTATGTCAAAAGGACAAGAGTTACTGACAATGAATTCGACCTGCTATTACATGGAGCGCGAGAGGAAGCGATTGTTTTGCCAGCTTTAAACCGATAAATGCTTTCCCCGTTAGACCATTTCTATCCTTATGTGAAAATAATAGTCACCATGGGGAGGGCATGCAAGCTGAGACCTGCCCTCAATAAGAATTATATTCCCCGGCTACATTATTAAATCATAGTAAGAGCTATTGACATGGTCATAAGCCTCAATCATAATTTGAGCAGTAACGTCTGAAAGGGGATGATTTGATTATACCCGCATTTCACTTTCTTCTCATTGCGGCTATGTTATCCCTGATCTGTTTTTTGCTACTCAGTTCCCGGACAACCGTGCTTTGTATACAGCTGAAGCGGCCTTTATGATACTGAGCAAAGTAAATATTACTGCAAATATCACTTGCCGCTGTACAAATAATAGTGATTCATATAATTGCATACAATTAATCCGGACATGCGTGAAAAGAGAAGGAGGTAAACAATGATATCGCCTGAGGTTCTAAATAGATTTAAACTATTTTCCGGGCTGGAGAATAGCGAGTTGGCGATGATAGCTGAACTTTGCCATGAACGTACCGTAGAAGACGGTAAAATATGTTTTAAACAGGGAAACCAATCAACCAACTTACACTTTTGTCTTAAAGGAAAAGTGGATATGTTTGTCTGGATCAGCGAACCGTGGGGCCTCGAAATCAAGGTTCATACGGCAACAGAAGGAGATATTTTCGGCTGGTCCGCTCTTTTTTACCCGTACACGTATTCTACTTCTGCCAAATGCGATGGGCAGGTTGAGGAGCTTTATATAAAAGGGGCTGAGCTGATGCAAATCTGTGAGCAATATCCCCGTATTGGTTTTATATTACTGAGAAATCTCAGTGCCACAATAAGCGGAAGATTGACCGAATACAGAAAGGAATTGGTTAAGGAAATAGCATCTTCAATAAATAAGGAATGGTGAGTTTCTCGCTTCCTTCCGATTCTACTAACAGCCGCATACACAACAAGCCTGATATAGACAATCTTCGCTTTTCTGCAACCGTCATCCTCAACGCTGCCGGAAGAGTCAATATAGTGACCGTTATTTAAAACACCTTTGCGCTGATCAAACCGGCAACCTTAACTCCGCCAACTACGAAAAACGCAATTATCAATGTTTCAAAACTGGATTTCCAGCTGATAGCTCCCATCACCAGCGCTGCCAATACATCCGTTAACACGGCAAAGGCAAGAGCAGCCCATAAACCGAATTGGCGAAAGATCAATACCATTGCCACGATCAATGGCAGCGAAATAAGTGTTCCTGCAACAGCGACAAGTACGAGATTGACCTTGGTAGCCCCAGCTATGACGTTTGCCATTCCCGCCATTCTCGGACAAAGAATGAACAGGGCAAATCCTATCGATGCGATTAGCGCTTGCGGCATTGCAAACCCCTTTCCATTAGTTAATGAAATATCTCATGAAACGGATATTATACTTCTATATCGTTTAGGTAAATAATATCAGGCAATGCAGAGGCTGTGGATTGAAACTCCGGATATCCTTGATCGCCGTACCGATAGCTCAAATACTATTCCACTATATTTGCTTTGCTCTCAGTTTATATAGAATGATAAAGCTACTGCATACTATATTATTTGCATGTCTTTGCAATTATATACATAACAATGGACCTGTTCAAATGCTCGGAATATTTCTTTGCCGCATGCAAAATGCAAAGGCGCGTGCTGATATAACCTGCCAATCGCCACTGTGTTCATCATCTTGCAGATATTTATTAAAAAATTCCATTGTGCTTTATGCGTCCGTAAATCACGTTGGCCCCACCCCCTCCCTGCTTTACTGAGGCACAGTGCCGCTTGCCGGTAATTTGAATTCCGTCTGCTTTACCAGTCGCCTACTATATAATAAAGAGCCCCCACTGATAAACGCTTAAGTTATTATTTGTAAATCAGGTGCATAGTACCCTTTTATTAATCCGGCCTGATTTTGAAAACAATATACGGTATGTGTCCATCTCAATAGATATTGCCGTTTCTCTGCTACCGGGTATCACTATTTATCCATATAACCAATGCCGAAACGGGGTAGTAATTATATATTATGTTTGACTATATAATATATATCATATATAATTCTTATTGGATTTTACCTTACCTAGATTTTTGGCGATGGGATTTAGTAAGGAGGCTATAGCTAATAATGAGCTG
>CAZFIM010000012.1:20951-30875 GCA_964519615.1 uncultured Dehalococcoidales bacterium
ACTGAGCTGTTTCTGGATTATCACACTTATTAGCCTGCCTGTTGCTATTCAGGATAAATTACGGTAATGGAATACTGCTAATTTATCGCAAGGATACCCTTTCTTGATCTTTAACAATAATCAGTGCGGTAATTTGTATTATCTATAATACGAATACAGGGCTGTTAATTAGCGATAATTATCTAAAAAACGATAAAAACTATACAAAGGAGGATGTTATGAGAAGGATTATTGTGGTATCATTAGTGATCTTGCTCATTGGCGCATTCGTCTTAAGTGGTTGTACGAAACCGGCAGATACTCCGGCGCCGTCAACCCCGTCAACGCCATCGAGCACGCCTTCTCCCGAACCTGCTAAGGTTAATCTGACCATAGCAATGTGGGAAGGCACAGAGGGGGCTGGCAGCGGACCACTGCGAGCCCTGGTAGCCGAATGGGAAGAGAAAAGCGGAGGCAGGATTACGGCAGAGATCAACTACGGCGCTGTAATGGGCGCTCCGGGTGAGCACTTTGACCTGGCAGCCAAAGGTATTGCCGATGTCGCCTGGGTACAGCCGCAATACAGTCCCGGACTTTTCCCGAGCACAGAGCTCGTTGATCTGCCCGTCAGCGGGTTCACGCAGGAACAGATGGCCCTTGCGCTGGAGCAAATGTACAACAAAGGTTATTTCCACGAAGATTTAGATGATACGCATGTCCTCTGTTTTGGTGCCATTGGTCCTTATCAATTACATATGGGAAAGAAAGCAACGGTAAAATCAGCCGCAGACCTTAAAAATCTAAAACTCAGAGCCGGCGGCGGCATACATACAGAACTGGTAAAAAAACTGGGCGCGGCTCCCGTGGGAATGCCTGCTCCCGAAGTATATACTTCTCTTGACAAAGGCGTCATTGACGGTGCATATTGCCCTCAGGATTTCATTATATCCTTCGGTACTGCACCTGTACTGGGAAGTCTTACAAAAATAGGTATCGGCGGTGCAATGCATGTACTGGTTATGAACATGGATACCTATAATAATCTACCTGCTGACCTGAAGGCTATAATCGATGAGGTCAGCCCCAAATACACACCCGTTTTCGGCGGAATCCATGATGAATGGGATATTCAGGCACTGGAAGAGCTTAATAAAGTAAATGCCCCTGTATATGAACTGCCAACCTCTGAAATGGATAAAATCGCATCAGCTCTGGCCCCCATGTGGGCAGAATGGATCGCTAAGGAATCCGGCAGAACACAGATGGCAGCCGATTTTTACAGCATTCTCAAAGGCATGGGTATAGACAATCCCATGGTAGGTTATAAACCCTAATTAACTAAAAGGACATTACTAAATTGACCGCTAGAAAAGCATTCGAAAAAATAGCGAATAGCGTAAATAGAGTGCTTACCGTTATTGGCCTGGTTCTGCTATTTGTCATGATGGTGGTAGGCGCCGCCGATGTCATCGGCAGGTATCTCTTTAGCTCGCCTATTATAGGCACTTTAGAGATGAGCCAGGCCTTTTTAGCGGTCATGGTTTGCTTCGGATGGGGGTATACACAGGTTGTTAAAGGCCACGTAAACGTAGACCTTTTTCTCAAGCGTATTTCACCCCGCAAGCAGGCAATAACAAATTTAATCACTACCTTTTTCGCACTTATTATTTTTATTCTGATAACATGGCAGTCCATTATCACAGGGATAGAATGGATGCAAAAGGGAAGGGTCCTCTATGTCATTGAGTGGCCGTTATGGCCTTTCCAATTTTGCGTTACGCTCGGTGCCATCTTCCTCTGTCTGGCTCTCATTCTCGACCTGATCAATTTATTCAATCAGATAAGGCAGGAGGCCTAGATTGTTGTCCCCTTTAGTGCTCTTTATTATTGGAATAGTCATTCTACTTGCGCTGGCTTTCATTGGCATGCCTATTGCCTTTGCCTTTGCACTGGTAGGCTTTGCCGGTGTTCTCGCAATTAAGGGTATAGCGCCGGGTCTTTCCATGCTTGGCAGTGCTCCATGGCAGTGGGCAAGCCAATCAGGTCTTGTAGTGGTTCCTCTGTTCATACTCATGGGACAATTTGCCTTTCACAGCGGTATCAGCCGTGACCTCTTCAAAGCCGCCAATAGATGGCTGGGCAGGTTTCCCGGCGGTTTAGCGCTGGCAACCAACCTTGCCTGTACCGCTTTTGCCGCCTGCACCGGCTCAAGCGTAGCTACCGGTGCTACCATGGGGACCATCGCTTTTCCGGACATGATGAAATACAAATATCACCCGCGCCTGGCAACCGGGTGCATCGCCTCCGGCGGTACACTCGGCGTTCTTATCCCCCCAAGCGTTGTTTTCATTCTCTATGGTTTTCTTACCTCAGAGCCAATCGGAGTGCTCTTTATAGCTGGTATCATGCCCGGCTTGCTGCTTTCCGCGCTTTTTCTGATGATCATAATAGCAATAGTCTTAATTGATCCCACTCAGGGTCCGCGGGGAGACAGTTTCACCTGGAAGGAGCGCTTTTCCTCTTTGACCGGCATCTGGGGAATGCTTACCATTTTTATAATTGTCATCGGCGGCTTATACGCAGGTATCTTTGCGCCATCGGAAGCAGGCTCTATTGGTGCATTCGGCGCTTTCGTTATCGCTGTAGTCCGCAGGACAAAGGTTGAATCATTGATTACCGCCCTGAGGGAGTCCATACAGACAACCTGCATGGTAATGACCATAACTATAGGGGCAATGATATTTGGCGTGTTTCTATCAGTGAGCGGAGCGCCGGCGCTGCTTGCCTCATGGATAGGTGGGCTGCCTTTATCACCTTATGCCATTCTGGTATGTATACTTCTCCTCTATGTACCTCTGGGTATGGTGATGGATTCCATGGCAATGGTCCTGCTCACAATACCGATATTCTTCCCCATTATTATCGAGCTCGGCTTTGATCCCATCTGGTTCGGCGTCCTTATAGTTCTTGTATTTGAGATGGCTTTGATCACTCCGCCTGTTGGTATGATCGTCTATGTCGTTCAAGGAGTAACGAAAGTCCCGATGGAAGAGATTTTCCGCGGCAATATGCCTTTCCTTATTGCCATGATTGCCGCTCTTGCGCTTATCGTCATATTCCCTGATATCGCTCTCTGGCTGCCGAGAACTATGTCATAGAACGCGTTATCGGGAAGGCACAAGAAACACTTGCGTTTATCTAAAATCCCCCTATTGCTGTTTGTACACGCTTTTAGACAGTAATTCTATGCGGAATACACCTGGAAAGTGGAGGTGGAAAATCGTAATTTTTTACTCGTCTGAATCTTCGAGGTCTTCTGCATCCGGGCTATCGTATTTGATAAAAGGATGAACAAAATCAGCGCCGAGCATGTAACGAGCCTGTTTTTTTAGTTTCTCCAGCATAGATTCAAACTGCTTTTTCTCTGACTGCGATAATACGGAGAATACCATTTCCAAAGATAAAGCTGATGCTTTGCTGTACAAAGATCTGCCCTGCTCCGTAATATATACGTAAGTTTTTTCATCTTCAGGATTGTACTCTCTTTTAACCAAGCCGCGCTTTTCCATTCTGCTAATCAGATTGGATACAGCATTGTGGTTTTTCAGATCGAAGTTAGCTATCTCCTGGATTGTAAGCCCTCTGTTTTCAGTTAAAAGAGAGAAAAGGACGGCAACCTGTACCCTCCGAAGCTTGTACTGCGCAAGCTCGATATCGCGAATTCGCGATATAGCGTAATTTGTCCTGTCCAGCAACGACCGCAAACGTACATTCGGATCATTCAAACCGGGAAGCTGTGTCTCTTTCTTATTTCTCTTTTTTTCCATGTGCGCCCTGAACGTTCAAGATTGTATATTATATCATCTATTCTTACATACCGCTCGTATACATTGCTTGCTATTTTAATTATTTCTTACGCGATATTCAATAAAGCAGGTCGAAACTATAATCCATCCCGTTCTAAATATATAGACAATTATGGTGTTACTTTTCTCTTATGATGCTCTGTTAATCAGCTTTATACACTCTTACCGGCACTCCACGTATCTGGTTGGCGCCTGTTTCTTTATCTACTCCCTGCTCGTTACTGGTAATAATATTTAAATTCGATCGGTTCCATCCGTATAAGGTTGAAGGCCCCTCTTCAGGGTACCAGAACCCGAATGAGGCGAAAACCACCCTTCTGTCAAGATCTTCATCCAGATAGAGCCTCTGAGTTATCCGGCCTTTCTTTGTTTCTATATAGACCAGATCGCCGTCTTTCAAACCAAGTTTTTCAGCGGTGTCAGGATGCATACCTACAAAAGCTTCCGGTTTTATGTTCCTCAGAGTTGCAACCCCCATATAGCCTGTGAGCATAAAAACGCTTTCCTTGGCATTGGTCATCAAGAGTGGGAATTCCTCTGATATATGAGGAATCTGCGATAATTCATCCCAAAGCGGTATCGGACTGTAACCCAACTCTTCGATCTGTTTGCTGTATATCTCGGCTTTACCTGAAGGAGTCCTGAACACCTGCTTGTACTCTCTGGAAGGGAGCAGTGTCTTTTTCTTTTTCAAATCCTCAAAGGTGATACCGCTCGGCTCAACAAAGTAATCCAGAGCCTCTTCATCATCCTCCCAGAAGTATTGGCCGAGCCCAAGCCTCTTGGCCAGTTCATTGATTATCTTGGAATCAGGCCACGCTTCACCGGGAGGATCGACAATCCCCGGATGAGCCCGCACTTCTTCATACCAGCCGGGCCAGTAACCGATATCGTCATGTTCCATGCCGGTCGCTGCCGGCAGAACGATATCAGCCAGAGCGGCAGTGGGGGTCATGAATATCTCCAGTACTACGCTGAAGTCAATCTTCATCAAGGCTTTATAGGTTTCCTGAGAATCAGGATAACCGAGCATGGGATCCGTCAGTACAAACATGGCCGCTCTAATAGGATACGGCTTCTCTTCATTGACGGCTTTAATAAAAGCATGACTCGGCGCAATAGCCATCTGCTTCCCCACTTTATACTCACCACCGATCATTTTTTCCGCAGGACGGGGACATTGGCTCAAGAGGAAAAAACGTCCAGGTCTCACATATTTTGGAGGAGTGAACAATACATCTCCACCCGGGACATTTAAGTTCCCCGTTATCACGCGCAATATGGCAAGTGCACGCAGCGTCTGAAAGGCATTGGCTGCCTGGTCCAGCGCATTTCCCAGCTGCAGCGCGGCGGGTTTGATCGTCGCGTACATCCTGGCTGCCTTCTGTATCTGTTCCACCGGTACCCACGTAGCATTTTCCACGTCTTCCAGAGAGAAGGTCTTTACATGCTCTTTCAATTGTTCGAAGCCAATTGTTTTCTTTGCTATAAACTCTTTATCATAAAGATCTTCCTCAATAATAACCTTCAACCAGCCCATAGCCAGCGCGCCATCGCTGCCCGGTTTTACTCTTATCCACATGTCAGAAAGAGAAGCCACATCTATTTTGACCGGATCGACTGTTATGGTCTTCGTCCCGGCTTCTATAAAGTCGGAAATGCTCTGACGCCGTATGCTGCAGCTTGAATGGTTAGGATTAACACCCCAGAACACAATCAGCTCCGGGCGGGTAGCTTCATCAGGAACAGTAGTCGAACCAAAAGTTAAAATGGAAGACCGCAGAGTAGCTGAGCCGCAGAAAAATGCCGGCGTTACCACATTGGGAGTGCCGAAGGCGCTGGCAAACCTCTGCCCGAAAGCAAACTCCAGACCTTTCGGTTCGCCGAGTGCTATAGCTACGCTTTCCGGACCGTACTTCTCCTTAAGCTCACCAAGCTTTGCCGCTACTGTGTCAAGGGCTTCGTCCCAGCTAATACGCTCCCATTTACCTTCGCCTCGTTTCCCCACCCTTTTCAACGGGTATTTAAGCCTGTCAGGATGAGTGAGTATCTCCGGTATTGAGAGCCTGCCTTTCTTTACAGGACACTGCTCATTGGGGAAACCGCTAACATTATCCGGTTCCATATCGATGATCTTGCCGTCACGGGCAGTGACTTTAACACTGCAATGACCGGCACAGATATGGCAATAGGTGAGCACCTCTTTAATCTCTCCTTTATCACCATTACCGGTGTGGCACATCATAGCTTGCTGATCTATCAGCTGCTCCTGCACCGGACCGCCGCCTGTTTGCTCCATACCTTCACAGGTAACAATCTTCTTGCCGACAGCGTCATTGGCCAAAACCAGACAAGAATGTACCGTTTTCCCGTCCATGAGAACGGCACAGGAACCGCACTCTCCTATATTGCAGCCCTCCTTGGTCCTTGACAGCTTAAGCTGATCCCTGAGAACTTCCATCAGCGTTGTTTGCGGTTCAACCGCAACCGTGACATTTTTGCCGTTTACATTCAAATCAATCTGTATCATTATTTTCCTCCAACCTTGGCTCTGGCAACTGCGGTCTCTACAGCTTGCGCGGTAAGAAGACGGACGTTCCCACGTCTGGCTTCCGCAGTTCCGCGAATGTCGGTTATCGGACGGGAGTCATTAACTGCCCGGTCCGCCGCCTCCTGGTAGAGTGCCTTTTCCGGTTTTTTACCTCTTAATACAGTCTCAGCGGATGTAGCCCGTATCGGAGTAGGGGCGACTGCCCCAAGCACTATTTTAATATCGGTACAGATACCATTCTCCAGCAGAACCTGAGCGGCCACACCTACAGTTGCTATGTCGAGCTGTCGCAGACTGCATTTTAAATATTCACCGCCACTTCCCTTCACCGGAATCGGAACCTGAATTTCAACCAGAAGCTCATTTGATTTGAGAACTGTTTTACCTGGTCCGGTAAAGAAGCCTTCAAGCGGCATAACCCGTTCTCCGGCAGGGCTGGCAAGCTTTACACTGGCACCTAAAACGATAAGGGCAGGAGCGGTCTCCGCTGAAGGTGCAGCGTTACAGAGGTTCCCGCCGATAGTACCCTGATTGCGTATTGCCCGGGAGCCAACCATCCCCGCCGCCTGAGCAAGGATTGGCAGCTTTTCTTTTATCAGAGATGAAGTGGCAACATCTTCCAGACTGGTTAAAGCACCTATAAATACCTTACCGTCCTTCTGGATTATGTAATCCAACCCCTGTATGTTCTTAATGCTTATCAAACGGGAAGGGAGAAGTCTCCGGTTTTTCATTTTAACCAGTACATCGGTCCCTCCGGCAATCACCTTGACTGCATTATTACCCTTTTCAAGAAGAGAGTACGTCTCTTCCAGCGTAACGGGTTTTAAATATTCAAACTTGGGTAAATGCATAATTACAAACCTCACTGCAATTATTATATGGAAACAAACCTCAATCCGGATGATTAGTAAATATACTTACTTGTCGCATGCAAAAATTGACAGCTTGCTATCAATTATAATCATTATATAACATTGTATATATCATATTCAATAACATAGATTATTGAAGAACTCCGCTCTATGCCTGCGTATTTCTCCTCCATTAAAATCCCCGGCAGGCGCACGCCTGCGCCCCCGGGATAATGCCTATCATTAAAATGCCATGTTAAAAGCCCACCTTATCAGCCAGCTTTTCCAGGTGATAATCGCTATCGCCGAGGTCAACCTCCCATGTCTTGGCCCTCTTATAGTAGAGAGGCAGGTCATGGTCTTCTGTGAATCCAATGCCGCCATGAATCTGTAGAGACAGGGCTGCAATACGCTTGAAGCTTTCATTTATCATAGCTTTTGCCATATGTATTTCCTGCTCCATAGGCTGCCCTTCACTCAAATGCCAGGCGATATTGTGAATCAGAAGTTCGCAGCCGTCAGCCTCTGTGACCATATTGGCACAATAATGCTGTATAGCCTGATAACTACCTATGGGATGTCCGAATGTCTTTCTCTCTTTGGCGTATTCAAGTGTAATCTCAAAAATAGCTCTCGCAGCACCGATCATTTCAGCGCACCTGGCTATAGTGGCTTTCTGAAGAACCTTCTCTAGAACAGGCCATCCCTTTTCCGGCTGGCCCAGCACATTATCGGCGGGCACCTTTACATTATCGAAGATAACCTCACACTGTTTATCGCCGGCCATGGTTTTAAGCAAATTAACAGTTATACCATGGCTCCCGGGATCCACCAGCAGGAGAGTAATACCTTCTTCCGGGTCATTGCTCTCTTTAGTCCTTGCCGCACATATGATATAATCACACACATTGGCATCAGGAACAAACATCTTTCTACCCTGGACTATGTAGCCATCATTATTTCTGGTTGCTTTCACAGTTACGCCGCGTGCACAATAGCAGGGGTTCTCTTCCGTCAGGGCCATAGTCAGAAGCAATTTACCCTCAGCCAATTTGGGCAGATATTCCTTCTTCTGTTCTTCACTTCCTGCTTCCATGACGGTTAAACCACCGAAGATAACAGTAGAGAAGAACGGCCCGGGCAGACAGGCCCTGCCCATCTCCTCCAAAAGAATTATTAAATCCAGATAACCGGCTTCTGCCCCTCCATAGGCCTCAGGGATGATTAAACCGGGCCAACCCATTTCACTCATCTGCTGCCAGAGTTCAGGCGGATAGCCTCTCTCATCTTCAGCCATTTTTCTCACCAGACTCCTGGGAACACTGGTCTTGAGGAAGTCCCTCGCTGAAGTTCTGAGCAATTCTTGCATTTCGCTTAAACTGAAATCCATACTATTTACCTCATTATCACTTATCATAATCGACATTACGTTAACGGCAATCCCAGACCGCGAAGGGCAATGACATTCCGGTCAATTTCCGAGCTACCGCCCATTATGGTATAGGATGCCGTATCCAGATAATGGTAAGCCGGCCAACCGTTCAAGGGGGCATATTTAGAGCCTTTCCTCAATATGCCGTAATGGCCGAACACCTGGCTTACGAAATCAGCTACCCGCTGTCCCAGCTCGCAATTGTACATCTTGTCAATAGCTACCTCATACGTTGAAGGCTTGCCCTGGGCGATAATCCACATCGCCCGGTAATGAATCATCCTCGACATCTCTATTTCAGAATACAGTTTAGCAAGACGTATACGCTGAGGCCGGTCAAGTTTCTTGCCGTGCTCCCGCAGATAGTCCACCACATTATCCAGGATACCCTTTAAAGCCGGATACACCATATGGGAGAACCGTTCATAATCAAGGGTGGCCATAGTAACATACCAGCCCTTGTTCAAACCTCCCACCATGTTATCCTTATGCACCCTTACATCCTCCAAAAAAACCTCATTGAATTCATGTTCGCCGTACATATTGATCAGGGGACGGACGGTTATTCCCGGCATGTCCATATCCAGAATAAAGTAGCTTAATCCTTTGTTTCTGGGTAAAGTCGGATCTGTACGAACCAGGATAAATGCCTTATTAGCCAGATGGGCGCCCGTGCTCCATACCTTCTGACCATTGATTACCCAATGATCGCCATCGCAAACCGCCACGGTTTTCAGCGAAGCCAGGTCTGAGCCGGCATCAGGCTCGCTCAGCAATTCGCACCAGTGAGATTCGCCGCGGGCAATATCCGGCAGTGTAGCTCTTTTCTGCTCTTCGGTCCCGAATTTAATAATAGTGGGGGCAAAAAAAGCTACGCCCTTTGCATCCACCGCAGGACAATTTTGATAGAGCGCCTCTTCAAAAAATATGTTCTGCAGATAGAGACTGTTTTTCCCGCCGTATTCTTCCGGCCAGGCTAATGAAAACCAGCCTTTTTCCTGCCCTATCTGCCTTCTTATTTTTCTGACCATCTCCCACTCTTTACCGTGGTGACCATCGGCAGAAGGGGTGACCATAATACCAAAAGTCCACCGCAATTCCTTGGGGAATATCCGGCTGATATACTCACGTACCTCTTTACGGAAAGCTTGTTCTTGTTGGCTAAATCCTAAGTCCATGCTCTTTTCCTTTAATATTTCTTCTTTCTTGCTTTACAGGATGATTCTGGCATCAACAGCCACG
>CAZFIM010000012.1:30885-48169 GCA_964519615.1 uncultured Dehalococcoidales bacterium
CGCCCTTCTTATAAACGAAGACCGGATTCAAGTCCAGCTCTTTAATTTCAGGATGCGCCTGTATGAACGCGGAGAGTTTTAGCAGGATATCTTCCAGGGCGGCAACATCGGCCTTTTCGCTGCCCCTGTATCCATCCAGCAGCTTGAAGCTTTTTATCTCCCGTATCATACGAAAAGCATCTTCTTTCTCCAGCGGCACTATGCGGAAGGAGACATCTTTAAGCAATTCCACCTGTACGCCACCCAAACCGAACATTATTACAGGTCCGAACTGAGGGTCTCTGGTCATGCCTGCTATTACCTCGATGCCGGCAGCGGCCATTTTCTGAACTGATACGCCATCGATCGTAGCCTGAGGACTGTATTTTTTCGCTGAATCTACAATCTGGTCGTAAGCCGTTTTCACTTCCTCCTCTGTCTTCAATCCTAGCTTGACACCGCCCGCATCGGTCTTATGAGTTATTTCAGGGGACATTATCTTCAACACTACCGGAAATCCCATTTTCCGGCTGATGGCAGCAGCTTCATCTTTTGAAGTTGCCAAAACCGTTTCCACTACCGGCATACCTGCCTCTTTGAGCAAGCGTTTGGATTCTATCTCGCTCAAAGCGTTTTGTTCGGCATGTTTTGCCCCGGCAGGTTGGCTGTCCGAAACCTGTTCTGTCTTTTTGCTACCCGCTTTGCCAAATCTCATTTTATATTTCACTACATTAGCCAAAGCGGTTATCCCTCTTTCCATAGTAGGGAATACCGGTACACCGTGAGTAAAGTAGTAGTTCAGCATTTTACGGCGGTCAATTTCAAACTCATACATAGCAGCATCGGTAGATTCTTCGCCTAAAGTAACTATCACCGGAATTCCGTATTTCTCCTTGATATTCAGCGGAATGTCTCTCAAGCCCTCACGTCCGATCTCAGAGCTCTTGGGATAACCAAGGACAAGGTGCGGCCCGCTGACGGAAAGGAACATGCGTCCTAAGAGAATAGTATCGATGTTACCCTTGGCGGCGATATCTTCCAGAATGGGGGCAATCACTTCTGTCGGCATAGCGGGAGATGACAGGTCAACAGGATTGCGTACTCCCAGGCCGATAGGTGGCAACAGAGAGGTAATTTTTTGCTGCACTTCAGGAGGAAAGGTGGGCAATTCCAGACCTGCGTGCTCCAGAGCATCTGCTCCGGCTACGGCGCCGCCGCCGCTTCCACTTACCATTCCCACCCGCGGCCCCCCGTAGGGCAAAACATTCAATGCAGCAATGGTATTGTCGATAATATCTTCAACACTGCTGATTCTGATCGCACCGGTCTGATTAAAAAAGGTATTCCAGACAACTTCACTACCCGCCAGAGACCCGGTATGCGAACTGGCAGCTCGGCTTCCCGTCTTGGACATGCCCGATTTCCAGATTAACACCGGTTTAACACTGGAGGTCTTTTTCACCACATCCAGAAAACGGTCACCCTGTTTCACACCCTCTATGTACGCTACGATTACCTTGGTATCCGGGTCATCGGCGAGATATTCCATCAAGTCGCACTCATTTATATCCATGGCATTACCAAAGCTGATGGCTTTGCTGAATTTAAAACCAAGCCCTTTGGTTTGCCCGATTATCATCTCTGAAAACTGGCCGCTCTGTGCAATCAGGCCGATAGAACCGCTCTCTTTAGCAAAATTCGCTCCGGGCAGCAGAGTCAATCCGCCGGCCGGACAATAAACCCCAAAGCAGTTCGGACCCATCACACGAATTCCTTTAGCGGCCACTGCTGCCATCTCCTGTTCCAGCTTTTTACCCTCCTCGCCCGTTTCGCTAAAACCCGCGCTCAGCACAATAGCAGCCTTAATGCCTTTCTGCAGACAGGTCTCCAGCACGCCGGGTACACCTTTTCCCGGAACACTTATTACCGCCAGATCTACATCGCCGGGAATATCGGTAACGGAGGCATAAGCCTTCTTCCCGAAAAAAGACCCGCCTTTTGGATTTACCGGATAGAGATCACCTTTATAACCGAATTCGATAAGTGCTCTGAAATACAGAGTACCAAAAGCAGCCTCGTTGGTAGATACTCCCACAACGGCCATTGCTTTGGGATAGAAAAATGCGTTCATTATCGTCTTATCCTGCGGACTCATATGCTCTCCTTAATACAAATTACAGCACTATTTCTCATAAGCAACCGAAAACAGCAAAGTAGGGAAGCGCCTCCGCCTATTCCAGTCGATGGGATATATTCAATATATCATGTTATAGATTATAATACATTTAAGATAACACTACCTAATTTACCTGTCAATCTCGTATAATATCCAGACATTGGTAATTTGCGGTAGACTATTTTTAAATCCCGATATTATGTCTCGTGGTGGCACAGCAGTCCGGCTTGTAAGAATAGCAATTTTATAGAGAGCATCAGTAATTCGCATAGAGTGATATTTTGCTGCCAGGTAATAGCGGTCCGCTGTCGAGATATTGGAATCAAACACCGGTGCAGCTGCAGATAAATATAGAAGAGGTTTACATGCTCCTTAGCGAAATAGAGTCCAAACAGCTGCTGATGAAGGCTGACATTCCCGTGAGCCATGCTCTATTGGCCGTTTCAAAAAAACAGGCCGTTAGCCTCAGCCGTCAACTGGGATACCCCGTGGTACTGAAGATTTCCTCCCGGGACATTATACATAAAAGCGATTGTGGGGGAGTAAGACTTAATCTCAACAATGCGGCGGAGGTAGGCCGTGCTTATAGTGATATCGTAAAAAGCGTCAAGCGCAAACTGCCCCGGGCGGCTATCCAGGGTGTTTCCGTTCAGAAGATGGCCGCTTGCGGCATTGAAGTAATAATCAGTATGTTCCGTGATCCCCAGTTTGGCCCTGTGCTGGTCTTTGGTTTGGGGGGGATGTGGGTGGAAATACTGAAAGATATTACCCTGGGCATTATCCCAATAAGCGAAAAAGATGCCCTCAGTATGATAGAGGAAATACGGGGCTATCCTCTCCTGCGGGGATACAGGGGGTTGCAGCCTGCCTCTATCCCGCTGCTGGAAAAAATGCTTTGTGCCATTTCACGCTTTGTGGAGCATCACCCTGAAATTAAGGAACTGGAGCTTAATCCCGTACTGGTATATTCTGACAGCGCGCTTGCAGTGGATGCACGGATCTTTATTGAAGATCAGTTTAATCCTCTCGAGGCTGCCCTTAAATTACCACCTCCAAGCCCTGATGTATCACAGCTATTCTCTCCTGCAAGCGTAGTCATTGCAGGGGCTTCCCCGGGCAAGGAAACGTCCTTTACCGGTAGAGTCATCACTTCCTTAAAACAAGCGGGCTTTCCTGCCATATACCCTGTTAATCCCAAGTACACCGAGGTTCAGGGTTTACCCTGTTATCCTGATCTGCAGTCCATTCCGGAAGAAGTAGATCAGGTGATAGCCAGCATACCCGCCGCGGCGACCTTAAAATTGACGGATGATTGTGCCGTCAAAGGAGTAAAAGCCATCCAATTCTTCTCGGCAGGTTTCAGCGAATCGGGAGATAGCGCACTTGCTGAATTAGAACAACAACTGCTTTTAAAAGCCAGGGCCGGCGGTTTCCGTATAATCGGTCCCAACTGTGTGGGAATTATTTCCACTAGAAGCCGTTTTATCACCAATCCTACTATTCCCCTTGAGCCGGGACAGATTGCTTTTGTTACCCAGAGCGGAGGTCATGCGACTTATCTGCCTTACATAGGAGCCCCCCGCGGATTAAAATTCAGTAAGATTATCAGCTACGGCAATGCGCTGGACGTTGACGAAAGTGAGTTGATAGACTATCTGGCGGATGATCCGGAGACGGGTATCATCAGCGCCTACATCGAAGGAGTAAGAGACGGTAAAAAATTTATTGACGCCGTAAGAAAAGCCTCTTTAAGAAAGCCCGTGGTTATCCTCAAAGGAGGAATCAGTCAGGCAGGACAAAGGACAGCCCGCGGGCATACAGCCAGTTTAACCAGTTCCAACGAGGTGTTCAGTGCACTCTGCCGGCAGCTGAATGTAATCAGGGTGGAAAGCATGGAGGAGCTGGCTGATATCCTCGTCCTGCTGCAATTTATCAATCAACCTTTTGCAGGTAAAGGGGCAGCGGTGATTGGCGCGGGTGGTGGCCCCAGTGTAGCGGCAGGAGATGAAATGGAAAGATACGGTCTGGAACTGCCTGAGTTAAGCGCAGCTACGATATCCAGGCTTAAGGAGTTTCTGTCCCCGGCAGGAAGCATCCTGACCAATCCCGTAGATGCCGGTGAACTTATTTCTCCCGTGTCGATATACAAGACGATAACGACACTCTCGGAGGAAGAAAAAATTTGCATCCTTATTTACCACATGGGCTTTCACCCTTTGAGTCTATGGGGTAGCGGAAGGTTATCTGCCCGGCCGCATGTAGATGAGTTGATAGAAGCTTTCAGCAAAGCTCAGCGTAAGGTAAAAAAGCCAATAGTTCTGGTACTGAATCCGGCCGCGGACAGGACTGGAACAGATGAATTCCTGCAGGTGCAGCAGGCTTGTGTCAAAGCCGGTCTGCCGGTAATATACTCCATGTCCGCTGCTGCCAGAGCTATCAGCCGCTTATATCATCGGACAGCAAATTAATTACCGGCCGATCATTTCACAGCTATTAGTTGTCAACCGAAGCTGATTCCCCTGAAAGCTGACGAAGAATTTACAATTAATGGCGAAACGTATATACTATAATATATACTATATGAGATATCTTATTTTCTTACCTTTTATATAATATTCAATTAAGCGCTTAGAGGAGAGAGATGAAAAAACTGCAGTCTGATTTTCCCATCCCTGAGACATTCAATATGACTTCTTACATTCTCGAGGATAATATCGCTCAGGGGAGAGGTAAAAAAGTCGCCATTATCCACGATGACAAACGCTACACTTATAACGATATAGTTGCTCTTTGCAACAAAATCGGTAATGTGTTGAAGAAACACGATGTAGCAATTGAAGACAGGGTACTGCTGATTTTACAGGACTCGCCTGAATGGGTTGCCGGTTTCTTCGGCATCATTAAAATAGGCGCGATTTCCACATGGGCTTACACGTATCTCCAGCCTAAAGGCTATGCCGATATAATAGATCTGGTGAGACCTAAAGCCATCATCGTTGATGAAACCACCCTTGATAGCGTACGGGAAGGCATTAAACTCACCCGATTCTGTCCAACTCTGCTCATAAAAAGTAAGTCCGATATCCAGCTAGGCCCCAAAGAATTTAACCTCACCAAGCAGCTTGCAAGAGCCAGCAAGTCCCTCGAAACCGAGCCTACTTCCAAAGACGATGTTGCCATGTGGCTGTTTTCAGGCGGCACGACCGGCGTACCCAAGGCCGTACCCCACCTACACAGGGATTGCGTTATTTGCGCGGAGTCTCTGATGTATGTAACGAAGTATTCCGAAAAGGATACAATCCTTAATGTTCCTAAACTATTTTTCCATTATGCCCGCATCAACGGACTGGATGCCCCGTTAAGGGCCGGCGCTACCGTCATCCTTTTTTCTGAAAGAACGAAAGCCGAGTTGATTTTTGACCTCGTAGATAAATACAAACCCACCGTTCTGCTTAACGTACCCACAATGATGAGAGCCATGATTCAGGTCCCCCCGGAGCAGCGGAAGAGCTTAAAATCGCTGCGCTTTATCTTCTCTTCAGGTGAAGCTCTCTCCGGTGAGCTGTACAATAGCTGGATGGAAACCTTCAACATTCCGGTAGCCGATATCCTGGGCTCTGCCGAATCTGGAGCTCCCTATCTGGGCAACAAACCGGGGAAAAAGGTACCGGGAAGCCTGGGCAAGATCCTGCCTTTCGTGGAATTGAAGTTAGTGGATAAGAAGGGCAACGAAGTACGGACGGGAAAGATAGGAACACTGCTGGTACACACCGATACCGCCGGCTTGTATTATGTTCGCCTGCATGATAAGACAAAAGAGACCTTCCTTGGCGATGACTGGGTCAACACCGGCGATCTGCTGAAAAAAGATAAGGACGGCAACTACTGGTATGTAGGCCGCGGCAATGAGATGGTTAAGGTGAGCGGTGTGTGGGTCTCTCTCCTGGAAATACAAAATTGTCTTGCCAAACATCCTAAGGTAAAAGAGTGCGTGGTTTTGGGCATTAAAGATTCGGACGGTCTGACAAAAACCAAAGCCTTTATCTCTTTGAAAACGGGTAATGCCGCCTCAAGCCAAACCGACAGTGAATTAAAAGACTACTGCAAACAAAAGTTGGCTTCCTATAAAGCACCCAGGTCCATACAGTTTATGGATGAGATACCCAAGACTGAAGCCGGCAAGACAGATAAGAGAAAATTGGCAGCGATGGGTTAACGGTCGCTATATAATTATCGTAAAGAAGCTTGCTTCGGTGGTAACTTGACCTCCTCAGACAACACCACCATTTACAGTTCCCATGTGTCACCCTGAGAAATCGGGGTGACACAGCCTGATAAACACAAGGTTATCGAACATCTTGACCTCGTTTACACTTCCCCCAATTCACCAATTATGAGATTAAGCCAGACGATGCTACAACATTCGGATTGCTTTCAATGGACATGCTGCTATACAATCACCGCACCCCATACAAATACCAGCGTCGGTCATAGGATAATCATACGGCTGTTCCTGAAAGAACGCTCTATGCGGACACACAGTTCCGGCAATACATAACCCGCGGCTACATTGACACGGATTACATTTCCTGAAGTCTATAGTGGGGAACGGCTTTACTATCACCTTCTCTTTCTTTCCCTTTTCTGGCGGCTATTTTCAGGACTTTCTCCACGGTAGCTCTGATCACCTGCTCAGGAACCGCACCCAGTATTTCATCCACTTTCTTACCGTTTAAAAAGAAATATTGCATAGGTATGCTCATTATCTGGTATTTTGATGCCACAAGCCGGTTTTCATCTACATTAATCTTGCAAAATTTAAACCTACTTTCATATTCTTCCGCAAGCTTATCATATAGTGGAGACACCATCTGACACGGGAAACACCACGGCGCCCAAAAATCCACCTCTGTTGGTAGTTCGGACTTTACAACTTCATCATCAAAATTATTATCGGTTATTTCGATCACTTTACTCATAACAATATTTCCCTCCGGTTGAGTGTGCCAGAGCAACTTGCAGGGAAGCACAAACCTCTTTCATATAGCCCAGTATTATTCGTGTTTCACTGCATCTTCGGTCATAGCTCAATATCTCAGGCGTCTCTTTAGCAAGGCGAAAGAACGAGCGCCTTATCTCATCCTCAATCTCAGGCTCTCTCAAATTCGGCCAGACCGATATAAAAAAAGTTGCTGAGGGCTTCATTATTCTATGAATTTCACTTAATACTATACGTCTGTTTTCTGAATCCGGAAAATAAAAGGAATGTAGTACGTCAAACATAAGAACTATATCTATAGATTCATCATAAAGGTCAATAACCCTTTCACCATGCGTCTCAATCCTCACTATATTCGTTATCCCGGCGTGGAGAGACCTTCTCATTAGCTCATCCAATGTCTCTTTATTCTTGTCTAAGGCATAGACTCTTCCGTATTGTCCTGACAAAATAGCTGTGGGTATGGTATATGTACCATACCCACAGCCAAAATCCAGAACAGATTGACCTCTCCTGATGCCAATTTTGTGCAATAATTCAAAGCCATCTATTTCCTGATACACCGCTTTGCTCCCCTATATACTCAAGGGTGACAGAATAGTGATAGAATTATGTCTTTTTATCCTTACACTGGTTGCAGTAGCCCTCCAAATTGAGCTCGATTTTAGTAATTTTAAAGCCGCTTTTTGATTTTATATCCCCTAGCAACCTTTTCATAAGAGGGCTCTCTATATCGACTATTTTGCCGCACCCTTTACAAACAAGGTGATAGTGATCACTTTCTCTTTTAAGCTCGTATACGCAATGCATTTCTCCAAAATGTCTCTCATCGACAATACCTGTATTTTTAAATAGGGTCAGGGTTCGATAGACAGTGGCCATACTTATATTTGGATTTTTGGCAATTGCGCGGCGATAGAGCTCTTTGGCATCTATATGACCTCCCAATTCTCTAAATACATCAAGAAGCAGTTTTCTCTGTGCGGTGCTATGCCAGTTTGGATTTATGAGATTGCGACTCATTTTCATAAGGAAATTTTATCAGGACCAGCTACCTTTGTCAATATGGATTGCCTATTGACAAGACATGCAAGCAAATGTAAAATGAGAATGATTCGCATTTTCATCATTATTGGGCACCAGGGCGACAAGCAGTATAAAGCGCAGATAATTTCTCAATTACCCCGAATCGATAATAAGGAGAAGATATGAAAATATCGGTTTGTGGAAAAGGGGGCAGCGGTAAGAGCACGGCTGTAGCGTTGCTCTCTTGTCAGGCATTATTAAAAGGTTACCGCGTTCTTGTAGTAGATTCGGATGAGTCCAATTCCGGTCTGTACCGGATGTTTGATTTTGAAAATCCGCCTGTTCCTCTTATGGAACTTGTTGGCGGTAAACAGAATATAAAGCAGAATATGAACGAACCTAACATCCTGCATTACTCGGAAATCTATACAAACAGCATTCCTCAGCGATATATGCTGCAAAAGAACGGATTAAGGCTAATAGCAATTGGTAAAATCATGCAATCGCTGGAGGGTTGCGCCTGTCCGATGGGTGTACTCACCCGCGAGTTTCTAAAAAAGCTTGTACTACAGCCGGATGAGCTTGCAATTGTAGATACGGAAGCTGGCATAGAACATTTCGGCAGAGGTGTCGAGACCAGCATAGATGCCGTGTTAATTATCGTTGAGCCGCCGCTGGAATCTTTGAACGTAGCTACCAAGATACATGAACTTGCCTCAGGAATAGGGATTAAAAATATATGGGCGGTAATAAATAAAGTCACTACCGGACCTGTAGCTGAGAATTTGAAGAATTCACTTCATAAGAAGGACATTGAGATCATAGGAACCATTTTTCAAGACCCTGATATATACCAGTTCAGCATTGAAGGTAAAATCCCGACTCATGGTAAAGCTATGAGTTCAAGCGCTGAGATTTTAACCCGTATCGTTAACCATATCGGTAGAAGCCCGTAGCCTGGGTAAAATCGGTTTTTTGGTAACGTGGGAAGAGGTAAAAGGTGCGTTTAGCAAAAGTCTACCGTAACCAATGGGACGAGACACCTCTCATTAGGGATATGCTGCATATGAGGTTTAATTGCGGCCGTCTTGAACTGGAGACACTCTTGGGTGAAGAAAGGGTTATTATGAGCAAAGAAGTAGAAGTGGACTTCATCACATGCCGCATTACGCTGGGGGAACACCGCGAAACTGAAGAATAAACACTGAAATAATGGGGGCATATCAAGAATGGTAGACTATACGGACATAGATCGCGCACGAAGGATACTTGGTCTAAAAGAATCGGCCACTACAAGCGAAATAAAAAAAGCATATCGCAACCTGGCTAAAAAATATCATCCGGACCATAATTACGAAAGTACCGATAAAATGATTAATAGCGTGAACTGGGCATATGCTATTCTGGAAGCCTATTGTAGAGACTATAAATACAATTTCAGCGAGGAATCCGTTGCCAGGACGTACCCACATGCAGAATATGAACGTAAATGGCACGAGCGCTGGTATCAAAGCATTTAATTTTGTATCGCAAATACAACATGAGGAGGATCACGATGGAGGAAAAGGAGGTAATTGTCGTAGGGGCGGGACCTGCCGGTTTATCAGCCGCACTATATAGCAAAATTGACGGCTGGGATACATTGGTTCTGGAAGATAATTGGGCAGGCGGGCAAGGGGCTATAGCGCATACAGTGAGCAACTATCCCGGTTTTCCGCCAGGAGACGGCGCTGTTCTTGCGCAAAATATGATATCTCAAGTTACATCCCCCCCACCTCGCGGCGTAGGAGCAGAAATAAAGTATGAAAAAGTAATTGCTATTAGTAGCAAAGAGAAGACGGTCCTCACCGATAAAGGTCGCTACCATGCCAAAGCTATCATACTGGCTACGGGCAGCCGTATGCAAAAGCTTGCTATACCCGGTGAAGATGAACTGGCAGGACAGGGTGTAACATATTATGCGCAACGCGACCTCGACAAATTTTGCGGTAAACATGTTCTCGTGATCGGTGGAGGCAATAGCACAGCTAAAAGCGCGTTGCTGGCTAAAACCGTAGCTGAAAGTGTGACGCTTATCCACCGCCGCGAATCACTCAGGACATACCCCATTATGACAAAAAGATTAAACATTGAAGGTATTACCATCATGTATAATACAGAAGCACGCGCCATCAAAGGTGGTTCACATGTTGAATCTGTTTCGGTGATAAACAATAAAACAGGGACAATAAGTGACCTTGCTATCGATTGGGTCGTTATTTGCGCCGGTACCGAGCCTGACAACAGTCTGGCATTAAACGCAGGACTTATAATGGACGGAATATATGTCCGTGTAAATAATAAATTAATGACCAGCAGCGAGGGTATATTTGCCTGTGGAGAGATCACGGGATGTGAACGGCATCTCATCACAGCGGCGAGCGAGGGTTGCCTGGCCGGTATGGCAACCAGTGAATACCTGGCCATACAGCAAGTGAAAACAGGCCGGATGTTTGAAGGTGCAAAAAATGGCAAATATGCTGATGAGTATTTGGCAATGCTCAATTCTTGAAAACATT
Source organism: uncultured Dehalococcoidales bacterium (assembly GCA_964519615.1). Classification (GTDB taxonomy): domain Bacteria; phylum Chloroflexota; class Dehalococcoidia; order GIF9; family UBA5629; genus CAZFIM01. The sequence continues at coordinate 41,624 of CAZFIM010000012.1, forward strand.
CAGCGACACTTCCCTGAAACCAGGATTTTGCACAAAGGATATCACATGACAAAGCTCAATGAGGCCGATAATCTTGAGCAGGCCCTGTGCAGTTTCCTTGGAGAAAGCCAAACAGTTTGTAAACTGACACGTGTGCTACTGCAAATCTCCAGTGATGCCAGAATCCTGTATGAAGTAATTGAACAGATAGCTGGTGAAGATGTGGAGGAGGTAATCCTGCTGGGTTATAAGTGGAGGATACTTGTTCCTGCCAAAACTTCCATGACCATTGATTGGGAGAGCAGCGTTATGCTCTTTAATGCCGGTGAAACATACAAAGTACCCGATATCATCGCATACATGGTTGGCTATGCAGCACAGACAGGGCAATGGGAAACAAAGACAGCCATTACCTCTCTATTTCGTCTCATTGGAGAACCCGCATGGAAGGAGATGGCCAATATAGTAGCAAAAATGTACCAACTAGCCAATTTCCACAGAATCAACGGAGCTCAAATAGCAAAAATAGCCAATGAGCTCGGGTTGATCGAGCGCGCCGACCCAATTATCACTGAACTGAAGGGGGTTGGTATTATGCATCCACGGCCAAACCTGGTAAATGAAATGATCAAAGTGAGAGCTCCTATTTACGAGCTCAACCCTTCGCTTTTTTCATCCAGACCTGTATCGTAGTAGTAGAATATACATTTTTTCGATTCTCTTGCAGACATCGAGGCTATTACTGCATTTTCTATTTACGAAACCTCTTTATTGACATATGCTCATAATAAAACTATAGTGTACATGAGAATGATTCGCAATTTCAGCAAACAATTTATAACAATACACAAGCGAAAAAAGACGGAGCTAATAATGTAATGACAGATAAAGAGGATGTGAAGAAAAAAACAAAGCAGATATACGAAGTGCTACCGAAATTAGATGATCAGCGCTGCGGATATAGGACTTGCGGAGAATTCGCACGAGCAGTCGCACTTGGCGAAGCCCCATGCTATGGCTGTATTAGTGGTGGCCCGTATGTGGCCGCAAAAGTATGTGAGATTATGGGGGTAAAGGGCCACAATCAAGTGATACCACAGTATAATTATCTCCATCAGATATGGGAACCGCAAACTGCGGGGGCAGGCGGGAGAATCGGTAGAGGAATGGGATGGAGCACAGTTCCCGGTAGAGGGTACTTTGCCGGTTGGGGCCGTGGTCGTGGTGCCGGTAGAGGACGATGTGGGCGAGGGATACTGCGTAGACGATAGGACAGATCAGGAGAAGGAATAGATGAAAATCACGATAGTCTACGACAATGAGACAGCTAACAAGAGATTGACTGCCGATTGGGGTTTCTCCGCCCTGATTGAAGATGCAAAGGCAGCGCCGGTTTTATTTGATACCGGTGCTGACAGCACCATATTGCTGCAAAATATGGAGCAGTTGGGTATTGACGCCCAAAATATCGGTAAAATTGTAATTTCACATGTACACGGAGATCATACTGGCGGTCTTAAGGAAATATTAGAGATCAACAAAACAGCCGAGATAGTAGCTCCGAAGTCCTGTCTACTCACAATACCTGGCAGGAAGATAGTGACAATTACAGGACCCGCCCAAGTCTCCGAACATATTTTTTCTACTGGTGAATTAAACAACATAGAACAATCGCTGGCAATTGAAACAGAAAAGGGTATACTGGTTATGGTAGGCTGTTCCCATCCCGGCGTCGCAAAAATCATTGACGCTTCCTCCCAATTTGGCAAGGTGTTTGGTATTATTGGGGGTTTCCACGGCTTTGAAGATTTTGAGAGGTTAAATGGTTTATCTATGATAGTGCCCTGTCATTGTACACAATTTAAGATAGAATTATTAGAGCTTTTCCCTCAAAAATCTATGAAATGCGGCGTTGGCATGGTAATTGATCTATAATCAACAACTAAATCGGCCAAAATACATGTACCCATCACCTCGCCATAAAAAGAAAAACGTTAAGAAGGATAAGCAGGCAACCTTCTACTATTAAAATACACATATAGATAGAACTATTGCCGCAATAGTATCATGAGGGTTTTATCCAATCTAAGGTTAGAGGGGTAGATATGGATATAGAAATAATCAAACCGGCATCCGGCCAGATGAATCTCAAAGATTACGGAATGACATATAATGCATTTCATTGGGAACAGGTGGAAAAAGAATTTGATTGGTACAAAACAGGTAAAGTTAACATCGCGCATGAAGCAATTGACCGACATTGCCGCACCTCAAAAAAGAATAAAGTGGCACTTTATTTTATCGATGATGCTCACCAGAAACAGTATACTTTTAATGAAATGAGATTACTCACCAATAAATTTGCCAATGTTTTAAAGCATATTGGCATATCGAAAGGTGATCGTGTATTTGTATTTATGCCCCGTTCGCCCGAGTTATACATAAGCCTTTTGGGAATTATTAAAATAGGAGCTATAGCAGGGCCGCTCTTTGAAGCTTTTATGGAAGAGGCTGTACTTGACAGACTACAAGATAGCGGTGCAGTTGCAGTTATAACAACTCCTGAGCTTAAGCAAAGAATACCCCGGGGAAACCTCCCCCTCTTGCAGTATATTATTCTGGTAGGTGCGCAAGATGAGCTGGAACACGGCGAGATCAGTTTTGAAAAAGAAATGGAAGCTGCCTCTGAGGAAATTCAAATTGAATGGGTAGATAAGGAAGACCCGCTAATTCTACATTATACCTCCGGTTCAACAGGCAAACCTAAAGGAGTATTGCATGTCCACCACGCCATGATCGGGCATTACCAAACTGCTAAATGGGTGCTTGATTTACAGGACAAGGATATATACTGGTGCACTGCTGACCCGGGATGGGTAACCGGCACTTCATACGGCATTTTCGGCCCCTGGCTCAACGGTGTAACCAACCTTATCCGTGGCGGAAGATTTGACCCCGCAAATGGTATTCAACTATTGAGCGCTACAGAGTATCCGTTTGGTATAGCGCTCCTACCGCCTTCAGACGGTTAATGGCGGCAGGCTATGATACAGCCCGGCAATACAATCTGAAAAGCCTTCGCTTAATTGCCAGCGTTGGTGAACCGTTAAATCCTGTGGTAATCCGCTGGGCACAAAAGGTCTTCGGTATTCCTATATACGAAAACTGGTGGATGACGGAAACTGGCATGCAGCTTATTGCAAATTATCCCTGTCTGCCCATTAAACTGGGGTCAATGGGGAAGCCGTTTCCTGGTGTAATTGCTGCAGTCCTTGACGACAGAGGGCAGGAACTGCCACCCTATAAAAAAGGGAATTTGGCAATTAAAGCAGGCTGGCCGTCTATGATGAGAAAGATCTGGAGAAACGAACAGAAATATCAGCAGTATATGCAGTTCGATGACTGGTTTATTTCCGGTGATTCTGCATATATGGATGATGACGGATATTTCTGGTTCCAGGGCAGGGTGGATGACGTCATCAAAACGTCAGGAGAACGTGTCGGCCCCTTTGAAGTGGAAAGTACGTTGCTCGAGCATCCGGCAATAATAGAAGCAGGTGTCATAGGCAAACCCGATGCCATAAGAGGAGAGATCATCAAGGCTTTTGTTTGCCCGCGTCAAGAATATGATATATCTAACGAGGAAAGGAGTGAAGAGCTCAAACAGGCTATTATGGATTTTGTCAGGAAGAGGCTTGCTGCTCATGCTGTACCCCGGGAAATCGAATTTCGCTGCGGCTTACCCAAAACTCGCAGCGGGAAAATAATGCGGCGGGTGCTTAAAGCACAGGAACTTGGGCTGCCTATAGGTGATCTTTCCACTATCGACGATTCCCTCGATTTCACTAAACAGGATTCACATTAGTGATAGAGTCAATCGGCATGGAGACATGACTACAACTGTCTCTGAGGTTTGTAAAATTTTTAGAGATCTATACAAATTTCCGGTGGAATTCAGGTAAGAACCGGCTCAAACGATCTGCATCTGCGGGGCCGGGGATTATTTCCCAGCCAGGCAAGCTACTCGCAAGATCAGTCTTGAATCTGCCGGCTCTACCTGGTATTATCAGCTTTCGGTGTACTACCATATTTTCAATTCCGCACTGTCTCATAAATTTTCCAGTCTCCTCAATGTTCAAATTACCTATTTGTACACTACGCAAACAATGAGAACACCAGCAGAGCACATCAGCCTCGTCGATATGTTTTACACAGAGAAAAGCGGACATTTTGGCTTCCTCGATTGCTGCTGAAAGGATCAGGTAAGTCAAAGCCCAGCTCGAAGCCAGCAAAACGGGGGATTTCTCAGTGGGAGATCCTATCTTATACACCCCCTCCTCCATTGAGAAAGGCCGTTGTGGATCAGTATAAATATTGAGACGGTTAATAAGGAGCGGTAATAAAAAATCCGGCTCAAAATTGGAAACCACAACGATGCCGGCATACTTAATAACAAACATGGAGGCTATCAATATCTCCGCAAACTTGTCGTCCGTCAAAAAGCAGGGGAAACCGATTGTGGGATAACCTAGAGGCCTGAAATTGTGTTTTACTGCTGATCTGCGTATCAGTGTCTGATCTCGTATGGCATCGTTGATATTTTTAGAGCCAGGATCCAGAACTATGTCTTCAATCTGCGCGTCTTTTAATTGAGAGGCTAAATTCGCAAGTTCCTGCAGGCTCTCACCCTTGATGCCTACAGGAACAGGTCTTATTTTTATTTTTAGGATCGCTTCCCTGATATTATTTTTTGTGATCGGGTAGCAGAGAGGCATATTTTCAGCACATATGTCCCTCGCTGCAAAAAGAACATCCACATCTTCGGCAATCAATATGATCCCCTTATTCGTTCGGCACGCTTTTTCAACAACTCCTTCAAATCTTGCCTTATCTCCAGATGCATAACGAACCGCAACAATATCAATCCCAATTGATCTCCCTATCCAGTTAAAGCTTATTGAACGTATCGTCTCCAGTTTTTGCTTCACTACGTCGTCATTCTCATCATCCGAAATCAGAAGAGCGATTCCCGGCCGATGTACAAAGGTACCTTCATGCCTAAATACAACCTCCTCATTGCCAATTGAAAAGGAGTTGGTCCCCTTACCAAATGTAACCAACTTTATGGGAGGAGCCATTGCTTCCATAAACTCAGCTTTTATCTGTTCAGATATATAGGGACATTTATCAATAGTAGTCCCACCCGCAGCTAGCTTCATCGCAAAGGCAAAACAGGTGGGGAAACCGCATTCCCTGCAATTTTTACGATTGGGAAGCTTTCTGACAATATCAGATCCTTTTATTGACATGGTTCTTCTCTGCGCATTCTTATTACTACTGGAGAAAAAATTATATTAGCTATCTTTTCCGGCAGACCCATCTGTCAACTGAGAAAACATCACGATTAGATCCGGTTCAGACAAAAGCAACATATGATTATTTACGGCTCGTACAGAATGTATTTTATGTTGCTACCGACTCAGGCATAATTATCGATACAGCTATTGTTACTATTTCTTATACCTCTTCGCATATAACGTAGTTAACTATTGATAATCCAGCGGCATACTGCAGGCCATCACTTGTCAATGTGCTAACGATTAAACTCCGGATGGACAGCCCGGTGCTTTTATCATCATAACAGGTATACAACTTGCCCGGAAAACCTTATCCGCAACACTTCCATAAGCCCAACGGCTTGGGCCTGATCGGCCGTGGCTGGACATTATGATAAGGTCATATTTATACTGCTCTGCATAGCAGACTATTGCCTCAGCGGGCGGCCAAAGGAGGACATCTGTGGTTACCTTAATGCCTTTCTTTGTCAGTCTGTTTGCTATCTTGTTTAAGTATCGCTGGGCTTGTTTTTCTTTTTTACCAAATGCCTCCGGCACAAGCCTTTGCTCTAAAGGTTGACTTAAATCATCTACAAAGCGATATCCCTGGACGCGCTCTGTTACGCTAATCAAAGCTATCTCTTCAGCGCTGCAACGTTTAACCAGCTCTTCCGCGAAAGAAAGAGCACATTCAGCCAGTTCAGAGCCATCTAGTGGAACTAATATTTTATTAAACATAACACACCCCCCATATCTTTCATGATATCATTCTCTAGATTCCCTTTGCCCATCCATACTTACAAATACTACTTTTTCAACCAGCAGCATTTTCTATCTTATGAATGACAACATGCATATGAGTCTCATTCTCATTTTCTACTGTAATACTTTTTAGGCTGCTTGTCAACAATATAAATCAATAGGTATTATTTGATTCGACAGCCTTGATCTTAACAGACCATATGAAGACGTGCTTAAGTCTCATTCTCAGTTATAATGCAGAATATAAAGGAGAAGAATATAATGGAATTGCGGATACTCCTAACAATGGAAAACACTTATCACTACAAAAAGGGGAAACCAGCAAATATAAAGTTAGAACGTATAGGGATATATCAGGAATTGGGCAAAGGCATACCGGAGCTTGCTCAGAGAGGGGATATATGCTTCTATCAGTGAGGTGGACCCCGAAATTTAGACAGGTTGTTAAGGTTGGGTCCTGCCCTTAGAA
>CAZFIM010000013.1:0-47570 GCA_964519615.1 uncultured Dehalococcoidales bacterium
TTAACGGCCAAACGGTCCGGGAAATACTTGCTTGAGGACGTGAGCTATGTGGAAGGCATTACCAGCCAGGTAGCTATAAGCCTGGAGAAGGAATATCTGCAGGAGGAATTGAGAAAGAGAGAGCAGGAACTGACACTTATCAACCGGCTGGCGGCGGTGATGACATCAAGTCTCAATATTAATGAAGTATATGATACTTTTGTTGCGGGGTTGGGCGGCGTGCTCGATGTTGAAGTTGCCGCGGTGACGCTAATAGAGGGGAGGAGTGTATATTGTCCTGCTTTTTATACCCGTGAAAGCGGAGGCAAACTATTTAAAGGTAAAACACCTCTTAAAGGAACGGCTACTGAATGGGTAATAAAAAACAAGAAAAGCATCTATGAGGCTGATCTTAAACAGGATAGGATGTTTGTTGACAGTGAGGAACTATTTAAACGCGGTATACATTCGGCGGTATTTCTCCCGCTCATCACCAAAGGTGATGGCATCGGCAGCCTTACGATTGCCAGCAAGCAGATAAACGTCTATAAACCATCCCAGATCAATTTACTGGAAAGACTCGCATATCAGATATCGACCTCTGTCGCCAACGCACAGCTTTATTCAAAAGCTGAGCAGCGGGCGAGAATCGATGAACTTACCGGCCTTTTTAACAGGCGGCATTTCAACGAATCATTGGCGCTGGAATTGAGCAGACATTCCCGCTATGGAAGCATGTTGTCGCTGGTATTCATAGATCTGGACAAATTTAAATTTTACAATGATACCCACGGGCATATTTCCGGTGATAAACTGCTCTCTCAAGTGGGTCGTACGCTCAAAGAAACATTGAGAAGCATAGATATGGCATTTCGCTATGGAGGCGATGAGTTTGCCATTATCATGCCTCATACCTCAGGTGATGATGCGTTTAGCGTTTGCGAGAGGGTCAGGAGAGCATTGAAGAGCGAGATGCAGCTTAAACAAGCTGAAATAACCATAAGCTTCGGTCTGGCTTCCTGGCCGAGCGATGGCTTGACCGAAAGTGATCTTGTCAATGCGGCTGATAAAGCACTCTATTACGCCAAGGGGACGGGTGGGGATCGTACCTGTAAGGTGGCTCAAACGGTTCCTTCGCTGCAGGCGAGCGGTCAGAATACTGCCTTGGAGCAGGAGACGCTTAATACTATTTATGCACTGGCTGCGACCATTGAGACCAGAGACCCTTATACATACGGGCATTCGCGCAAAGTGAGGACCTACGCGGTAGCGTTAGCTGAAGCTATGGGATTATCGCCTGATAAGATTGCCATAGTAAGCCATGCTGCATTGCTGCATGATATCGGTAAGATAGGCATTTATGATGAGGTGCTGAATAAGGCCGGAAAACTAAATGTGCATGAGATGGAACTGGTAAAAACGCATCCCGAGCTGTCGCGGGCGATTGTGGCGCATGTGCCCAGCCTGACATTGTGTCTGCCTGCGATACTGCATCACCATGAAAAATGGGATGGAACCGGGTACCCCTTCGGCTTGAAGGGGGATGCCATCCCTCTCGAGGCCAGGATTCTGGCCATTGCCGATGCCTTCGATGCTATGACTTCACTGCGGCCTTATCGAGCTCCTTTAAGCTATAAAGAAGCGATTGAAGAGCTCAAGCGCTGCGCGGGCACTCAATTCGATCCATGGATGGTGGAAACCTTTCTGCCGATAGCGCTTACTATTTATCCGGAGGACGCAGGGGAAGGCCCAGCCCTGCCGGATCCGGCCCGGCGTTCCGCTGATTAGACCGCTTGCGCCCGTATACAGATATTCCGAGAGAAATATTTAAGCGGGAAACGGTATCTCTTTTCTGGAGCAGCACACAGTATATTGAAACCTGTCGCGTCCAACAGCCGCTCTATTTCACCATAGGAAAACAGGTAATAGTAGCGGTAGAAAATTTCATTTTTTGATTTCCATGCTATTTTTGCCTCCTTTCTTTTTCTCCAGAAGGAAGGCTGCCAGCGGTTCCAGACGGTAATAAAGACTTCAGCACCGGGCTTGAGTACCCTGCGTAATTCTCTCAGGGCAAGCTTGCGCTGCTCTTTGCCCGGTATATGATGATAAGTTGCTATGGAGACAGCATAATCAAAAAAAGCGTCAGGGAAGGGAAGGCTGCATGCATCGGCAGTAATAAGGTTGGCGCTGAAATTGAATTTAGCGGCGTATTTTTTTGCCAGCCCTATCATCCGGTTGGAAAAATCCACACCCCAGAGCTCGAAGCCCTGTGTAAAGGGAAGAAAATCGGGGCCGTGTGCACAGCCTACATTAAGCAGTTTTCCGCTTTCCCATCTACCGGCCATATCCTTCAGCTCTGCGCCGAAGCGTGACCAGTGGCGGTAGTTATACCAGCTTTGGGCGATTTCATTGTAGATATCACGGTTTGTTGCCATAGACGACATCTGCTAAACTTTGAATTAGAGAAAGCATAGCATGAAAAAACTATCCAGAACAATATCGGGAGTGACGCCGGTGGCCGTTATGTCCAGCCCGCAGGGCTGCCCCGGCAAATGCATTTACTGCCCCACTTACCCTGAGGCCCCCCAAAGCTACACACCGCAATCTCCGGCGGTATTGAGAGCGGCAAGCTGCGGCTATGATGCGCGTGCCCAGGTGGAGATGCGGATCAGGATACTCTCTCAAATGGGACACAGTGCGGATAAAATCGAGCTCATCATTATGGGCGGAACATTTCCGGCAACTCCCGTTGAATATCAGTACCGCTTTATCAAAGAATGTTATGACGGTATGAACGGTTGTACCGCAGCCAGTTTGGAAGAGGCCAAGCAGATCAACGAGACAGCTGCGCATCGATGTATCGGCCTTTGTATCGAGACCAGGCCGGACTGGTGCACGCGGGAGCATATCAGCCGTATGCTCGACTTCGGCACGACCCGTGTGGAGCTGGGAGTGCAGACTATCGATGATGAGATATTCCATCTGGTGGGGCGGGGTCATGGTGTTAAGGAGGTGGTGGAAGCTACCCGACTGCTGAAAAATCACGGCATCAAGGTCTACTATCACTGGATGCCGGGGCTGCCCGGCTCAAACTTACAGCATGACCTGCAGATGTCTCGTGCGCTCTTTAGCGATGAGAATTACAGGCCGGACGGCATCAAGCTTTATCCGACGCTGGTGATACGCGGGACGGAGCTGGAACAATGGTATAACGAGGGACGCTACCTGCCTTATACCATGGATGAACTTGTCGACCTGCTCGTGCGCATTAAAAGCGAGATTCCCGTATATGTACGCATACCGCGCCTGATGCGGGATATCCCAACGTCTTTCATAGTAGCCGGATGCAAGGACCTTGCCTTGCGCAGCGCTGTGCGTAAACGCATGGCCGAACTGGGCCTTACCTGTCAATGCATCAGATGCAGGGAGCAGGGACACCGCCGTAGAGATGGATGTAAGATAGGAATCCCGTATTTGAGGAGGATGGATTACAGGGCATCCGGCGGACAGGAGATATTTCTGTCTTTTGAGGATGACAATTATACCCTCTTCGGCCTGCTCAGGTTACGCGCAGGCGTGAATATGCTCGGCATGTCAAACCTCGCTATGGTGCGTGAATTACATGTATTTGGGATGGAGGTTCCACTGGGGCAGCAGCAGGATGGGGCGGTGCAGCATATGGGGTTGGGGGCACAGCTGCTGAAAGAAGCGGAACATATTGCCGTAGAGGAGTTCGGCGCAGTGAAAATCGCTGTCATCAGCGGTGTGGGCGCAAGGGATTATTTCCGCAGTGAGTTCGGCTACAGGCTCGAGGGAGCGTATATGGTCAAGGACCTTGGCGGTTTATCATCTGAAGTATTGGATAGCGCTCATACTGCGGTTTAATTACCACGCATAGTTTATATCAGGTGGCAGGCCACCTGATGGCCGGGGTGTATCTCCTTAAGCGCAGGTTCTTCCTGACTGCAGACCGGCATGGCGCTGCCGCAGCGGGTATGGAAGCGGCAGCCGGAGGGGGGAGTGACGGGTGATGGCACGTCTCCTGAAAGAAGTGGTCTTTTCTCTGTTCGATTCCTCTTTTTGATATCCGGGATGGCAGCCAGCAGAGATATGGTATAGGGGTGCAGCGGGTTGGAGAATATCTCCGCATTATCAGCAAGCTCCACGATCTTACCCAGGTACATCACCGCTATGCGGTGGGCCATATATTTGATGACAGCCAGATCATGAGCAATGAACAGGTATGAGAGCCCGTACTTTTGTTGAATATCGAGCAACAGGTTTAATATCTGGGCCTGAATCGAGACGTCGAGGGCGCTCACCGGCTCATCGGCAACAATCAGCGCAGGATTGAGCGCAAGCGCCCTGGCAATGCCGATGCGCTGTTTCTGTCCGCCGCTGAACTCATGCGGGTACAGCACCGCCTGCTCCGGCTGCAGGCCTACCTGCTCCATCAGACCGGCTATTCTTAAGGCCTGTTCCTTTTCACCGCCGACTCTGTGTACAACAAGCGGCTCGCCGATGCAATCACCTACCGTCATGCGGGGATCGAGCGATGCATCCGGGTCCTGGAAAACAATCTGCATCTCTTTGCGCAGCGTACGCATTTCATTTTTGCCCAGAACGGTGATATCCTTCCCTCTATAGAGAATTTGTCCTGAGGTAGGATCTTCCAACCTCAGTATAGTTCTGCCCAGCGTGGACTTGCCGCAGCCTGATTCGCCTACCAACCCCAATATCTCTCCCATGGCGATGGACAGCGAGACTCCATCGACAGCCTTTACATCACCTGAGTGCCTGCTGAAAAGCCCGGCGGTCAGCGGGTAGTACTTTTTCAGGCCGCGCACCTCTATCAGCTTACCGTCCTGCATCTCTTTCTCCATATAAATGACATGCTACGCTTCTGTGCGGTGAGAGCTGTCTGAGCTGAGGAACCTCCTGTGAGCAGATCGGCATGGCGTGGGGACAGCGGGGATGAAAGGTACAGCCGGACGGCAGGTCTATGGGATCGGGCGTGGAGCCGGGTATGGAGGTGAGCCTTTTGGCGGTACCCGTCAGGTCAGGCAGACAGGAGAGCAGCCCACTGGTATAGGGGTGTTTGGGGTCATCGATGATATCGGCAACCGGACCTGTTTCCACATTTCTGCCTCCATATATTATCACAGCTCTATCTCCAATCTCGGAGACCACGCCCAGATCATGGGTAATAAAAAGCAAAGACATCTGCCGCTTTGTTTTCAGCTCCGCCAGCAGGTCCATTATCTGAGCCTTTATGGTAACGTCAACAGCGGTTGTCGGCTCATCTGCGATGAGGACAGCGGGGTCGCAGGAAAGCCCCATGGCAATCATCGCGCGCTGTTTCATGCCCCCTGAGAGTTGATGAGGATAGCTTGCCATTACCCGCTTACCTGCGGGGATGCCCATTTCGCCGAGCATGGAGAGTGCTTTTTCATATGCCCGGTGTCTGTCCATTTTGAGCTGCAGACCTATCTGTTCGGTGATCTGGTTGCCGATGGTAAAGACGGGATTTAAGGCGGACTGAGCATCCTGAAAGACCATGCCTATCTCCCTGCCGCGTACCCGCCGCAAACGGTCTGCGGAGCAGCGCACCAGGTCCAGCCCTCCGTAGATGACCTGTCCGCCGGTAATCCTGCCCGGAGGGCTCTCGATGAGGCGCAGCAGGGACATGGCGGTAACCGTTTTACCGCAGCCGGACTCACCCACCAGACAGAGGCATTCTCCCTTCTTCAGCGAAAAAGTCACACCGTTGACCGCTTTCACCACACCCCGCCGGGTGAAGAAGCCTGTATGCAGTTCCGTTACTTTCAGTATATCTCCGTTTTCCTTCATGGCCTTTATAATTTACATAAAGCTTTTACACTGTGCTCTTGGGGTCGAAGGCATCGCGCAGGCCGTCGCCCAGGAAATTGAAGGCAAGCACGGTTAAAAAGAGCAGGAATCCCGGCTCCACCGCCACCCACCAGGCGGTATCGAGGCTCTGTTGGCCGGACTCAAGTATAATGCCCCAGCTTGCCACTGCGGGATCTCCCAGCCCGATAAAGCTCAACGCCGCCTCAGCCAGAATAACTCCGGGTATGGAGAGTGTAGCGATAACGATAATGAGGCTGATGACATTGGGGATGAGGTGCCGGAAGATGATGCGGCTGTCCCTTGCCCCCAGCGCCTTTGCCGCGATAACGTATTCGCGCGTACGCAGGGAGAGCGCCTCGCTCCTCACCAGACGGGCTGTGCCCGTCCAGCCGGTAATGCCTATCACCAGTACTATCAGCGCAAGGCTTGGACCGAAAATGAAGACGATCAACACCAGCAGCAGGAAAAAGGGGAAGGTCATCATGACATCGGTAAACCTCATAAGTACGTTGTCCACCCATCCACCCATATATGCGGAGAGTACACCGATGATGGTGCCGATGAAGATGGCAATGCCTGTGGCGATCAGCCCCACCTCAAGCGATATTCTGGCTCCGGAGACAAGCATGGCCAGCATATCTCTGCCCTTGCTGTCAGTACCCAGCGGATGTTTCCATGTTCCGGGGACAGCTTCAGTGATGAATTCATCCGCAGCGGAATCATAGTAGAAGCTCTGATTGTTGAACCCCACCGGAGGCATACTTTTCTGCTCGAAATCCACTGTTGTGGGGTCGAGGGTGAAGAGGGGGCCTATGAGCGCGATCAAGATTAAAAAAAGAATATAAGCAAGCCCCGCAACCGCCAGTTTGTTCCTGCTGGTGCGTATCCAGTAGTAGGATATAAGCCGCCTGTTGGCGTAGAACGGCCTGCCTGCTGCCCGTATTATCTCTTTTATTCTGTCAATCATAGCGTATCCTGGGATCAAGATAGGTATAGGCAATGTCTGTAATGAGATTGATTAGCAGTACCAGGAATGTCCCGATGAGGGTTACCGCCACTACGACGGCGTAGTCATTCTGAAAGACGGCGTTAAAGGATATTTGCCCCAGCCCCGGTATGCCGAAAATTATCTCGGTAAGATATGCCCCGCCAAAGACGATGCTCCCCAGATCGAACATAATGATGGTGAAAAGAGGAAGCATAGCATTGCGGAATACATGTTTGCCTATCACGGTACGCTCCGGCAGCCCTTTGGCGCGCGCAGTGAGCACAAATCCCTTCCTGAGATTGTCCAGCATGGCGGAGCGGGTATAGCGTACATATCCCGCCAGCATGCCTGTACCCAGGGTGATGACGGGCAGGATGAGCGCTTTGAGATTCTCCAGAGAGAAGAGGGGCAGGGTGGTATCGTAATAAGTCTTGAAAATCCCCAGCTTTACGGAAAAGAGCAGGATGAGCATTATACCCAGCCAGAAATTGGGTATGGATATGCCTATGAAGGAGAGAAAGGTGGCGGTGTAGTCAAGTTTACTGTACTGTCTGATGGCGGAGAAAATCCCTATGAGAATGCCCAGCACAGCGGCAAAGATGCTGCTTAAGAGGATGAGCTGAAAAGAGTAGATCCAGTGCGTCTTTATCAGGTCCATAACGCGCATGGAGGTACTGAACGACCAGCCCCAGTCACCGTGAATGAGGTTGCCCATATATTCCGTATACTGCTGCCAGAGAGGTTTATCCAGCCCATAGCGGGCTTCGATGGCGGCGGCGGCCTGCTGCACGTCCTGTCCGGTTGTCGCCAGGTTGAGCAGATACCTGTCAGCAGGAGAATTGGGGCCTACCCGCACCAGAATAAAGGTGATGGTCACGATGCCCCAGGCGATAACGACTGCGTAGATGAGCCGCTTGATGATATAGTCTCTCAGCCAGCTTTTATTCATAGAAGCGCACGTCCGGAACTGCGTGATGCGGCAGCCTGTGAAGGCAGGCCATATGCCGGCAACCTATTCAAAGTACCACAGGTACTGATTATATCCCATGCTGATACCCGGCTCCACACCCTTGACGTTACTCTGCATGCCGATATTGCCTTTGCGGAAGAGCAGAAAATCAACAGGCTGTTCCACAGAAAGGACTTTCGATATGGTGCCGTATAGCTGACGCCTTACTCCTTTATCCAGCGCATTGCCGGTCTTGACCTGCTGAAAGAGGCTGTCTACTTCCGGGTTCGAGTAGCCGAAGAAGTTGAGGCCTTCATCACTGGCAAAGTAGAGGCTGCTGCCGGAAGGGGCGAGAACATCCGTACCGAATACGAGGAAAGCCATATCCCACGGCTGCTCGCTTACGCCTTCCGGTCCGGAGTTATAAACCGGGTCCTGGTCTGAGCCCGGGACTTTGTTCATCATATATTGGCGCACCATCGTCTCCCACGGGACAAGCTTAAGTTCGACTTGAATGCCGATATCTTCAAGCTCCTGCTTGATAAAGAAGACGGTATCCTCCGCCGTTCCGCCGCCGGTATTGGTAACCAGCGTAAGCTTCAGCGGCTGGCCGTTTTTCTGCGTAACCCGGAAGGTGCCCGCAGAGGTCTGCTGGCCGTATCCTGCCTGATAGAAAAGCTCGGCTGCTTTTTGCTTATCATAGAGAGAGCCCACCCCGTATTTTGTCACCCTTGAATCGTCGTACCATGGAGAGACGTTGGGGATGAAGCTGTAGGCGGGCTCGGCGAAACCGAGATAAACCGACTTGCTCAACTTCTCCTTGCTGATGGCCATGGAGATTGCCTGGCGGATGGAACGTTCCTTCAATCCTTCGAAGCCGTTAGCCCTCTGGTTGTAGACGAGAGTGATATAACCGCCGGACGGGATAGTGTACACGTTAATGGCATTCATGGATTTGAACTTTGCCACCTTCTCCGGCTCTATACCGCAGTAGGTGATATCTCCCGCTTCCAGCGCTGCCAGCATAGTAGCGGAGTTGCCGAAAAGCTTGATAACGTACTCGTCAAAATAAGGTGCTCCAACCTCTTTTCCCAGGTAGTAGTCCGGGTTGCGCTCGCAGACGAAGCGGTCGTTCCTTATCCACTCTTTGAACTTATAGGGGCCGAGGTTGCCGGTATAGGTGAGATTATTGAATTCAGGCGCGCGCATGAAGGCATCCATATCCCCTTCGTATTTTTCGGATAGGGAGCGGGGGTAGGGGACAATATCATAGATAGTATAGGCAAACTCCGGGTCCACCGTCTGCCGCGTGACGGTGAAGGTAGTTGAGTCCACTACTTCCGGATTTACATAAACGAGCTGCCCACCGACCTCCTCCTGCCAGTCTGTGCGGTAGGGATAGTTGAGCCAGTCGGAGAACATGAGGTTCTTGAGCGTATAGACGTAGTCGTCAGCGGTGACCTGAGAGCCGTCGCTCCACTTGAGGTCGTCCCTGATGGTGACGGTATAGACCAGCCCGTCCTCAGAGGCCTCGATATCCTTTGCCAGACAGAGAAGGTTTAACTCCAGATCGTTATTGTAGTTTGCCAGCGTATCGATGGTCATGCCTATATAGCCGTGCGATGTGCCGTCCGCCGCCAGCAGCCAGTTGAGCGTCTCGGCGTCGCCGCCGTATGCGCCCTCGATGAATGTGCCGCCTGCAGAGGGGCTGCTGCTGCTGGTAGTGGGTGCAGAAACAGGCGGCGGGTCCGTATTTTCCTGCGGACCGGAACATCCGGCTAGAATCATGACGCAGATAACCGTGGTAATTACCAGTCCCCGCAATGATTTACCCATTAAGCGCCTCCGATTGTGTGCCTCATATTCTGTATTAAAACCATGTTAATGACACGGTACATTCTGTTATTTTACGTCACTATTTAAACGGTGAGCTGCCTTTTTACCGCCTTTGACTTTCAACTGCTGTTTGAGAGCCTTGCCGGACTTGAAGCGGTTCTGATTGAGAAATCCTTTATTGCCGCCTGCCATAATGTATCCCTTTAGTACCCCTGACGTAAGCGGGCGATCACCTCTTCCGTTGAGCGGCCCTCTTCACCTTCGATCATGGTAATGATCTCTTCCACGCGCTCGCGCCGCTCGCTTTCCTGCATATCCGCAAGCGTCTCATAGTAGCCCGCTCTCCTGCCCAGGCGGTAGTTGACTCTCTCCTGCTCCGGCAGGGAAAGATAACGCTCGATGACAGCCAGGCACTGCTCCTTTGCCTGCGGAAACTTGCCTTCTATCTCCGGCAGCAGGTTCATGATGTGGTCGCTTTTCAGCATGCTTGTGACCTCAAGTTTGCTTATCAAGCTGCCGATCTCGGCCACAACCTCATCATCGGAAAGGAGCTCGAACACTCCGCTCTCCATGTCCTGCCAGAGCGGCATTTTGCGGTTCACAAAAAGCGAACGCAGCCGGATAAAATGCGGGTCGATGCTGTTCAACGTTTCCGCAGTGCCCTCGATGTGTTCCTTTGACATTGCTCTGCCGCCCAGTCCGGGGATAATGTATTCGCTCAACTCCATGCCTGCCTCTTTGATCTTAAGGCCTCCCTCGATATGATCGCGTGCCGTGGTCCCCTTCTCTATGAACTCCAGCACACGGTCCGATCCGCTCTCCATGCCGATGTGAAGCCTGTCCAGCCCTGCCTTGCGTATTTGTACCAGATCCTCCAGCGGTTTCTGCCGCGCCGTCTTTGAGCGCGCGTAAGAGGTGATGCGTTCAAGCTGCGGGAAGGTCTTTTTAAGATAAGTGACTACCTTTACCAGGTCAGGAGTCTTCATAATGAGAGAATTGGCGTCCTGCAGGAAGGCGGACTTCTCGCCCGCCCACATCCACAGCGCCACATTGTGCACGCCGCCGTTATAGCCCGGCTGGTTGCAGATGCCGGCCGCCACCTCGCGTACTTTATCCGGATGGCCCATATCGCGAGCCATGCGGATTATCTCCTCGCGCACGGCATGTACGTTATCTATGTCTTTGAGTACGTCCTCGACAGGCCGCAGGGCGAATTTGGCCTTTTTATAGTTCGTGCAGAACTTGCACCTGTTCCATGGACAGTTCATGGTCGCTCGTATCAGCAGTGAAAAAGCCTCGCTGGGCGGCCTGATAGGACCGAGGTCAAAAGTATAGTCAGCCAGTGTCTGTATGCTCATACGTTTCATTATAGCGGTAACGTTTACCGGCTGGCAAAAGACGGAAAAACCATCCGGCTCCGATATAAACACAGAATATAAAATATATATAAAATATATATAATTATAATATTTTATAGTACTTATCAGCATTCAGCAAGTAAGTACATCATATATGCATATTTACTTGTATGTTATAATTTATTTAAAAATAATAGCTATTATCAGAGGAAGCTGTGAATTTCCGCCCGCGAATGGTCACTTGGGCGGAGGGGAGCAAGTAGTGAAACCGGCCTCGGAAGGCCGGTTTTTTTATTTGGTGAAACGGCGTCGTAGCAGTTGCATAGGATAAAGTCATACATGGGGGGCGTACTATGATAAGGATGAATCAGTTAGCCACGATACTGGTTATAGCGATATTGCTGATTTTCGCCGTAACTCCCGCTGGCTCGTTTGCGCAATCACATACTATTCAGCCTGAAAAGTCTGTCTCCTTTTCACAGACGGTAGTTGACTATCCTGTTGTGAAAACGTCTTACAGTATGGCTCCTTCATGGCCGGCAAGCTGGATACAGATAGATACAGATCCTAATGAAAACGGTACCAATGATGATTACAGGGATGTAGCTAAATCGTATTTCCAGGTGGATGGCGATTATCTCTATTTAAGATTGGAATTGCGGGCAGACCCGTCATTTCCTCAAGATGCCCGGTATAAGTGGTTTATAGATATAAATGGAGATGGCGGATTTAGCGGCAACAGCTTCACAGGTTCCGAGTATTTGCTTTTTGTTGAGGATAAAAACGAGGATGGCGCAGGAGAAGTATATTTTCTTGCTGATAGCGATGCTGATGGGCAATTCAATGAGTTCGAGGGACCTTCTTATTATTATAACTTTCCGGGGCCTGTCGCAGATACCGGCATTGCTGATTACAGTATTTCCAGTCTTTATGTGGATCTCTGTATTGCACTTGATCAGATCGGTGATCTCGATACCTATTATCTCACCTGGGCAACTGACCAGAGAAATCCAAACCTCGATCAGGGACCTACGACCGACAAGCCTGATGCGGACGATATTCCGCTGGTGGTAAATCTATATGGCATAATCGAAATAGTGAAGGTGGCTGACCCTGACGACGCTACTGAGTTCGAGTTTACGGGCAGCGGCGGGATAGGCACGTTTAGCCTATACGGCTCAGATAATATAACGATAGGGCCGCTTGCGCTGGGGAGCTACGATATCACGGAGACTGTACCTGCGGGCTGGAGTCTGGAAAATATTGATATAGATGATCCTGACGGCGGGTCGAACACGTCCAATCCCACTGCAACTATCGATCTGGATGCGGGGGAGACGGTGGTGGTGACGTTCTATGATTCAAAAGTGACCGGCTCGATATCCGGCTACAAATATTTATGCGATGCAGAGGGCGGGTGTACAGAGCAGGGATTGGAAGGCTGGGACATTTTGATATCAGGCGCTGTTTCCGATAACACAACAACGGGTAGTGACGGATACTTTGAGTTTACAGGCTTGCCTTACGGCACATATGCGGTTTCCGAGATTCTCAAGGATGGCTGGGAGAACTGCACGCCGGACTCTGTAGAAGTGACCGTCAGCGACAATATAACCGATCCTGAGGTAATGTTCTGCAACAGACCGGTACCGTCCTTTGAAGTGACCAAGGAGGCTGATACAGAGATATCGAAGGTCGGCGACAATGTCACCTATACGGTTGTCATCACCAATACGGGGAGTGTTGATCTGACCAGGGTATCGGTTATTGATAGTCTTGCGGGTGATCTGACAGATAAATTTATGCTTGAGTTGCCGGTTGGCGCTTCGGATAACTGGACGTATCCCTATACGGTGCAAGCAGGTGATGCTGATCCGCTTGTGAATATAGTTACTGCTGTATATGGGGTTTTGGGCTATGAACATGAAGGTTCGGCCTCGGATAATGTCACGGTGGATCTGGTGCATCCAGCGATAACGGTTGAGAAGAGTGCCGACGCCGATTGTGTGCTGGCCGGGGATGATGTTTCCTACACTGTTATCATCAGCAACACGGGCGATGTTGCTTTGCTCAAAGACTCCGTTTATGATTCCCTGAAGGGGGATATAACAGGCGGGTTTGGCGGCAGTCTTCCGGCCGGTGCATCTGACAACTATACATACAGCTATACGGTACAGGCAGGCGATCCCGACCCGTTGATTAATGCTGTTGAAGCGCATTACCATGTCGATGGCCTTCCCAATGATATCTATGCCTCAGACAATATTTCACTGGTATGGTGCCGCGTAATACCTTCATTTACGATAACCAAAGAAGCGGATACTGAAATATCGAAAATCGGCGATAATATTACCTATACCGTCACTATCACCAATACCGGCAGCAATACCATAGAGAAAATATCGGTAGAGGATACCCTGTTAGGTGAGGAGATATCAAACTTTTTTAATGATACCATAATGCCGGGTGCCTCGGATAACTACACCTATATCTATACGGTGAAGCAGGGGGATGCAGACCCGCTGGTAAATACCGCTTTTGCTATTTACCAGGTACTGGGTTATCAGAATCAGGCATCGGCCTCGGACAATGTCACTGTCGAGCTGGTGCATCCGGCGATAACGGTTGAGAAGCATGCTAATGTCGATTGCGTCAATATCGGCGATAATGTAACGTACACCGTTGTCATCTCCAACGCGGGCGATGTCGATCTGGTGAAATATTCCGTCGATGACTCACTGGAGGGAGATATCAAGAGCGGCTTTGCCGATGGCCTTGAAGTTGGTTATTCGGACAACTACACCTATACCTATACGGTGCAGGCAGGAGATACCGATCCTCTGCTGAACAGGGTTGATGCGCATTACCGTGTTGCCGGTCTTCCCAATGATATCTATGCCTCGGACAATGTGTCACTGGCGTGGTGCGAACAATCCGGCTCGATATCCGGCTACAAATATTTATGCGATGCAGAGGGCGGGTGTACAGAGCAGGGATTGGAAGGCTGGGACATTTTGATATCAGGCGCTGTTTCCGATAACACAACAACGGGTAGTGACGGATACTTTGAGTTTACAGGCTTGCCTTACGGCACATATGCGGTTTCCGAGATTCTCAAGGATGGCTGGGAGAACTGCACGCCGGACTCTGTAGAAGTGACCGTCAGCGACAATATAACCGATCCTGAGGTAATGTTCTGCAACAGACCGGTACCGTCCTTTGAAGTGACCAAGGAGGCTGATACAGAGATATCGAAGGTCGGCGACAATGTCACCTATACGGTTGTCATCACCAATACGGGGAGTGTTGATCTGACCAGGGTATCGGTTATTGATAGTCTTGCGGGTGATCTGACAGATAAATTTATGCTTGAGTTGCCGGTTGGCGCTTCGGATAACTGGACGTATCCCTATACGGTGCAAGCAGGTGATGCTGATCCGCTTGTGAATATAGTTACTGCTGTATATGGGGTTTTGGGCTATGAACATGAAGGTTCGGCCTCGGATAATGTCACGGTGGATCTGGTGCATCCAGCGATAACGGTTGAGAAGAGTGCCGACGCCGATTGTGTGCTGGCCGGGGATGATGTTTCCTACACTGTTATCATCAGCAACACGGGCGATGTTGCTTTGCTCAAAGACTCCGTTTATGATTCCCTGAAGGGGGATATAACAGGCGGGTTTGGCGGCAGTCTTCCGGCCGGTGCATCTGACAACTATACATACAGCTATACGGTACAGGCAGGCGATCCCGACCCGTTGATTAATGCTGTTGAAGCGCATTACCATGTCGATGGCCTTCCCAATGATATCTATGCCTCAGATAATGCCACCGTGTGTCTGGGCACGCAGATACAGCCGGACAATATTGTGGAAGCAGTCGGAGGGGATATTTATAATAACGACGGAACCAACCAGGGTGCTTCAAAAAACGTAAACAACGGTCAGACTGCCGCATTTATTATAACTATCCAGAATGACGGCACGGTCGCCGACGATTTTATTGTGCTGGGTGCTCCGGGAGGAACAGGTTGGGCAATAAATTACTTTGATGCTGCTGCCGGCGGCAACAATATAACGGCAGCGATCCTTTCCGGAGTGTGGATAACACCGTTATTGGGGCCGGGTGAATCAACTCAAATACGGCTGGAAGTCATACCTGCCGCTCAGTCCGGCGGAGCGTCCCGGGAGTTTGCTGTCACCTCTGCTTCAAATCTTTGTACAGGTAAGCTGGATACGGTGAGGGCTATTGTGAATATAATCGCTGCGGTTACCGGCGGTGGTGGTGGAGGGGGAGGAGGCTCGGCTCCGGACAATCCGTGTCCGCTGGTACTGGAAACGGATATGATAGACTACAGCACCTTTACCCCGATGACTACCGATGGAGTTCTTTGTGAGCCCTGTCTGGCCAGGGACAGCAGTAAAAGCTACACATTGGAGATGGAGGAAGGTACCAGAATAGCGGGTACTATTAACGGCAGAGATGTAGTACCGGAATATATCAAGTTCCGACAGTCAGGAGCGAAGCCTGAGACAAACGAGGGAACGGTGCTGGTAAGCTCTGTGTTTAACCTGGATGCATATGATGCCAGGTACAGCCCGGAACCCTGCGATATCGATATCAATCCGCAGAGCCGACTGGTGCTCTCCTATAATCCTGACAGACTGCCGGAAAACGCTAAAGACCTGTTTATCGCCTTCCATGAAGAGGGCCAGGGTTGGCTGCCGGTTGATCCTGATCAGGGTACTGTAGCAGAGATAGGAAGAATTGGCGGGCAGGTGAACCATTTCACTCCTTTTGCGGTACTGGCTAACGTGGTTGAAACAAGGCCAGCCCGTTTTAGCGCAAACAACCTGCGTATAACTCCTCAAAGTTCTTTACCGGGTGAGGACATTCTGATCAGCGCGGATATCTCAAACAGCGGAGATGTGGAAGGTATGACGGATATCGCTCTGATGGTGAATAATAGGCTGGTAGATAGTCAAAAAATTACCGTGGGAGGCAACGGCAGTCAAACTGTGCAATTTGTGCTTACGGAAAACAGCCCGGGTACATACACGGTTGAAGTATCGGGATTGACCGGCAGTTTCACGGTGAGCGCTGTTCCCCAGTCAGGAACCTGGTGGTGGTGGCTGATAGCGGTCATTGTGATATTGCTAATAGCTGTCGGCGTGTGGTACTACCTGCGCAAACGTCAGGGGAAGCCGCTAATTCCGGGAAAAGCGGCAGCATAGCGCAATGCTACGGTGAGTTTATAAACTATCTCCCGATGAGCGCAGCAAGGCGGCAAGGGAGTTATAGGCGTTAATTCGTTTTATTGCCGGCACGATGCTTTCTATTTCTTCGCTGCCGTTCAGCAATGCAGCCAGCACCTCATCGTTTACAAATCCGTTGTTGTTGGTATCTTCTGCAACGGAATACAAGAGCGCAGCTATACCTGATACATAAGCGGCAGCCATGGATGTTCCGGTTTTGTTTTCATATCTGTTGTCCGGTATAGTCGAATAAATATCGACACCGGGTGCTGCTATATCTACCCAGTCGCCATGGCCTGACCAGGATTCAAGACAATCGTTCCGGTTGCTTGCGGCGACGGCAAGGCAGTTATCATAGACCGCGGGATAGACCTTTTTTATACCTGTGCCGTTGCCGGCAGCGCATATTACAATGGCTCCTTTATTCCATGCATAATCTACCGCTTTCTCAACTTCAGCCGAATATGAAAACGTATAGAGACTCATATTGATAACATCGGCTCCCTCATCCGCTGCCCAGATAATGCCCTTTGCTATATCGGAATTGAAACATAGTCCTCTGTCATCTGCTACTTTGGCATTAAGGAGATGGCATCTGTTTGCGATGCCCGTAATCCCCTTATCATTATTGAGCGCGGCGATGAGCCCTGCAATATGCGTACCGTGACCGTAGATATCATCGGTTGTTCGGGTTGGTGTGAAATTGCCTTCTCCAATGATCTGATTATGAAGGTCTGAGTGTTTTTTATCGATACCGGTGTCCAGGACTGCAACGACAATAGCGGAGTCCCCCGAAGTTATTTGCCATGCATCAGGTATACTCATAGTTGAAAGGGCCCATTGTTTATCCGGATAAGCGATAGTATTGGTTGAACAGCTATAATCGCCAAATCTATCTACCTGTACCAACCCGGCTGTTTTCCCTGCGTTGTCCGGCTGAATAGCACAAAGGGCGCCTGCCAGCACCATCGTGGTGATTATGAATGCATACAACAGGCACGTATGGCAGCGGCTTTTTGTATTTTCAATACTGCGCTGGTAGTGTGAAAAAGCGATGCTTCTTTTTAGCGGTATATGTACAACAAATCTGGATAACCCGGATGCCACGAGATGCCCTCCCTGATATGCTGCCTGTCATCTACCCCTCAATAAACGGCAGGCTTGCCGGTCAACTTGCTATTAATCTTTACATTTCATACTGCGGTCCACTCTTTTATAGTTTTAGTTTACTTGCAGTTCGTGACCAGAGGAATAGCATATTAGTACTGAATTGGATAACCAATTAGTACTAATGCTCTATCGCGATGCCAGGCAGCAAAAAGCAGCGTTCAACTCTCTGAACAATTGAACAAGACAACTTTCTTACATACTTTCTGATGAGAAAAACAGGATGGATGCACTGCTGCGATATCTGAAAAGATGCGGTATAACCGCCTTTACGTTTTCTGCTGCCGCGGCTTGCATAAAAGGGTAATAATAGAGATTACGGGGTTTACTCTATCCGCTCTACCTTGAGCAGATTGGTGGTGCCGGGTACGCCGATGGGCACTCCTCCCGTTATCACCACCAGGTCCCCCGACCGGGCAAGGCCTGCCTTTTTAACAGCCTCCCTGCCCATGGTGAAGAGCTCCAGTACTTTTTTAGCTGAGGGGACTTTGGAGCAGTATACCCCCCATGAGAGCGCAAGCTCCCTGATAGTGCTCTGATCTGGTGTAATGGCCAGGACCGGCACCTGCGGCCGGTAGCGCGCCACGCGCCGGGCGGTGCTGCCCGATGAAGTGAAGGCGATAATCGCCGCTGCCCCCAGCTGCCGTGCAATATGGCAGGCGGAGTAGCTTATAGCGTCGTCCGTAATATGCTGCTGGTCCTTTTCTTTGCGAGCCAGTATCTCGTTATAGGGCAGGACCTTCTCCGTTTCCAGCGCCACCCGTGACATGGTCTGCACGGCTTCCACGGGGTAGCGGCCGATGGCAGTCTCTTCCGAGAGCATCACGGCATCGGCGCCGTCATAGATGGCGTTGGCGACATCGGTGACCTCTGCGCGGGTGGGGCGGGGTGATTCCACCATGGATTCCAGCATCTGAGTGGCAACGATAACAGGTTTACCCGCATGATTGCATTTCTCGATAATTTGCTTCTGTGTGATGGGTACCTTTTCGATAGGTATCTCTATACCCAGGTCGCCGCGGGCGACCATTATGCCGTCGGCCGCCGCCAATATCTCATCGAGATTGTCCAGTGCCTCATGCCGCTCTATCTTGGCAATAAGCATTTTATTTGAATTGCGCTGTCTGAGAAAATCCCTCACCTTGATAATATCATCAGCTTTGCCGATAAATGAAAGCGCCACGAAATCAACTTTGTATTCTATGCCGAACTTAAGATGGTGCCAATCCTTCTCGGTCATGGTGGAAACATCTCTGGTAATGCCGGGCACGTTGATGCCGCGGTGATCTCCCAGATTGCCTCCGGTTATAACCCTGCATACAGCATCCGTACCCAGTATATCTTCTACCACCAGCTTGAGAGCTCCGTCATCAAGAAAGACTGCCGTTCCCTTCTTCAGGCTGGCCGGCAGCTCAGGCCAGTCAACCGATACCTGAGTTTCATCTCCCAATACTGTCCTTGTCGTCAGCACGAACCTGCTGCCCTCAGTCAGGAAGGCGCTTCCCTTGCGTACTCTACCCGTACGTTCTTTGGGGCCGGGAACATCCTGCAGGATTGCAAGAGGCTTACCCAGTTTTTTAGCTTCCTGCCGCAGCAGACGTATCCTCCGGGCGTGTTCTCTATGTGTGCCGTGGGAGAAATTGAGGCGGGCAACATCCATCCCCGCCTCCAGCAAGCCGCGGACTACCGGCTCCGATGTGCTCCCGGGCCCTATAGTACACACTATTTTTGTACGCCGCAGAGTAAGCGGATCGGCAACGTTAAAGGTCATATCTTTTCATCCTGATTCACAATCTACCTGTAGAAACTATATCTTCTTATTTGCTATTTATCAAGTAGCCGCAACCGGACCCGGCTGCATGCCGTACAGTACTTTTTCGCTATCACCTTTATTACCAATGGGCTATTTACTACAACGGATTCACATAAGATACTGTATAAAATATAGTTCGCCCAGAATATTTAAGTGAATTTATGTCTTGAGAATGGAGAAAGCATGGTAAGTAAACCAGTTTCTGCGGACCAGTCTACCGCCATGGTTGTAAGTCGGTTGGTTGTCGCTGCCGGTCTTGATAAAAAACTGCGAAAAGTTAAAGCGGCACAGAACGTCATTCTGGTAGGCCTGGTATTTGCTGCTCTTTTTTGGGTCTTTGAGTCAATAGTGGATGTTGTGCTTTTTAACAAGGGTACTCTCTTCAGCCAGTTGTTCACACCGGACCTGTATCAAATATGGATGCGAGTGCTGGTGATATGTACGATTATTATGTTCGGTGTCTATACAAAGTCCGTGCTGTTTGAACGCAAGAATGCCATTGAACAGCTTGCGCAGATCGCCGTTCATGATAATTTAACTGGGCTTCCCAACAGGGTTCTTCTCTATAACGGCCTGGAACAGGCAATGACACAGGCTAAATGCCGGAATAACCATATTGCCGTGATGGTGCTTGACCTGGATAGTTTTAAGCGCATCAACGATACGTTCGGACATCATGTAGGAGACGACATATTGAAGGGTGTGGGAGAGCGTCTGCGCGGCGTACTGCGTAAAAGTGATACGGCTGCACGTATGGGCGGAGATGAATTCATTATCGTGCTTGCCGGCATACAGGATATGAGAAGTATCGATGGGTTTGCCGAGCGGCTTAGACACGCATTAAGCAAACCTTTTGAGGTAGAAGGCCATTCCATTTTTGTGACCGCGAGTATCGGCATTGCTCTTTATCCTGAAAACGGAGAGAACGCGGAAAGCCTGGTGAGACACGCTGATATCGCCATGTACGATGCCAAGGACGCCGGCAGGGACTGTTTTCGCTTATATAGCGGAAAAATGGGGGAGTCCACCGCTGAAAAACGCGTCAACTGCTTGAGTTAAGCCGGTAGATTGACTAAATATCGTAATAAACGCGTAAGGTTTCTTGCTGTATCCTGACAGCCGGGATATTGACAATTTGCAGGTTGGGGTTTACCATACTACGCATCAGACAGGGATTATACGCCGCGCATGTCCCGAATAGTGTAAATAACCTGAAATCAAGGAGGCAGCAATGGCTATCTATTTATTGCTGGGGAGCTTGGGAGAAGAGGGAAGAAAGACCATCGAGGACTTTCCGGAGAGGCTGAAGGAGCTCAATAAAGAAGTCGAGTTCATGGGTGCAAAAATAGTAAACCAGTATGCGCTTCTGGGGCAGTATGATTTCGTTAGCATCGTGGAAGCTCCCAGCGATGAGATTGCTGCCAAGCTCTCCATCCATCTGAGTGCCCGGGCAGACCTGCGTACTTTGACGCTGCCCGCCATTCCTCTTGAGAGCCTGATCACTACCCTAAAGAAAAACCGGCAGGAGCCTTTTTAGACGCTTGGGAGGAACGGCTGTATTGCAGCCGCGGAAGTACAGGTTCAAATTCACAGGTTACCAGCGTACTTCCAGCCGGTAAAAAGCCTCCGCCAGTTCGAAGCTCTTTCCTTTGGCAAAATTGGAGTAACGCGCTCTCATATGTGATTCCCATTCGGGAGGCATCTGGCCTAGCTGACTTTTGTGGCAGCGCAACGCTTTCATCTTCTTATCGAATGTACCGGTGATATCGATGCAAAGATTGGGCTGTTCAGCCCCCCACAGCCACACCTCTCTGACTTTATGAGGCATGAATCCGGCTTGAATCAGGTCAGGATACGCCATGCGATCGCGCGCGTAAGGGAAGACTGCATCGAGCACTACCTGCCCGGCAATGCGGTGATCGCGGTGCCATAGATAGCGCCGGTAGGGATCTGTGCTGGCCACGACCTCCGGTTTATACTTGCGTATCAGACGTACCAGCGCTTTACGAAACTCCGGAGTATCCTCCAGACTCTGGTCCTCTTCCCGCAGGAAAACCACCTCTTTCACTCCCAGTACCGCAGCCGCTGCCAGTTGTTCCGTTTCCCGGATTTCAGCGAGCATGGAAGGGTGCATTTCAGGGTCATCGCTTCCTTTATTGCCGTTGGTGCAGATGACATAAACAATCTCTTTGCCTTCACTGGTCCATCTCGCTACCGTACCGGCGATGCCGAATTCTGCATCATCAGGGTGCGGCGCAATTATCATGGCATAACACGGCGCAGGTTGTATCCGGGTATCATGTTGCTGTGTCATAATAGTTCAATTGTACGATAATAGTATCCGCTATACAAAATATGCCGCGCTATGGGGTGGAGCGGGATAACGCGTGGCAGGAGGACGGATGCAATAGCGCTGCATATTGAGCTAGCAGACGGTCGGCGATCGCCGACCAGCTGTAACCGGCAACTGCCGTACGCCTGCTCTCCGCTGCTGAGCCAGTCCTGTCCCCGTTGTTTAGAAAACGCGTTATCTCATTGAACAGCGTACGGGGGTGATTGTCTTTTAAAATGACCCCTGCCAGAGGCGTAGTGATAATATCGCTCATAGTACCGACATCGGTGGCGATAACGGGAGTACCGCAGGCCAATGCTTCCAGCGCAACAATACCGAAACTCTCATAATATGAAGGGATAATACAAGCATCCGCAGCGCTGTAATAAAGCGGCAGTTTATCATGGGCTGTTGAGCCGATAAAGTGTACCCTGTTGAGTGCACCGCAGGCAGTGGCCATTTCTTTGAAAGCGTGCACGTGGCTGTAGTTCCTTATATCGCCGCCGATCACAAACAGCAAGGGGGCATCCTTTTCATCAAAATAGCTCAATGACTTGAGCAGACATTCCAGCCCTTTGACAGGTTCCATTCTCCCTACATAGAGCAGTAGCTTGCGGCCGTCTATGCCGATGTCCCGGCGTACCGTTGACCCGTCCACGGGTTTGAAGAGATTAAGGTTGACACCACATGGTATAACGGCGATCCTGTCTTTCTCCGCACCGTAGTAATAATGCAGTCCCTCTTGCTCTTCTGCTGTTGCAGCAATAATGCGGTCGCAGTCCGCCACAACTTCTCTTTCACCGCTCAAGCGCAGTTCAGGCTCATATGCACCGATGCCGGCATTGTTCTTCATTGCGGCCAGAGTATGGAACATGGTGATATGCGGTATATTCCAGGCTGCTTTAAGCTGTTTGCCGATCAGACCGGAAAGCCAGTAATGGCTGTGGATAAGGTCGTAGCCTGTACCGTTTTCGCTGCCGTATTCCTCAATTTTGCGGGTGAACCTGTCGATGTAGGGATAGCAGGCGATCTTCGGTATCTCCTCATTAACCCCGATTTTCAGGTGAATGAGCCTTGTATTATGCCAGGGACTACCGGTCTGCTCGTGTTCCGGACGATGCGACCTGGTGAATATGTCTACCATATGTCCGCGCCTGCCGAACTCAGCGGCAAGTTCACGTATATAGACGTTCATGCCCCCCGTATCCTGCTCCCCCAGCTTGCTCAATGGGCAGCTGTGGAGGCTGATCATCGCGATTTTTAGCTTCTTATTCATATGCTGCTGTAAATAGTAGTCTATTTAGAGTATATCATGACAGCTCTATCGTGCAGCGGTAGAGAGGCATACTCCTGCCGCCGAGATGATACTTATACTGCTCGTCCCCTTTGAGGAAATTGAAGCAGCTCATACCGCGCTCAATGCTGTTCTCAATAACCAGCGCTTTTGAGATCAGTCCCGCGCTCACCCACCTGTATTCAGGATCGAAGCCGCTGTTATAGAGGAGCACTTCTTTTTTATAGTCGAAACACAGCGTTGCCGCTATGGGCGAGCCTTCCAACTCCATCAGTGTGATGCGCAGACGGCCTGCTGCCGCCATAACCTCGATAATTTCCTGCATAAAAGCTTGCCTGTCGGGGGTAAGGAACTCTGCTTTATCTGCCCGGCATTCCCGGAAAAGCCGGAAAAATATCTCTACAGCCTCCGCAGAAGTGTCGGTAACGGCCAATTGCGTAATGGTACCCATCTCCTTCAGGCGGCGGAATTTCCGCTTGAGTTCGTGCCTTTGTTTGTTGCTCAGCTCCTGGAGATACTGTTCCCATTTTGAAGGCAAATCCAGAGAGACGCTCACATCCTCCTGATTGCATGCAACAGTAAGGCCTCTCTCTTTGACCTGCTCAATAAGGTGTGTCACTACTATGGAATCAGGCCTTACTGCACCGAGGTCAAGCTGTTTTATGCCTTCGGCAATGAGGTTGTCCAGTAAAATAGTGCAGAATGTATCTTCATGCCCGTTACGTACAGTAAAATCCAGATAATCGCAGACATCAGGACTGCCGGCAAAAGAGGCGGCTCCATCACTGACTGCAAGAGGCGCGACACCTATCAGCTTGTTGTCTTCGCGCAGTGAGCAAAGGTAAGAAGTGCACTTCGTGCCGAAATGCTTCCACCATGTACCGGACCACTGCGGCGTTGAAAAGATGACGCTGGAGGACGATTCTTCCTGCAGCAAGCTCCATTCCTGCGCCAGCGTCTCATATTTATCGTGGGCAAATAGATAGTCCATATAATGATGATTATCGTTATACGTTTTGTCAGACGCGATAAACCTAATTATATCCTGCAAAGAGATGTTTTTGAAGTAATCTTAGCGGTCAATACAAGCAGAAGATAATACGTAAAAAATACGGCTGTACTTTGCATACAGGCATTAAAGCTTCTGTGACCGGGGCTGCTTACGGATGCGCTGATATCAATCTTGTTGCAGGAGCGGATGATTATGCCGCCGGCGTGTTTTCAACAGGCTGTTGAGCGGTTGTGCTCACAGGCTCATTTTTTTGCCGTGTGCGTTTGCGCTTGCTGCGGCGTTTGCCTGCCCATATATCCGTAAAGAAGCTCCTGTCCAGCAGATGACGGTAATCAGCCATATCCAGCAGGTCTTTTGAAACAGCATTATCGAAGTAGGCCACTTCCACATATTTACCCATGTTTTTCACCGTCTGAAGCGCATAGGCGAAATCCGAATCACCGCTCACCAGTACGGCAACATCGTAGAAATCGCGCCAGGCATAGTGAAGCAGGTCCGTAGCAAGCATGATATCGATACCCTTCTCCACGGATACTCCCTGAGAAAGCTTGGTCCCTCCCAGCCGCACTTCAAGGTAGGGCGTTCTGCGAAGGATATCTAGAAAATCAGATTGTACTTTAGGTGTGTCCTGTCTTTTCGTAGGGTCTTGAAGCACATTATAGTAATATGCTCTGTACATCGGTCTGTTGCGGCATAACCTGGAGATGAATTCAGTATAGTTGAGGTCATGGCGCCTGAAATTGTTTTCCAGCGAATGATAAAGGTTGCTCCCATCGATAAAAATTGCAACTCTTTCTGTCATTAATAAACTCCATATATTTAATTGTATAAACCGGTCAAACTGTATTTCATTGTCTGTTCTTGCGATTGCGGCTGGCGTAGCATCTTACAAATGAACTATAGATTTGTTCAGATGATTTGTCAAGAGAATATACCGCAGGCGATCGTAATAGCGGTAATTGTCTTGATTGGAGGGAGAGCGGCACGGCGGTGCATACAGCTAAAATGATAGCGTCTAGAATTTAAAGCTCTTTGTTTTAAAGATTTTCAGGCAAGCGTCCACAGCGGCAGGTTCATAGAGAATGCCTCTGTTGCTGCCGATCTTTTTC
Source organism: uncultured Dehalococcoidales bacterium (assembly GCA_964519615.1). Lineage (GTDB taxonomy): Bacteria > Chloroflexota > Dehalococcoidia > GIF9 > UBA5629 > CAZFIM01. The sequence goes on from CAZFIM010000013.1 coordinate 24,964, forward strand.
ATAGCCCTGTTAATACCGAGCGCCGGCCTGTAGGGGCGGTGAGATGCCATTGCTTCTACTACATCAGCTACCGCTATAATGCGCGCTTCAAGCAAAATACCATCCTTGGTCAGACCGGAAGGGTAGCCTGAACCGTCAAGCCTTTCATGATGCTGCAGGACAATTTGGGCTACGGGATACGGGAATTCGATCCCCTTTAATATATCATGCCCTATTCTGGGATGCTCCCTTATCATTTGATGCTCATATTCCGTTAATGTTCCGGGTCTGCTCAATATTTCCGCCGGTACATAGATCTTGCCGATGTCATGAATAGATGCCGCCATCCGGATGCCATCGATTTTAACGGCTGGAAGGTCCATCTCCTGTGCTATTGCGCAGGCCAGTTTTGCCACTCTGCGCTGATGGCTGGCAGTGTAAGGGTCTCTCTGATCGACAATGAACGCTATTGCATGGACCGCTCCCTCCATAGCCTGGCGTAGTTTGGTTATACTTTTTGTCAGCTCTTCTTCCGCCTGCTTTCTGGGGGTAATATCCATGAAGTTGCCTACGGTTGCCTGTCTGCCTTTATAGATGATGGAGGTTACTCTCTCCAGAACCCACATTATCTGGCAATTTTGTTTAATCAGCCTGTATTCGTAGGGGAGAGGAACGTAATGTCCTTTAAGGTTCATGATAGCCTTGGTACGGACTGTCTCTCTGTCATCGTTATGTACCAGTGTCAGGGAGTCTGTACCGAGCAGCTCTTCTCTATTATATCCGGTGAGCTCCTCAAATGAGTGATTTATATACTGGAATTTGCGGTCTTGTACGATATAAATCGCCGTGCCGCTGCTGCGCATAAGGGCACTGGCCAGTTCCGATGATTCTGATAACTGGTCAGGTGCGCGGTTATACGACCTGTTCTCTAATTCTGAGCGAACTATCATTCCAGCCTTGTATGTAGTGTATTATTAAGATATGGGCACTATAGTAAACGATATCTGTATACGAGTAAATAGGACTTTGGTATCACGCTGAATAGGCATGAACGTACTGGCCCTTTAGTCCCGGGAGGATGAAAAAGGGTCTGTTTTTTCTGTAAAGTCAGGAAGATAGGAATCAATAGAGCTCATCTCCTGAATCCAGCCGTTTTCCAACCCCAGTTCAGAAGCAGTATCGAGGACGGCATTGTACTCCTCCACCGTAATCGAACGGGAAAGAAGAGGATGGCTTACCGCGTGGTGTACCGGTGCATACTGCGACATAAGACTGACGCTTATCTGCGGTGAAAGCTCGTTTGTCAGCCATGAAAGGGATTCAGTGCTGCCAGCCAGACCGCCGGGCAGCACCAGGTGGCGCACAATAAGTCCGCGGCAGGCCGTTCCTTTTTCATCGAGTAACAGAAGGCCGGTTTGCCTGTACATCTCTTTTATGGCTAAACGCGAATTTGTTACGTAGTCGGGAGTTTTTGACAGCTCCAAAGCATATCGATCCGAGGCATACTTGAGATCGGCCAGATAAATATCGATAATACCCTCCATCTCTCTGAGCGTCTGCAGAGAATCATAGCTGCTGGTATTGTAGACCAGAGGTATGTTCAGACCCGCAGGTACAGCTTTGAGCAGTGCCTGAACTATTTGAGGGGCGAAATGTGAGGGAGAAACGAAATTGATGTTGTGGCAGCAAAGGTCGTTTTGCAGGTGGAGCATATGTTCGGCAAGTTCATCGCTGGAAATCTCATCGTCCCTTTCCCTTCTCCTATCCTGGCTTATCTGGTGGTTCTGACAATAGATGCACTGCATGGTGCAGTTGCTAAAAAAAATGGTACCCGAGCCTCTTTCCCCGGAAATAGCAGGTTCCTCTCCGTGATGGGAACAGACGGATGCCACCTGCGGCAGGTAACCGGAGCGGCAAAAACCGCGCTGGTCTTCAAGCCTGTTTACGCCGCATAACCGGGGACAGATGTCACAGCACTGCAGGCGGGCCTTTAGCGCTGCTGCCCTGCTGGCCATCTCCCCTGAGCGGTAAAGGGCGATATACGGAGGCTCATAGTACATGGGCTAATTGTAGCTCACTTCACGGTAAAATTCTTCTGATCGCTGCCGTAGATGATTATGCAGCCGCTGATTGACGCAAGCGCAAGAGTTGCAAGCGTAGCCTTACTCACCTAAACTGTACATTGCGGATAAAAGGGTGCGGTTGTGGAGAGGTTGCAGATGTATCCGCAGGAGATAGTAAGAGAATGGATGAAGCTAGCCTGGAAATGCTGGAATTTCCGCGCATACGGGAGATGCTGGCTGAGTATACTTCGTTTGCGTTAAGCCATGAGCGCGCTCTGGCTTTAATGCCCTCAAGTGATTATACACAAATATCGTTGCAGCTCGAGCGGACGGCGCAGGCGCGCCGGCTGCTTGCCCTCAAACCGGAATTTTACATCAGCACTGCGCACGATATCCGTCCTGAGGTGATGATGGCGGCAAAAGGGAAGATGCTGGATGCTGCGGTGCTGGTAAAGATCGCTTCAACGCTGGCCGCAGTCAGAATGCTGCGTTCATCTTTGAGCGGCCTTGCAGATGAGCTCCCCCTTCTTTGGGAGATCGCCTCCGGTATTGCGGACCATCATGTGATAGAGAAAGAGATAGACAGGTGCATAGCTGCAACCGGGGAAATTGCGGATGCGGCCTCCGGCAGGCTTGCGCAGATCAGACGCGGGCTGCGCGATACGCGTCAGCGTATCCTGCAAAAGCTGGAAGCGATGATGAAAGCACGCGGGCGAGATAAATTTATACAGGAGACCTACATTACCGAAAGAGACGGGCGCTACGTGGTGCCGGTCAAGGCGGAGTATAAAAAGGAGATAAAAGGCATTGTCCACGATATCTCCAATACCGGGGCTACCGTTTTTATCGAGCCATGGACGACGGTGGAGACAGGTAATGAGCTCCGACAGCTTGTGATAGAAGAAAAACAGGAAGTAGAGCGTATTCTTCAGGATTTAAGCGATCTGGTGGGGGCAAACGCTGCTGAAGTATGCTGCAACCTGGAATTGCTTGCCGAGATAGATTTTACCGTTGCAAAAGCACGTTTTGCACAGAAAATGAATGCCTGTGAACCGGTCATTACTCCCCCCGGTGAGCGGGTTAATAAGGACAACGGCGGTGCGGGCAGGGTACTGCGTCTGGTGAAGGCCCGCCATCCGCTGCTCAAAGGCAAGGCGGTACCGCTCGATATTCAAATGGGGGATGATTATTCCATACTTATTATCACCGGGCCGAATACAGGAGGCAAGACGGTGGCGCTCAAGACCATAGGCCTTCTTACCGTGATGGCACAGTCAGGACTGCCGGTGCCTGCCGATACGCATAGCACTATCCCTATCTTCGATAATTTCTTTGCGGATATAGGAGACCAGCAGAGTATAGAACAAACGCTCTCGACGTTCAGCTGGCATATGGGCAATATCATTCATATTATTGATCACTCGACTTCGGATAGTCTGGTGCTGCTCGATGAGCTTGGTATCAGCACAGATCCCGATGAGGGCTCGGCACTGGCGCGCGCCGTACTCCTGCATTTTCTGGCAAAACGAACGCTGCTGGTTGCCACAACGCATTACAGCGATCTCAAGGTCTTTGCCCACGGCACAGAGGGGATGAAAAACGCCTCTATGGACTTCGATCCGCTAACGCTTGCCCCGACGTATCACATGACGCTGGGCGTCCCCGGCGGCAGCAACGCTCTCTCTATAGCGGCGCAGCTCGGCCTGCCCGGTGAGATTATCGAACGGGCGAAAAGCATGATGTCGCAGCAGTCACGGCAGATGGAGGATGTACTGGCCGATCTTCTGAGAGAGAAACAAAGATATCAGGATCTGGCGCTGAATACGGAGCAGGAGAACAGACGGGTGCGGGATTTGAGGGTGGATATGGAAAGGCAGACGGAAGCGCTCAAGCAGCAGGAACAGACTTTAGTAAAAGATATCCGTAATAAACTTATGGAGGATGCGGCGGGGCTGCAGCGCGCCATATATCAGGCGGAAGTGGAGCTGCGTAAAGAGAAGAAGCGCAAATCTATAGATGCGGGCAAACAGGTGCTGGATACCGTTTATGAAAAACTTGAGGATGACGCCTTGAAACTTCAAGGCGATGTGTCGGATGAATCTGAAATAACGGCTGGCGATACGGTGCAGCTGCTGGATAACGAACTTGAAGGAGTGGTAGCGGCCTTTGTAGGCGATAAGCAGCTTGAAATCAGAGTGGGCAATACCAGCCTGACCGTGAACAGGGACAGGGTAGTAAAGCTTGCAGGAAAAGACAGTGAAAAATACTACCCGCCTTCAGGTATAACCAGAACTCTTGCCCGCGGCAGCAGTTCTATGGAGCTGGACCTGCGCGGCAGGCGGGCCGATGAGGTCGAGGGTGAACTGGACAGGTACCTTAACGATGCCTTCCTTTGCGGTTACAGCTCTGTCCGCATCATACACGGCTATGCCACCGGTACGCTGCGTAGAGTGGTGCGGGAGATCCTCTCTATGCACAGTCTGGTTAAGGGATTCAGGGCAGGGGAGAAGGAGGAGGGGGGGGATGGTGTTACCATCGCTAAGCTCTAGTATTTATTTTGTGAAAAGCCTGTTAAATGACGAGGACTCTTTTAAAAATAAAAAGAAATAAACTGCTTGCACTGCTGGATGAAATGGAGAATACCGGCGGTGCTGCTATCTCATGTTATTTTCCGGCATGCACAACTGAAACTGAAGTGCGCAGCAGCCTCGATGCGCTTGCGCTTGCGCCTGATGACTGCGATGCTACCATAAAGACGGTCTTAAAATCTTCCTCCGGAGCCGTACTTTTCTGGGGTGATAACTATAAATATGTTATCCTTCCGCCTTTCCCCGGTATTGAGCGTCTTAACGTTATCGGCTACGATGTAGAACCTCTGCGCCTGCTGCTGCAAAGAGACCTGGTGGTGGCGCTGATGCTTGTACGGCTGGGCATGTACGCCATAGGCGTGTTCAGGGGAGAGGAACTGCTTTCCAGTAAGGTGGGGACAGGGCTAGTGCACGGCAGACACCGGCAGGGCGGCTCTTCCGCCCGCCGCTTCGAGCGCCACCGCGAGGCGCAGATGCGGGCGTTTTTTACTCGCGTCTGTACGCGCGCAAGGGAGCAGATCGAGCCGTATCTCGGAAATCTTGACTATCTCTACTTCGGCGGTGAGCGGGGAACGGTGACCGAGTTTTGCAAGCAGTGCCGCTTCGTTCAGAGGCTGGAAGGCAAGACGCTGCCCACGCTGCTCAACGTCCGTGAACCGAAGCAGGCTTCGCTCCTCTCAGCGATAGACGACGCATGGTCGTGCCGCATGCTGAGGTGGGATGGTGAGCAATTATAGCGTTTGTGATACCTTGCCAGTTCCCGCCTGTTTATTGGGAAGTGAGATGTGCAATATCGGTATTAGACTGCGCTTTGAGCGCCTTGATAAGAGGCAGCAATTCTGCGTTTAATTCATTTTGCTTCTGTGTGTGCTCAGCTCGGGGCGTTTGCAGCGCATCTGCAAGTATGATTCCGTCCATGTTCTCAGGTGTGATGCCCAAAAGAGTGAGCACTGTCGGCGCAATATCCACAAGGCGAGCAGGGCTGTTCGATACCGTACCTTTCTTTACCCCCGGACCGGCGATAAGCAGTGGGACATGCTGCTGAAGCCATGTTGCAGAGTCATGATTGCCGACGAACGTTTTACCTCTGATCGTTTTAAAATCTATATGCCAGTTCTCAGCTGTGATGAGCTCGATATCGGGGCTCTTTTCACTTGCCCATGTGGAGAGCAGGTATCGGTAAGCTTTATCGAGGTCTCCCTGCATGATCGATTGAGAGGTGCTAACAGGTTCATAGCTGTATGTACCATCATTGGTCACTACTTTGTAGTATGCTCCGTGTATGCCGGGAATCTTTGCCCGGATAATCTGTTCTGCGACATTATGCGATTCATCCTGCTCAAGCAAATAAATATGTGTGGTGCATGTCCCGAAATTTCCGGACTGCACATATAACCTGTCAAGCGTCGCCTGACTGATTGTCTCAATAGCGGGTGTCATCCCGTGATCGGCAAGTATGACGAACAGGGTCTCATCGTATTTATTTGTCTGACGGTAGGCATCGATGATACGGCCTATCTGCCTGTCCGCATTGGCTATTACATCACCAATCTTTTCAGGCGTATTTATTCCGCCCCACTTGTGTCCCGCGTCATCTGTTGCCGGCAAGTTGATGAGCAGAATTTCAGGCTGCGCCTTTTCAATCAAAGATAGAGCAACATCGGCTGTCCATGTATCCGTATCATATAGTGCATCGATATCTCTTATAAACGAAGCGTCATTCATAATATAGTCAGGAGGAGGAGCAGAAAGCATTCCGGCAGGTTTTATTGCAGTCACAGGGCTGTAGGTAAAGGGAGGAATGCCTTCCGCATCGGCAAATACCGTATAATCTGCGCTGTCTGCCGCCAGAGCCGCTGCTGCGAACCATTTATCACAACTTATCGCCGCAACCACGGCGGAAGGATGCGCCTTCTTGTATTCAGCGCCGATGCTGGTGGCTCCTGTCTCTTCGATCAGACCTGTAAAAACGCCTGATATGATGTTTTGCCAGCCGCAGGGGGAATTTTGCCCGATGAGTTTTTGCATCATTTTATTCTGAAACCACAGACCGAAGCCGGTCCACCCCGTCGCTTCAACCAGCTTAAGAACTGCTCTGGATAGCGACGATCCCATTCCTATGCCTGGCGGCATAAAGCGTTTATCACGCCAGCCGAAACTGATAACACCGTTGTTCTTGCCGAATTGGCCTGTGGATATGGCGGTATGCCCGGCAGGTGTATCGTTATTCATCTGGCCTACCCATGCATTTGTATAATATGTTCCTTCCGATATCAATGAATCGATGTTCGGAGTGGGGACAATGTCCAGATAATCTGGACGGCACCCGTCGATGACGATAACTACCAGATATTTCGCCTGCGTTTGCCCGGCGTGAACGCTGCTGACCGGACATAGCGAACCGAGCAATGAGAGCAGGCAGGCGCAGAGCACAAGCAGCGGGTAGAAACCGGTTTTATTATGCTGTTTTAACGTTTTCATCCCGCCATTAATTCCGGATACCATAAATTTGCCTGATTATTGTATGATTTCCGCTTTTGACAATTGTAGGCTTGCAGGCATTGTTTTTGCAATTGGAGGCATATAATTTATATGAACTATATAAATTAGTGCATATTCAGGTGAAGGAGCCCTGTATTACCGCCCGTATTTTGTCAGCAGTTTGCTCTCTCATCTGCCGGGCTGCTGCGAATTGCACGGTATTAGATAAACGAAAGGGTAACACAATACCTGCCGTTTACCAAGAGTGATTAATGGCGTATTTAGGACAGGCTGTATGACAATTAGGCTCAGCCGCACAATGTGAGATGCCCGGACAGACAAGTGCCAATCTTTTGCGTACGTCTTCTTTAACCGCTGCCTTCTCCTGGCCGGTATCGTCCGGCGTCAGGGTAAGAACGCCGTTGGGACAGGCGTTTACGCAGGCGCCGCAGCCGTCACAGGTATTGTTATCGACGGTAATATAGTACTCACCTGTTCCGTCGCTGTAGCCGTAGTTGACCTTCATGGACTTGAGCGTTCCACCGGCAAAGCGTTCTTTAGCGTAAATGGCGGCGCCCAGCGCTCCGATAATCTGCGGGTCATCGGCAAGACGCGGCGTAAGACCTACTTTCTCTTTGATCTTTGCTACCATCCCTTTGTTCTTCGATATCCCGCCGGTGATGGTAAAGTCCTGCTGAATGGAGACGCGTTTAAGCAGATTGAGACAGCGTGTGGCGATTGCTTCATGAAGGCCGGAGAGAATATCGCTTTTTGCTATGCCCTTCTTTAAATAGGAGATGGCGTCGGACTTGGCGAATACGGCACAGATGGTGTTGAAGGGAATATCGTTTGTCGATGTGAGCGAGACCTCTCCGATCTTCTCCAGAGGAAGCTCCAGCACATCGGCGATCATCTCCAAAAAACGGCCGGTGCCGCCGGCGCATTTATCGTTCATAACAAAATTCGTTACCTGGCCGGAACCATCGCAGCTAATAGCTTTGCAGTCCTGCCCGCCCATATCGAGTATGGTCCGCACAGACGGGTAGTACCAGTTGATGCCTTTAGCGTGAGCACTGATCTCGGAGACATTGTCATCGGCAAAAGGCACCAGCACTCTTCCGTAGCCGGTTGCCATCGTGTACCGGATGTCGTTTACTGTCAGACCCGTACCCTTGAGCACGCCTTCCAGCGCCATATAGGCAGTTTTTACGCTTTCCGGACCTGTATCTCCGATGAAGGATGAGAGAATGGTGCCGTCCCTCAGCAGTACTGCTTTGGCGGCCCTGGAGCCGATATCGATACCTGCAAAAACCATAGTTACGAGGCCTGGCCTTTCTCAATATTTTCCCGGGCGATAATGGCCGCTCCCAGGGCAGCGACGAGGCGGGGATTCTCAGGTATCAGCAGCTTCAAGCCCAGTTCCTGCTCGAGTATATGCACCAGCCCCTTGTTTAAAGCCACACCGCCGACTGCCGCCACATCCTCTTTTATGCCCACGCGTTTGCACAAGGTGATCATACGGCTGACAACGGAATAAAATACGCCGGCGGCAATATCGGGCATGGGTGTGGGGGGCACACGGTGTACGTGAGAGATAACCTCCGATTCGGCAAATACAGCACAGGTGCTGGTGATATCCGCCCTGCTCTTCGAGGTAAAGGAAAGCTCGGACATTTTTTCCATGGACATCTGCATGAGTTTGGCCATCTGCTGTAAAAACATGCCGGTGCCTGCAGCACATTTGTCATGGTTAGCCCAGTCGCTGATTCTTCCGCGTTCATTGATGCGTATAACGGTGCTGCTCTCGGCGCCCATATCAATGGCCATCTGCACGCTGGGAAACAGGTAATGGATGCCTCGTGCCAGGCAGGTGGTTACGCCTTTACTCTGCGTACTGAAAGATACCGATTTTGCGCCCATACCTGTGGTGACGATAAAAAGGTTGTCATCCAGTGTAAGGCCTGCCTGCTGTAAAATCTGATCGGCTGCAGCCCGGGCGCTGGCATCCGCCTCCTCACCGGACTGGATAACGCATGAGGCGATGATGCCGCTTCCGTCCATCACCACCGCTTTGGTAGTTTGAGTCCCCGCATCTATTCCAAGAGCTTTTTTATTCATGATCTACCTTTATATTAACGGTCTTCCAGCATCTCAAAGAATCTCTCCATTGTCTCGCGGAAATCATCTTTAGACGTTATTGTGGGATCGACAACATCGCAGTCAACGGTCATGACCGGCACATCGATCTCATCGAGAATATCCTTAAACAGCTTGATGGCAGCGCAGGAATGACGGCAGCCTATGTCTGCATAGTAGACCGCTCCATCCACCTTGAAGTCCTGCGCGCATTTAACGATACTTTTAAGCGCACGGTCATCCATAGGACCGTACATGCGCATTTCCGGCAGCATGAACGATTTGCGGGCAACGCTTTCCAGCGGTCTGGACGGATCCAGTCTGCCTTCACCCCAGAATGTGAAAAAGGGTTCCGTAACGCTCACCGCGCCGTATTCCCGGCAAAGTTTATCAAGAAACCCCATAAGATACATCGGAGGTATAAAGAGGCTCATGAGCCTGAAGCGCTCATTGGGTACTGCCCCCTTCCCCTCCTCTACCATCTCGCTCAGCTCGTCTTTAAGCGTCTCAAGATAGGTAATCGCCTCCGGCTGGCCCGGGAAGAGATAATCTACTGAAAGCAGCTCTAAAAACCCCTGCGCGCTGAAAGGCGTGGGCACCGCTTTGCGCAAATCGCTTATCTGGCGGAACAGCTCTATCTGGTAATCCATGCGCGCCACTATCTCCGAAAGCCTGTCCCAATCCATCTTTTTACCGGACTGCTGTTCCAGAAAACGCACCATACCCTCAAGCTCGCCGGTGAAGTAGCGTATCTCCTCCGGTGTCTCCTTGAAGGGATGGTCCAGAAAATAACCGGGGCATTTATTAATATCCATGATAAGCTCACCGCTCTTGGCGGTGTTATCACAGACCATATTTGACCAGAGCATAACATCGGGTCTGGGCAGCGCGCGGATTGCGTACGCGCCGGTAATGCCGCGATGGGGCGAGCATATCTCGGAGGCCATGCCCAGCTCGGCTCCTGCGGCCAGCAGGTCTGCGCATTCTCCGGTAAAGAGCGCCAGCATCCAGGTGGTGGTCTCCGTATGCATCGGCAGCAGGTCCATGGCGTAGATTATCTCAGCCGGGAAGAAGACGGTATGCGCGGCGATAAAATCACCTTTTTCCGGTGCTTCCTGCAGGCGCGCAAAGTATTTCTCCATCATCTCGTAATAGAGAGCGGCGCTTTTTCTCGATGAAGGGCTTGCCGCGTTCATGCGCTTGAGCAGACGGCTTGCTTTCACCAGGGCTGAAAGCCTGTTTTTGTTACTCCCGACTGTCGTCATCCTTTCCTTCCTTCCAGCATCTCCAGAAAGGCCTGTACTCTTGTTTGTATCTGACCTGAACCTGACGTGCCGTATTCCACGTCGAGGCCTAAAAGAGGAATACCATGCTCGTTTAAGCGTTCTTTCAAGAGAGGCAAATCATGGGCGTAGGGCACACAGTAGCGTACTATCTGGCTGATGACACCGTCCACTTTAAACTCCTTTGCGAGGCCGAGTATGCGGTTGAAACGTTCATCTGAAGGGACCATGCGTGCGCAGGGGAAGTTGTTAAGATAGCGGCGGGCTATAGCGCGCAGAGGAGGTTCATCTCCTTCCGGAACTACCGGGTCCGACCAGTATCTGGTGCTGGTACAGAGCTCGTCGGTCACAACCAGTCCCCCCAGGGTCTCTATGCTATTAATAAATTCAGGATTGGCCATTACGCTGCCGGTAACCATAAGGCGTGCACGGTAAGGGTGAGTATTGTGAGAAGATGCTATCTCTCCAAGAAGGTTTGTCAGGTGCTCGTTGAACTGTTCTTTGGGCATGCGGAAGCTGGCATCAAGCACTTCCATGGTCTCTGCCCCTGTGATGGCCGGAGCATCGAGCTTGCGGAAATCGTAGAGGCGCTTCAGCAGTGTGCGTGATTCATTGTAGAGCGCAATCGAGTCTTTAAGCGCCCAGTCTGTTATTTGCAGCCCCAGATATTCTTCCAGATGCTCTTTGAATTTCACCACCTCATGATAATAAAGGTCGTGGGCAGCCTGAGTATATTTTCTCGGCACGGTAAGGACATGATGAAAGGCAGTGCCGATGTAGTAACGCCAGAGATCGAATAGTCTGCGTGCTCCGTCACAGGTCGAGCCGCCGACAACGCCGTCAAGGAAATCATAGCCGTTCCTCAGCCCAAGTTGAAAACAGCTTCGCGAAAAAGAGCAGTTATTGCCGTAGAGATATGCTGTCCCGTCCTCGAGCTCCATCTCCTGAGAATAACCGGTTATCCTGACCGGAAGCCCCCCCGCCGCATATATGATCTCCTCCGGAGCATACGTACAAAGCCAGCCGAAGACCTTTTTGCCCTGTTGTTTATGTTCCAGTATCTGCGCTGTTTTGGGAAAGGTGCGGTTAACTTCTTTGAATATATCCAGTGTTTTAAATGCGGTGTTTTTTACCTGCGCCATTTTGTTTTTCTCTTAATAACAGAAATCGGCCGGTATGACCGGAAATTATGTCAGCCGGCCGAGATTGCCAAGATTCAGGTATTATATATCACTAAAAACTATTCGGACAAATCCAATGACTGCGTATAGCCCACGAATAACGCTCCGGGGCCGGCGCCGTAGCCCATTACAGGGCTGTAATCGCTGATGGTAACGCTCAGGCAGTTGAAATGACTTTTCAGCATTTCCCTGAACTGTTCTGCTGTTTCCGGCGCGTTGGCATGATTTACCATAAAATGGAGAGGGCCGGTCCCGGCATCGCCCTTTATCAGTTCCAGCATCAGCTCAAGGCTGTGCTCCCTGTTTCTGGTTCTCTCCACCATGGTAATTGTTCCGTCTTCCATTATTTTGTTTATAGGTCTGATATTGAACATGGAAGCGATTCTGGAGCCCATCTTGGACATGCGCCCGGTACGGTAGATATAACGCAGTGTATCGAGCATGAACAGACCGCCGGTGTGAGCGCGGACCTTTTGAGCGGTATCGAGGATTTGCGCTGCATTCATACCTTTTTGAGCAGCTATCGCCGCCGCCCTCACTACCAGCCCCTGCATTCCGGCAACTGCCTTTGAATCGAATATGTGAATGGCGGCATCGGGCATTTTCTCTTTAAGCAGTTGAGCGGCCAGACCCGCTGTTTTGTAGCCGGCGCTGAGTGCGGATGACAGCGCAATGTGAACTATCTCTTTGGAGATAGCGGCTGCCTGCTCGAACTCCTCCAGCAGCACATTGGGAGTCATCGCAGAGGTGAGAAATTTATCAGGGTCCTTTTCAATCAATTGATAGGCTTCCGTGGCGGTGATGGTGACATTTTCGATGTGGTTCTGCCCGTTGAAGATGATGTTGGCGGCAGGAACAACGTGGATGCCGAGTTCATCTTTAATATCTGCCGGTAGGCAGGCTACGGAATCTGTCATTACCAATACTTTTGCCATTGCTATTCGTCTCCGGTTTATTTGCCTTCTCTAATTACGATATCAGGTAGCCTCCATCGACCGTCACCATGCTGCCGGTCATGTAGCTTGCCAGGTCTGATGCCAGAAAGAGCGCAATACGGGCGACTTCATCCGGCCTGCCCATGCGCCCCAGCGCCATATGCGCTAAAAAAGCCTTTAATTGTGCTTTACCCTCTTTGCCCCCGCTCCCCCGCGTCTGCATTTTCACGCCTGCGGTTACGATGCCGCCGGGCGCGATAGCGTTCACCCTGATAGCGTGTTTGCCCAGCTCTTTAGCCAGGCTTTTGGTCAGGGTCAGTACCCCGCCTTTGGAAGCGTCGTAAGCGGTCATGCCGCTGGCGGAAGGATGGACCGCATCGATCGAGGCCAGATTGATAATACAGCCGCCGCGTTTCTGCTCTATCATATGCCGGCTGGCTTCTTTGCTGCACAGGAAGGTGCCTGCGAGGTTGACGGCTATCACACGCTGAAAATCAGAAAGACTTGTTTGCTCAAGGTATAGATGAGGGAATATACCTGCGTTATTGATCAGAATATCGATGCCGCCGTACCGCGCCGCAGCCCCATCGATAAGGGCTCTTACGGCATCCTCACTGGTGACATCGCACTGTACATATTCAGCAGCCAGGCCGTGCTCTTTAAGCGTCTCAAGCGCCTGTGAGGCGTCAGGTTCTATATCGGCGATAACGACGCAAGCGCCTGCCTCCGCCAGACGGTAGACGATGGCAAAACCGATGCCTGAAGCTCCGCCGGTTACAACCGCAGACTTGCCCTTGAGATTTATCAGGTCAGCTAAGGAAATCGACCTTCCTTTGTCAGACATTAAGCGGCCACCTCCAGATTGTGCGTGGAAATTGGGAATATGCCTCGTATTACAAGGTAAAATTATACACTGAAGACTGCGCGTTCACAAGCGATGCTGTCTGCAAGCGGGCCGGCGCAAGCCGTCTTTAGCCGTTTCTTTATTGTCACATTATGCGGCTATAATTAGATGAACCGGCTAAGGTATGATTGTGTGATGGAACGGCCTGCTGAAAGTATATCCTCCCCGGAAGAACAGTTTATCAGATGCTTTGCGGAAAAAGGCTTAACCGCTGAAGCTGTGCTCCTTTTCCGCGCGATGGTCTATCATTTTTACCGGCGGTATGGGCGTGATTTTCCCTGGAGGTACACTTCCGACCCGTACCGTATACTGGTATCCGAGATTATGCTGCAGCAGACACAGACGGGAAGAGTTGTGCCCAAATATATGGAATTTGTTGCAAAATTCCCTGATTTCAGCTCGCTTGCCAGCGCATCGGTAGGGCAGGTGCTCAAGACATGGAAAGGCCTGGGGTATAACCGGCGGGCGCTTGCGCTGCTGAAGGCAGCGCAGACGGTGGAGAGCAGCTTCGACGGTGTGCTTCCCGCTTCGCCCGCTGTTCTGGTTACCTTTACCGGCATCGGCAGTTATACAGCGGCGGCGGTTGCCGCGTTTGCCTTCAACCGCCCGGAGGTATTGATTGAGACTAATATCAGAGCTGTCTATCTCCGCTACTTTTTCCCCGGCGCGGAAGGCGTTTCTGACAGCCGTATTCTGCCGTTTGTCGAAAAGACGCTTGACCTCAAGCAGCCGCGCATGTGGTATTATGCGCTCATGGACTACGGCAGTGCTCTTAAGGAAGAAGCCGATCCCGGCCGCAGGAGCGCCGGGTACCGCAAACAGAGTCCTTTCAAGGGTTCAAACCGTCAGTTGAGAAGCATGATCCTGTCTTTGCTTATGGAAGGCGAGCCTCTTACTGCCGCTGAGATAATAAAGGGTACGGGTAGAGATGCGGGGGCCGTTCAGCGTAATCTGGACAATCTGGAGAAAGAGGGATTCATCATAATAGACGGGGAGCGCTGTAAAATTGCGGATGTATAAATGCCTTGCCCTTACTATACCAAATCACTGAGCGCCCTGAGTGTTTATCTTGACAGTTGAAATGTACGGGGCTACTATACTGCCAGAGCAAGAGCTGCTGCTTGAGAATACCCTTTGATCACGGAGGACATATGTGGGAAGCAGAGAAAAAAGCCGTACTGGAAATCTCCCGGCTCATGGTTGAGAGCGGGTTGGCGGTGGGGACGATGGGCAATGTCAGCGTAAGGCTAAAAGGCAGAGACGGCTCAGACCTGATCGCCGTAACTCCCAGCGGCTGCTACTGCGATATGCTTACGCCCGCTGATATCGTTATAGTGGACTTTGCCGGCAGGACGGTGGAAGGGGAGAAAAAGCCTTCTTCCGAGTTGAAGCTTCATATTGCCGTGTACCAGGCGCGCCCTGAGGTAAACGCCGTCGTCCATACTCATTCACTGTATGGGAGCGTTCTGGCTGTTATCGGCCAAAAACTGCCTGCAATCATGGACGATCAGGTTTTCTGTCTGGGCGGTGAGATTGAAGTAGCACCGTATGCGCTTCCCGGCAGCAGGCAGCTTGCCGATAATACGGTAGCCGCTCTAAGCACAAAGAATGCCGTCATCATTGCCAATCACGGCACGGCGGGTGTAGGGAAAGACCTGCGCGATGCCTTTACCAATTGCCAGCTGCTTGAGAAGACCGCACAGATATACGTCCATGCTTTAAACTGCGGGAAGGTAAATGTTATACCTCAGTCAGCGGCAAATGCAAAGAACCGAAGCGCTTGATAAACTCTATCCCTGTTTAGCTATTGTCAAAGGATCAGGGAAGGGGTAAATCGCCGCCGCTGACCAGCAGGACGATTACGGGAGTCACGAGGACCTCAACCACGGCTGCGATAAACAGGCCTGCAATCACCCACCGTACATATACTTTAAGGCCTTTCTTAAGCGTGGCCTTTACCGCGCTCTCCTTTCGGAACAGATGTCTTAAGGATTCCAGCCCGACAGCCAGACCGTACGTGCTGGCCAGCAGCACCATAGCGATCTCGATAACTCCGTGAGGTATGAGGCTTGCGGCGATGACCGCACCGCTCATCTCCGGTTGCAGCGCCGATACAACCGAACCCAGAATATAGCCGTTGAATCCTAAAAATAAGAGTGTGGGGAGCCCTGCCAGAACGCCGAGCACCAGCGAGAGCAGCGCTTTAATGGCATTGTTAAAAAATATGACGGCGAATATGGCAAGCGGGCTTAAGTTTTTCAGAAGATCGAACAGCGCTTCCAGGTCCGCCAGGGGATTAGCGCCGGCAAGCGGTGAGGTAAAATAGCCCACAATAAGCGGGACAAAGAATACCAGCACGGCCGCTATGGCGCAGAGCGTATATTTATTCTGTTTTTGCACTTCAGGGAGTTCCTCAGAGATCATAATAACCGTCCTCACTTACCGTTATTGTTCTGGCAATGCGGCAAAAATTCTTGAGGCTTATGCCGGTTTTCCTATTATACCTTACCGCAGTAGCGGATAACTTCTGCAAAGCTGTATATTCTGCTCAAATTGGTTGTCTCCTGAAAGCCGTCATAGGTGAGGCTGATCCAGGGTTTGTGGTAGATGCTGCCGAATGTTTCCGCCATAGCGGCAACGATGCCTCCGGGCATACAGCCGTGAGGCATGACCGATATCACGCCGGCAAAGGCAGGGTTTTTCATCCATTCTATTCCGCCGCCGATACTGAGCACTGCTTCGCTGCCGCAGCGGGGTGAAAGGTACTGCCCGGACAATTTGAGCAGTCCTGCGGTTGAAGGCTCATGCGTATCTATATATCCGTTGAAGTTCCGTGCGACAGTCTGCTCATCCCCTTCCTGAATGAGTTTCTTGATGAAGCTGCCAAGTATCTTGGAAGTCTTTTTGAACCTGATCGCATCCTCAAGGTTGCGGTAGGATGTATACTTCATCCATTCGCCCATTGGTGCGACCACCGCTTCCAGCCCGGCTTTCTCGCACTCCCGAACCAAATCGTTATTGCTGAAGCTGTTGGAGCGCAGGTATATCTCACCGTTGATGCCGATAAGCGGCTTTCCGGGAATATCGGAGTTAACCAGCGCCTTGAAAGCGGCTGTAGCCTGTTTGAGGATGTCATCGAAAGGCTCTTTCATTTCGATGCTCCGTGCTGTTTTCTGCAGATATTCCGCAAACAGCATGTCCGCAGTTCCGGCTTCTTTTTCATACGGCCTAGTGCGCCATAACAGGCGCTGCAGAAAGTCCACGGCGACGATGCTCTTCCATGCCAGTCGCTGGAAACCTGCACCGAGATTGATATCGCGGTAGGCGTTATTGGATACGGTCGTACGTATGGGGATGTCAAAGCCTATCTCCTTGAGGATGCGCCCCTGCTCGATAGTATATTTCCCCAGCCGGCAGGGGCCGTATGAACCCGCCCCGAAGCCCTCGTAATCAGCGGTATTGGAGCCGTTCTCATAATAAAAGCGCATATAATCGCCCAGCGTTACCCGGTAGGGAAGACATTCCGTGCCGGAGGTTACCCTGTTGCTGTAGAGGATATTTCTCTCATCCGGCTCAGGCAGCACCAGCGCTCTTGCCCCGCAGGCGTGTATGGCGGCACAGACGGTATCGGCATGAGGAGACATTCTGGAAAGCAGCAGGGTCTTTTGAGCATTGATCAGAGAGGTCGTACCGCGGTAGACGGATTTCCCCGGCGCCTGCACCTGTTTGCCCGCGCGGGCGTATCCCAAAATGGTATCCACAAACGCCTCCAGACGCGTGACAATGCCTGCCTCTGCGGCGTGTTCATCTATCTCAAGCTGCCCCAGCGGCTTTTCTCCCATGATATCTCCGACTATATTGAGTATGAAGGAATTGGGGCCGCAGCCGAAGTTGGTGAGAGCCAGCCCGTAAAGCTGCGGGTCAGGCCGGACCAGCTCGGCACCGGCGATATGCTTGCCCTCGTAGTACCAGTAAGGCCTGTCAGAATACTGCTCGGGCTTTATCGATGACAGCGGCAGAAAGTCCAGCGGTATGGGCACAACGCCCAGTTGGGCCAGCTTTTCCGCTATGCCCAGGTTGGCGCCCGAGTCCTGCGCCATATAGGAGCGCGCAAAAAGCACTACGCCAAGCCGGCCCTGCTTGCGCAGCAGCTCCAGATGCTCTTTTCCGGTCTCTTCCAGTTTCAGCGCAAAGCGCTTCTGTGCTTCCAGACCGGCCAATGCCGCCTCTCTGCCTTTTCTTCTGCTGAAGCCCATACGGGCGGCAACATCAGCGAAGTTCCTGATCACCTCATCATCGCCTGTGCTTAAATCTATCAGCGGTATGAGCAGTTTCTCCTCCAGACCCAGTACCGTACGGATGATATAGGGTGAGGCCTGTACCAGCGGGCAGGCGTATTTCTGGTTCTCATCGCCTTCCTTGCGGCCGAGGCGTATAGCGCAGGGATAGAGAATGTAATCGGCATGGCACAGGCTGTGAACATGCCCGTGCAGCAGCTTGACCGGGAAACAGGTATCCGTATAGCTCAGCTCGACGGCGTTCTCCATTATCTCCTGCGTTGTCTTGCTGGAAAGCGTGACCCTGACGCCCAATGCGTTTAGAAAGCCTATCAGCAGCGGCGCGAAATCATAAACAAGCAGCGCCCGCGGTATGCCCACCAGCGGACCTTTGCCGCTGTTCTCTTTATATTCGCTGAAGAGCAGCTTCTCGCGCTCATCGAATAAGGTGGTCTGTTTGGCGCGGTTGAGCGTGCTGTCATATTTATCGCAGCGGCTGCCGTAAAAGGTGGGCTTTTCACCGGGTATCTGCATGCGGGTTATGGTGCAGTTGTTGTCACAGCCTTTGCAGGTGAAAGTGGAGAGCGTCTGCCGGCTCTCGATGACGTTTTGGAAGCCTTTGAATACTGACTTTTTATCCTCTATGGCCTCTGCAGCCAGCAGGGCAGCGCCGATGGCGCCGCTAATCTCCTTATGCTCGGGGACAGTGAGGGTCCTGTCTTCAAGCTGATCGTGAAAAGCGGAAACGACCGCCTGATTGTAGAACACCGCGCCGGTGAGAATAACCCTGTTCCCCAGCTTCCTGTTCCCCACCACTTTGGAAAGGTAGTTTTTGGCGATAGAGTTGGAAAGGCTTGCGGTAATGACCGGGAGCGGTACACCGTCCTGCTGGGCGGTGGCTACTGCTTGCGCCATGAACGAGGCGCAGCGGGTTCCCAGGTCTACCGTGTGGTCGGCGGCAAAGGCAAGCGAGGCAAATTGGCCGTTCTTGACCGAGACCGCGAGCATTTCCGCCAGCTCATCGATGAAGCTTCCTGTCCCGGCGGCGCAGGCCTTGTTCATTTGATAGTCAACCACTATGCCGTTGCGCTTTATCACCAGTTTGGAGTCCTGCCCGCCGATCTCGATAATATCGGCATCGGGATCGATCTCCTCAGCGGCCCGCGTTTGCGCCGTAATCTCATTCTTGATGAGGTCTGCACCTATGAGGCTTCCGATAAGATAGCGGCCTGAGCCCGTGACGCCGGCGCCCGCTATGGTGACTTTGTCCGCGCCCAGCTTAAGCAGGTTTTTAAATACCTCCTTGACCGCCTCTATAGGTTTTCCGGCGGTCATCAGGTAATGCTTGGTCAATACATTGCCGTGTTCATCCAGTATAACGGCTTTGGTGCTTGTCGAGCCGATATCCACGCCCAGATACCCCGTGCAGGGATGCGCGATAGCTCCGGCAGGTGCAGGCTCGGAGCACGCGACCTGCCTCAAGGCGGGCATACGATAGTAGGAGCGGCAAACATCGCTTGCTGCCAGCGCCGTCACACGCGCTTTGTTGCCGGTTGAGAGCAGAGCGGAGCCTATGGCTTCCATATGCAGATAATTCTCCGGCACGATAACCTGTGTTGCGCGCCCGTTCCTTGCTGAAAGCACTTCGTCCAGAGCTCTGGCTATGGCGCGGTTGGCGGCCACGCCGCCTACCAGGTATACGGGTTCTTCGAAGTCCCCTTTCTTGAAGGAGGCGACCATGCGGGCCACACTTTCACACAGCGCATAGAGCATCGCTTCTATCTGTACGCCCTTCTGCTGAAGGTGAATAAGGTCGCTCTTGGCAAACACGCTGCAGCGCGCCGCGATGCGGGGTGCGTTACCCTCGCATTTAAGAGCCAATTTTGCAAAATCATCTATGGTGATGCCCAGACGGTAAGCCTGCTGCTCCATAAACCTGCCGGTGCCTGCGGCACAGAGCGGGTTCGAGGTGACCTTCCACGGTTTTTTAAGGCCGTCCTCCAGTACGATAACGAGCGAACTCTGCCCGCCTATCTGGATGATGGTTTTGGCATCAGGATGGGAGTGCAGCAGCCCCGAGGCTACAGCAAGAGAACTGCTGTGCTGCGCCCACCCCAGTTCGGCAGGTACGGCGGATTTTGCAGAACCGGAGACCCCTGCGCCGCTGATATCTTTAAGAGAATATGCATCTTGAAGCCTGTTGAGGAGCGCGGAAACAGCTATTCTCGGCCCGGAGGTGATCTTCTCCCTATCGAGATAGACCGCATCACCGCCTGAGGTCAGGGCGAGTTTGGCATTAACGGAGCCGATATCGAGTCCAAGAGTATATTCCATTTCCAAAAGGCAATTGTAGCAAAAACTTCCAATATGTGAAAATCGCCGCTTCTATTGTTGTATAATGCAGTCATACAACTACGGGCAGATGCTGTACCGCAAGGAGGATTGTCTATGGATGACAGACATGCCGAGCAGCTTATCCGCGCGCTAAAAGAGCTTAATAAAAACCTCGCCTCTATCAATACTCATGTAGAGGGAGTGAACAGGTCCTTAGCTTCAATAAATTCAGAGATGAAAAATAAGCGCAAGCCGCCTATGGAGATATAGGGGCGGGCCGCCAATACACCGGAGGCAGCGCGCGTACAGGCCGCATAAACAATAGGGCGTTCAACACGTTTGATACACTACAGGGCAAACGTGATCTGTCGGAAACGGCGGAGCTCTGACGAATTAAACGGGTATATGAGATGGACGGGATAGGCTATAGAATTATACGCGCTATTTTAAAGCTGGGGAGGCTGGCCTTCTGGAAGCTGTCACTGATAGTGTTCGGCCTGGCTGTGATCATCGTCTGCCTGATATTTTTCCTCCATGATGTGGAAGTTCCCTGTGAGCAGGCGGAGGTCTATTATGAGACGGTAACGGAAACGGAGAGTTACACGGAACAGGTCCCGGTAGTATCCACGGAAATGGAAGCCCGTACGCGGGTGATTTTCGATGAGGTGCGCATTATGGTGCCGTCCGGCATCGAGGTGGATTTTACCATCGATAAACCGGGTGCAAGCCTGCAGGGCAAATTCGAGAATCCTTTTCCCGGCGGTTTTTACCTCTATTCTTCATCGAACCATATCATCTATGAACAGCTCGGCAACAGCGGCTCTTTTGAGATCGGCATAGCTGAGGGAGACTATCACGCAAAATTTGTTGAGAGGACTACATGGGGCGAGGATGCCCATCTGGCGCTGATAATGAAATGGACTGAAGAGGTAGAAAAAACTTCATACAGGGAAGTGACAAGGTATCGGGATATAGATACTCAGGTTGAAAAGCAGCGTACGGTTATCATCTATAAAAAAGTGACCATGTGGCAAAAGTTCTTCGGCTCTCCCTGTGAATCCTCGCGCTGACTGCCGGCAGGACTGAAAGTCCTTTAGACGCAGTTCGGATGCGGACATTTTCTCTTTGTGCTTGTTCCACTATGCCGGCGGGGCTGGTATAATGCTTCAGGCACGCCAAAACTATCTGAGACCGGTAATGAGTTAATGAGTATTCAGCTTGATTTTCTAAAGAAGCTGCCTTATTTTTCCGGCATTGGCACGGACGATATTAACAGCATCGGGAAGGCAGTGGTAGAGAAAACGCTGGAGCGCGGTGCCGTGGTGCTTCTGGAGGGAGAAACCGCAGCCAGCCTCTATTTTGTGGTGTCGGGGGTGGTGAAAACGTTCAAGACCTCGGCGGAGGGCAAAGAGCAGATACTCTCCATAGTGCGTCCCGGAGATTCCTTCAACGATATCCCCGCGTTCGACGGCAAAGCGGCTCCCATCAGCGCGCAGACGATGGGGCCGGTGGTCCTTTATGAGATAGCCCGCACGGACCTGCTTTCGCTGATCGAAAAATACCCCGCTGTTGCTAAAAATGCGGTATCTGTGCTGGCGGGCAAGCTGCGTGAGCTCGTCTCGCTGGTGGAGGACCTTTCCTTCAGGCAGGTGATAGGGAGGGTGGCGCGGATACTGCTGGAGAATGCCGGCGATGGCGCGGGACACCGCCTGACGCAGCAGGACATGGCGGCGATAGCCGGTACCGCCCGCGAGGTGGTGGGCAGGTCTCTCAAGACGCTGGAGGAGCAGGGGGCGATCAGGCTGGAGCGGCACCGCATCGTTATCAGCAACCGCCGCTACCTGGAGGATATGGCCGGTGCGCTGGTATGAGATATAAGTCGCAGACAAGAGGCGGAAAATAGTGATAGAAATACTATATGGAGTTAAAAGGCATGAACCGTCTGCCTGAAATCGACAGGAGCAAATGTACCGGCTGCGGCCTTTGCGTTAATGTATGCGCCTGCGGCGCCCTGGTCATGGTAGATAATGTAGTGACCATTGTCAAGATAGAGGGCGAATGCCAGTGGTGTACCAACTGCGAGCTGGTATGCCCAACGGGCGCCATAGTTTGTCCTTTTGAGGTCGTCTTTGAAGAAGTCCAGTACGAACGTCTGGAGAACAACCTGTAGCCCATCCGGAGAAGATAAAACAGCCGTTAATCAAAAATGCCTCTTTCTCTCTAAAAACATTTCTCGAGATTGCCTGCGCACAGGCGGCCCTTGTCCTTCCAATAGAATTCATACATGAATTCTATTTGTTGAGATACTATGCGGTGTGATTTTATGGGGTGCACTACAGATTGATACGGGTGGCAGGTGGCACATAGGAAAAACTGATTTATGTTAGGCAGTGTAATGCACCCCATGAAATCAAGCCGTAATTAAGAGAGTATTCTGGCTGGTGTA
>CAZFIM010000014.1:0-46649 GCA_964519615.1 uncultured Dehalococcoidales bacterium
GCGGACTTATCGTCGTCTGCACTATTTTGATCATGGAATCGCATGAGAAACAGGTTACACGGAAAGTAAAGGAGCAAGACCGTGAAGAAGGAGAACCATAACCTCCTCGATAGTGAGCACGGCGTTGCAGGTAATGGATTTAAAACGAGAATATGGAGAGAGCGTGGGTTGTAGAATCCGGAGTAATGGGTTTACAGCATGTGTAGTAAAAAGGTCATGCAGGAGCAGGGACACGGGTACATCAATGATTGAGTTCGGAAGTAGCAGGCTATGAAGAAAACCTCGAATCTGACCGGCTTGCTGGTGGCGTTGGTTTGTACGCTGATCGCTATTTCGGGATGCGGGTGCGCCACAGTGGGGGGCTGTGCGGAGGTTCCCGAGAAGCTGGCTGATATTCTCGCTGGCCCTCCGTTTGCTGGGTAGGATTAGCGTTTCCTAGCGCGGGCTTGAAAAGCCAGGTGACGAGCGGAAGTGGTTCTTCCTGTGTTACCTGGCGCTGCTCTACATCCCCATCGGGGAAGCCTATGCCCGGTTGATATGGAACGGTTCTCACTACCGTGCCACTTTGATCCCGGCTATGGAGCAGCCGTGGCAGATTGCCGCCATCGCGGTGCCCATGGCCATGATCTGGCTGTCCAGCTTCGCTCTGGCTTATGCCGAGCTCAAATGGGACAGGAAAAGGGCGGCCGTAATGGCAGCCTTTCAATCTGTCTTTACGTTACTGTGGATACAGCCCATTCTGTCTTACATCATGGGACGAGTGGGATGAGAAGGAGGGAATCATGCTGCGAAGACTGGTACTGGCTACTCTAATCTGCATTGCGCTTCTGACCGTTGCTTGTATCGGTGGCGGGAGAGGGTACGATTCAGCAAGGCGCGTCATTTCGTCTGCCCTTGCTGATGAGGCAGGCAATACATACGTTGCCTACCGTGCGGAAAGAAGCCCCGGTGACCATGACATTCATGTGTTGAAGATTGACCGCGAGGGGCGCAAGCTCTGGGATAAGACGCTGTTTACCGGCGATAACAGGCGCTCTAGCATTCTGGGCATTGTGAAAGATGGCGGCGGAGGCGTTTTTATCGCATGGGAGGTGCTGAAGTCTGAGAATGGCAAAGAGGGGCATCACCATTTCGACAGAGACTTTCTGGCAAAGGTGGACGGGCAAGGCGAAATCAAGCTGGAACAGGATTTCCTTTTTCGGATAACGGATATGGCCGCTGACGGCACGGGTGGGGTGACCCTGCGCCGGATAACCTCCGCTGAGCGCTATGTTCTGCGACTGGACGGCGAAGGCAGTACACTCTGGGAATATCCCCTAAGCAGCCAGTGCACAGGGCTGCAGCTGGCTGCCGGGGATGAAGGCGAATGGTTTATCCTGTGGAGGCATGCCGAAAACTTTTATTTCATTGTTCAGAAGTTGGGTGCCGATGGCCAGACCTTGTGGCGCGATGATGGAGCGCCAGCGAGTAGGGGGTAAAGCACATTGGTGTGCGTATAAAACACCTTGGGACTGCGCTGAAGCCGGAGCCAAGGATTATCAGTGACGGCGTGGGCGGAGCCTTCGTCTCATGGTCCGAACCAGCAGGCGGCAGTATGCCTTCATATATATGGATTTGCCGGATAAGGGCTGATGGCAGCGTCCTTTGTACGGAACCTGTACGCGACTTGCCATCCACTACCAATGTCTATACCCGGCTGGTACCCGATGGTTCGGGGGGAGCCATTGCTGTCTGGGAGGACCACTGCAACGGAATGAAGCTCTACGCCCAAAGGGTAAACGACGGCGTGGAAGAACTGTGGCAGAGAAACGGGATGCCCGTGTGCAGCAGTTTGCCGGAGGTATCCCCAAGGTTCGAAGCAATTGACAGCGGCAATGGGAACGTAGCCGTAGCCTGGATAGATGGTGACCGTAATCTGTACGCGCAGATGCTTGATGAAACCGGGAGAAAGCAATGGGGCGATCAGGGAATACCGATTGCTGAAAACGTTTGTGAGCAGCCAATTGTGTTAACCAGGGTAATGCAGAAAGAGATGCTTGCAGGATGGTGCACGGGAAAGAGTATGCATATGCCGCAAAGATCATTTATACAGAGGTTGGACATAGAAGGTAATACTATTGGGGAACCCATCGGCATTGGGTCCTAGGGCTGGCGCAGGTCACTGAATAGCGGCTAAACGGCATCTTTGAAAGCAGGTGAGGGAGCAAGTATGACAGTGTATTTAGTAAAAAGACAACCCGTATATATACCATTTTCCCGTATGCAAGAATTGAAAGAAGAGCTTCTGAAAGAAAAAAGCGCGCAATATAGGGTGGCGAGTATTATTGCTGGAAGCAGGGAAAACGAGGAGACTTCCCGGATTATAAGACAATTTTTATTAGCAGAGTATGAAAAAGATCCTTCCCGGTTCTATTCAGAATGGGTGAAGTTCAATATAGTGGGAGAGGAGGCATCAAAGGAAATCTGGCCACTGTTGCACTGCTATTGTCTCTACTACGGATACGCATCTCTTGTCGACTTACGTACAACAATGAATGTAATCATGGATAATCTGCACAGCACAGATATGGAGTATCCTATGGGAAAGGCATTTATACTGGAGCATCAAGTCAGACCGGCTAGATGGTGGTGGAAATATACACATAGAATGGCAAATAGGAAAATACAAGTGCTTATTATTCCCAAACTGGCATATCGTCTCGCTGGTGAATTAAAAGACTTTACCATTTACACCAAAAGCCTCCGCATCAAGTGCGAAAAAAAACTTTTCCATATTTCCAATAGTATAAGTGAGAATGTGGCTTTTGTTAATCAGTTCTGTGCTCAAGATTGATCGACCATCGAACAGTAGCTAATACATGAGGGCATGACTTCAACAATTTTTAAATTCGCTAACTTTCTAGGTTCATCTGTTTTTCATTTTTTCATACTCCCATATTTTCCAGTCCAACTCGTATGCTTTCAGTCCAAGCTCCTTTGCCACTTTTTCCAGAACCCCGACAAGCTCGTCTTTTGTGACGCTATGGTGTACGATTGATTTTACAAAGTTCATCAGATGAACATCGGGCTTAACCGTCTCAACTCCCTGCCTCATTATCAGCCACTGGTATATTGTATAGGCCATTCCCGGTATCCTGTCTTCAAAATTATTGTGGAACTCGCTTTCTTTTGCCCATCTGCTTAATGCTTCCTGATCTGCAACGCCTATAGATTCGAAATAAGCAGCAAGCTTCCGCAATAGGGATACCCTCTTCCTGTGCTTGTTCCCCCAGAGATATTGGGCAACAGCGATATTGCCTTCTTTGTCATCCGCGTATTGCGACAGGAGCCGTTTTAAATCGTCCAGGGTTCTGATCTCATTAAACCGGTTATCCCTGTAGTGGGCGATCGCGTTTTCGACTGCCGTATTATGCATCTGAAAATCAAGGACAGTGAGCAGCAGGTTCTCAATATAGTCATGCACAAGGTGCATGCCCTTTGCAGGCGGTATCTCGCTGCACTTCTGCAGGATCATGCTGTATTCCTGCGATGTAAACGTGGTTTCATTATCCATCCATCTCTTGCTCTATATATGTGTATCCCGGACAGGATGCGCGTAATTAGTTCATGTCAACCGAGTTTCTGGCGTGTTAGCTCCATATTCATAGGAGCGTCTGCCCCTTCTCTTACGATGGTAAGTGCTACCGTGCTTCCTTCCTCACCCCTCAGTCTGCAGATGACCTCCCATCTTTCCATCGTATCGCAGCCTATGCCATCGACAGCAGTAATTATATCGCCTACCTGCATGCCCTCTTCTTTAGCTGGTGATTGTCCGGCGAATCCCTTGACGCGTACCCCCTGTTTCACGAACTCAATATTGATGCCTAGCCCGCCGCTGGTTTTCCTCTCCACCTCTGCCCAGTCATCCTCATCCAGCGTGACCAGAATCGAATCGACCTTGCCTCCATCAACGTGTATTCTGTAGGTCGCCGTTATGTGGTCGATGCCCAGTATTTCGAAATCATCGCCTCTCACTTTCGCGAGGGCGACTACCTCTTCACCCTCAACTTCGAGCTGGCCGATTAACGAATGGCGGTGGCCGCAGGCCATGTCCTCTTCCAGTATCGAAACCACCTGGCTTTTATCATCGATCCGTACGCCCGGCGGATGCTGTTCGAATACGATATCATCTGACAGCAAGCGTGTTACGGCATTGATGTCACTGCCATCGACAGCCTGCATATAGGCATCGGCAACTGTTAAGGGGTCTGTTCCGAGTGGTGTATTCGAAGAACATGCGGCGGATAGAAGGAAAAGAACATATAGAAAAATTGCTTTTTTCATCCGTCTTTCTATTATAGACGCCATTATGAAATACCGCAATAGAGATTCGTAACTGATGATATATATTGATTATTGCTTTATAATGCTGTCTGCAAATATCATTGTACCATCATGTTTAATGAACTAAAATGGTAAATTAAACGAGGCCACAGGATATAAATGACCAGTATACATCAGATAGAGATAAATGAACGCTTCGGACAGGCGCTGGATGTTATGGAAAACAGCGGGCGCAGCCTGTTTATTACCGGGCGAGCAGGCACAGGCAAGTCCACGCTGCTGAGCTTTTTCCGCCGCATGACAGCGAAGAAGGTGGTGGTGCTTGCTCCCACAGGGGTAGCCGCACTCAACGTTAAAGGTCAGACTATACACTCCTTTTTTAAATTTAAGCCCGGTATCACGCCGGAAGGCGTGAGAAGGCGGCGCGCGGTTGATGATGAGGAGAGCGTCTACTGCAAGCTGGACACCATTATTATCGATGAGGTCTCCATGGTGCGGGCAGACCTTATGGACTGCGTGGACCGTTTCCTGCGCCTCAACGGCCCTTCACGGGTCAAGCCCTTCGGCGGCATACAGATGGTATTTATCGGCGACCTTTATCAGCTTCCACCTGTAGTAACCGGCACGGAGAAGGAAGTGTTCGAGTCTCTTTACCGCACACCCTATTTCTACGGCGCGCGTGTTTTCGAGTATTTCGATATGGAGATAATAGAGCTGGAGAAGATATACCGGCAGCAAGACGAGCAATTTATCGCGCTGCTCAACGGTATCCGCAATAACTCGGTAACCTCTGAAGGTCTGGCGCTGCTCAACAGACGCCATTTACCTGAATTTGAGCCTGGAAAAGACGATTTCTACGTCTATCTGACCACCACCAATAAATTGGCTGATGAAATTAACAATAAACAATTGTCGCTGCTGAAAGGCAAATCCTACCACTTTTCAGGAACTATTGAAGGGGAGTTCGGCCGGGAGTATTTGCCCACTGCTGTGGACCTGCAGCTTAAAAAGGGAGCTCAGATCATGATGCTCAATAATGATGCGGAAGGCCGCTGGGTCAACGGCAGCATCGGGAAGGTTATGGATTTTGACCGTGACGATAAAGGTGAATCGGTCATCGTGGCAGAGCTCGATGATGGTGAGGAGGTTGATATAATGCCTTTCACATGGGAGATATACCGTTTCTACATTGAAAAAGGGAGCATGCAGTCTGAGGTGATAGGCACATTTACGCAGTATCCTTTAATGCTTGCGTGGGCGGTTACCATACACAAGAGCCAGGGCAAGACTTTTGACAAGGTGGTGATAGACATAGGTAGAGGCACCTTTGCCCACGGCCAAATGTATGTAGCATTAAGCCGCTGTACATCGCTGGAAGGGATTGTGCTCAAGAAGCCTGCGCTTAAATCTCATATCTGGACTAACTATCCGGTTATGGGCTATTTGACCGGATACCAGTATCGTAAGGCGGAGGACTGCTTCCCGGCAGAGGATAGAGCGGCATTTATCCGGAAAGCAATAGAGAATAAGAAGCTTTTAGAGATTGTCTATCTCAAGCCCAATGATGAAAAGACCACCAGGGTGGTGAGGCCGGTGGAGGTGGGGCAGATGGAGTACCGCGGTATCACCTATATGGGAATGCGGGCATTCTGCCTCAAACGCCACGGCGAGAGGACATTCAGGATCGACCGTATCCTTCAGGTTCGGGAGGTTGATGAAGGAAGGCCGGAAGGTTAATAATGCTGTATGCCTGCAGACACTATGTAGATAAAAACATACCGGACATATTGGCAAGAGAGTTGACATAATATGGCGAAGATTGTACTGGACCTTCATGATATATATAACAGGGGCATAGTGATTGATGCGGAGCTGGACCGTGTGATACGGGAAGCGCTGGATAAGAGAATATCCCTGGTTGAGATTATCCCCGGCAAGGGGTCAGGGCAGTTAAAGAAGCGGGTATTGCGGTATTTGTCCGGGCCGGAGATAAAGAGACTTTATCACAGAGTGGAGAAGGATGATAAAAATTTCGGCCGTATTTCCGTGCATTTCCGGCATTAAGGCAGTGTGCTCGCCAAATCCGCAAGCGTAAGCGCCATGCAACCGGAATCCGGTTTATACGTTCTCGCGGATACTATGAATAAGAGGTATGGTGATAAAGAGAGCTGCGCTGCCGATGAAAAAGGCGACAGCATAGGAACCGGAGATATCGAATACAGCGCCGCCTATAAATGAGCCGATAGCTGCTCCTATGGTAAATGACATTTCCATTGCGCCCATAATTACCCCGATATTACGGCTTCTTATGGCGTTGAACGGTAAAGCCAGCATAGTAACGCCCAACCCCCCGTTGCCGATACCGTATCCGACCGCCAGAATATAGAACATCCATAGCTCACGGCTCCAGACCAACAGCAAAAGGCAGACAGTGCCGATGAAAGCCATAATTATGGATGGTATTTTAATACCGATGACATCTATTATTCGTCCGCAGAGGAGACGTGCTGCTATAAAGACAATGCCCGAGATACTGAGTATAGTGGAAGCGCGGAGCAGATCGATACCGGAGTCAGTAGCATAGGGGACGATATGTGTGGTGACGGTAAACACCCACATTGCGTATAGTAGCCATATACTACAAAGCAGCCAGAAATTTCTGTTCCTCAGCGCAGAAGTAAACGTGAGAATATCAGGGGAAGCGCTTTTAGCTGGAAGTACTGAATGACTATCATTTCTGGAGTACGTGCTGCCCGGGTTTTCTCTGGCTGGGCATTTACGCAGAAAAAGTGCCAGTGGTATGAGAATAATAAGAATGGCAATGCCAATTATAAGTGAGGCTAAACGCCAGCTCGCTGCAGAGATGAGTGATCCCGCAATGGGCGGTAGAATCAGCATGCCAAGCCCCGAGCCTCCGGTGGAGATGGCAAGAGCCAGTCCGCGGTTCTTGTCGAACCAACTGGAAACGACTGCGGCGATCAAAGGTATGGTGCCGCCGCTTCCTATGGCAAAGAGCAGGCTGTAACTTAAAAACAATTGCCATAGTGAGGTTGTCTGGCTGGTAAGTACAAAAGATAGTCCGGAAAACAGAGCCATGAGTCCGAAAAGCACACGCGGCCCGTATCTATCGAGGAGCCATCCGTTGAACAGCGCAAACACGGCTGAGAACAAAAGATGCAAGGAGAATATGCCCGATGTGGCTGCTCTGTTCAAGGCAAATTCGGCGGCAAACGCTTTAAAAAAGACGCCGTATGAGAACCGTATTCCCATAAGCAGGCATGAGAATACGAAGGTGATTGCTACGGCGCTCCAGCCGTATGATATCCTGAGCTTCATTTTTTCAAAAGGATACGATGTGTGTTTCCGGGACTATTATGC
Source organism: uncultured Dehalococcoidales bacterium (assembly GCA_964519615.1). Taxonomy (GTDB): domain Bacteria; phylum Chloroflexota; class Dehalococcoidia; order GIF9; family UBA5629; genus CAZFIM01. The sequence goes on from CAZFIM010000014.1 coordinate 7,702, forward strand.
TCAGCAGGTTATATATGACACGCTGGGCAGTTTTGCGCATTATAGCACTTTTTACTGCCGGTGAATCGAGACCGCTGTGTTTACAACGGATTGCTGTACATAGTATAGTAGTTTTGTATCTATCTAATGACCGCATTTGCTCAATATACAATAAAAGTAGAGGAGATTGTGAATTGAAAGCATTGATTATTTACTGGTCTGCTACCGGTAATACAGAGAAAGTAGCGCATGCAATTGAAAATGCCCTTGCCGGCAGCGAGATCACCCCTGTACTACGGAATGTTACCCAAGCAGATGGTGAGGAGCTTTACGATTACGATCTTGTTTTTCTAGGGTCTCCTGTGTACCAGTTCCTACCTGCTGAACCTGTCCTGAAATTCATAAAAGAAAAGATGAAGGTACACAATAAACGCGGTGATATCAAATTATGCGCTCCCACTTTGCCGGGGAAAAATGCGGTAGTGTTCTGTACGTATTCAGGGCCTCATACAGGCATACGGGAGGCAATACCTGCCGATGAATATATGGGACAGTTCTTTGAGCATCTGGGATTCAACGTTGCAGACAAGTACTATGTGGTTGGGGAGTTTAACGGACGCCTGGAGCTCAGTACAAAAGGGAAGCTGGGCGATATTATCGGACGCCCCAATCAGCAAGACCTTGCAGAAATTGAGAGCAAAGTCAGAGCATTGATAGGCACACTCCAGTGTTCCGGCTGACCCGGGGCATTTTTTAAGCGCACGGATAGTAAAGACTGGCGCCTAAGCGGAGCGGATTGGCTCACCCGGATAATTTCAATCTACTCTTTTTTTATCAAATGTTCTTTGCCGGTTCAGAATATAAAAAATGGGTCTGTTTCTGGTGATGCCGTCTTGAACTGGGTGCTCCGTTGTTTATTGGTTTCCTTTTTTTGTTCTCAGTAATTGGATTGTTTTCGATGTGCAACGAAACAGAAAACTATTATACAAAAAGCTGATAATCGTTTATAATATCAAGCATGATATCATATTGTACAGTATAGTTGTTTTATCAATAATTACAGCTTTGCCCTATAATAGTAACCGGATATGATGGGCGACTTTCCTTGTGAATTGATACTGAAATAGCTGCATGAATGAAAAATCTCGTATGCTGTGTTCTTGTAAGTAAAACAAAGTAGATATTGTGAGCAGATTATGAAAGGCTTCCTTTGAAAAAAGAAAATAAGCAAATGCAAATAGTAAAAGACTCTCCCATCAATGATCCTGATATGGTTCTGTGGATACTTTTTGACAGGACCAGATATGCATTGGCAAGAACCAGAGAGATCGAATTGGGTCAGTTCGATCTGAGCGGTGCACAGGCGATGATATTGCACATACTGCTCAGTAATAATCGGGGTATGACGATTCAGGAGATTGCCAATTATAATGTAAGGAAGCCCAATGCAATCTTAACGCTGATAAATAGAATGGAAAAACTGGGACTGGTAGAAAAAAAACAGAACGGCGAGGATGATAAAGCGTACATTCATATCACACGGAAAGGCAGCGACCTTTATCAGAGTGCAGCAAGACGCTCCATACAGATGTCCCTTTCCGTATTAACGGAAGAGGAACGTGAACTGTTTGCCTCCATATTGACCAGAATAAACAATAAAACACGTGAGATGCTGGGGGTGGATTTCATTCCGCCTTTCATAAAAAAGGCTGATGAAGAATAAATCCTCCGTGCTCACCGCTCCAAATAGAGTGCTACGGCGGTTTGGACACTTCTACTTCTGTATACTATAGTTTTGTACCTTCAATCAGGCTGACTCATAGTATTATTCTGCCGGTTCATACCACATGTGATATAATACGGTACAGTAACGGGTGGCTGTGCCCGGGTTCGAGACGATCTTTTTTCAACAATGACAGTATCTTCTGACCGCTCTTGCGTAGATCAGAACAACAAGCATACCGGTATATATTACGGTTATGTTATTATTTTTGCCTCTCTTCTAATCCTCATGGCGACATTGAGCGCACATTTCGCTTACGGTATTTTTTTCAAGCCCATCTTAAATGAGTTTGGATGGTCACGTACCGCGGTATCAGGTGCATTTTCTTTAGTGTGGGTAATACAGGGCATCCTCGGTATTCTCGCCGGTTTTTTCACCGATAGATTGGGACCAAGACTCGTGGTGACTTGCTCGGCGGTATTTCTGGGAGCGGGCTACATATTGATGTCACAGGTTACTCAAATATGGCATGTATATCTGTTCTACGGTGTGTTTATCGGCATCGGCATCAGCAGCGGTATACCTCTGCTTTCTACCATCGTACGCTGGTTCGCAACCAGAAGAAGCCTGATGTCCGGCATAGCGGTTACGGGATCCAGTATTGGTGCGCTTATAGGTCCTCCTGTTGCCAATTGGCTGATCGCAATATATGATTGGCGGAAGGCATACATTATTATGGGAGCCTGCAGTATGGCGATTGTTCTCATTGCCGCTCAATTTCTAAAACGCGGCCTTTTGGGGGATAGTTCCGTCGAGGAGAGAGACTGCATTACCAAAAACAGCCCGCGAACAAACATTGTAAAGGATTATCCGCTCAGTCAGGCAGTTTATACGTTGCAGTTCTGGTTGATTTTTATCCTTTTCTTTTGTTTTGGATGTTGCGTTTACGCGATACAGGTTCATATTGCGCCGCATATTACCGATACAGGTATATCAACCGCCAGAGCCGCCGGCATTCTGGCAGTGGTAGGGGCTACCGGTATTGTTGGGAGAATCGGATTGGGCAGTCTTGGTGATAGAATCGGCAATAAAAAGGCGTTTATCATCGGATTTATACTGATAATTGCCGCTTTAAGCTGGCTTCTTACCGCCCACGAGATATGGCAGTTCTATCTCTTCGCGGTGGTGTTTGGGGCGGCTTTTGGTAATGGTATCGCCAATCAAGCTCCTCTGGTGGCAACTTTCTTCGGTATGAAGTCACACGGAATACTGCTTGGGTTTTTATGTATGGGCTATACTTTCGGAGCAGCCGGGGGCCCGATAATACTGGGACATATGTATGATATCGCGGGCAATTACCAGTCCGCTTTTATCACCATTATCGTTATTGCGCTTGCGGGACTTTTTGCTACGTTTTTATTACGAAGGTTCAAGTAAGGCAATAGGAAAAATCAATTAGATTGTGCTGCCTATTTTCTGGCTTTGCCTTCCTTATCAGCGGTGCGGATAGCATCGAACAACATCGCACTCGTTATCGGCATGGGCTCATTATGTATAGGAGAGCCCGGCAAACAGGTAATATCAGCTACGTTCTTTAATTGTGCATCCGATATATCAGCAAGATGAAGGTCGCCCAGAGTCGTAGGCAGTCCCACAGAACCGGCAAACCGATACACCTGATCGATTATAACTGACGGTTTTCTAGTGAGAAATAGTGAAACCAGTGTGCCGAAAGCGACAATTTCACCATGCAGACATTGCTTGGCCTCTTTCAGTGTAGTTAAGGCCTCATTAAGAGCATGTGCTGAAGCTACGCCGCCGCTTTCAAAGCCTACCCCGCTTAATAGAGTATTTGCTTCTATCACATACTCTACTGCCGGTGTGAGTTTTTTAGCCTGGCAATCTTGTTTGGCCTGCAGCCCATATTCCATTAACGTCGTAAAGCAAAGATGGGCAAGCTCATAAGCGGTTAATAATCTGCTGGAGTTTATATTTTCCTGCTGGTATTTTAGCTTGCATGACTCAGCTTCGAACCAGGTGGACAGGGCATCACCCATGCCGGCTACTATGTATCTGACAGGGGAATTAATAATTATCCCGGTATCGATAAGCACCGTATCAGGATTTCTGGGTAGAAAATGTAGCCTTTCGAACTTGCCTTCCGGCGTGTAGATGACAGAAAGCGCGCTGCATGGAGCATCGCTGGCAGCAATACTGGGAACGATAATCACAGCTTTTCTTAATTTGGCGGCAACTGCTTTGGTAGTATCCAGGGTTTTGCCGCCACCTATTCCAATGATGACGTCATAACCGGTCTGTCCGGCAATCTCTGTATTTCTGGCAATTTCGTTATCGGAACATTCACCGCCGAACACTTCAAAATGCAGGGGGTACTCTTTTTCTATACTGTCCTTAAACTGCGGTACTATGTTTTTAAAGCAAAAAGGGCTGCATATAAAAGTGGCACTGTTGCCCAGTCGTTTGATCTCGCGACCTATTTGTTGAATCGCGTTGGCACCCTGAACATATCGGCCCGGGAAATTTATAGTACCTATCATCGCTGCTCCTTATAATGACCTCGTAGGTCCGGACTTTAATCAGCTATTGACCTGCGCAGGCAAGAATTGAACGTTTGATAAGAGTTATGGCGATCTGAATCTTGTATTTATTATTTATTAAAGGAACGGTGTCCATGACAATAGTATTTGCAGCATGTGCCGCATTTTCTTCATTGATAACTTTTCCGGTAATGTATGCTTCAGCGGTTACAGCTCTGTAGGGATTGTTATAAACGGCATTGAGACAAATTTTCGCATTCTTTACAATACCGTTGTCCACTTCAAGTGCGGCCGCACAGTTCACAATGGGGAAATCGATAGACTTTCTCAATGCGAATTTGATGAATTTTGACCTGATGTTTGATTCAGGTCTGGGTATCTCAATGGCGGTGACAAGCTCATCTTCTTCCAGAACTGTTGTCTTTTCCCCATTGACTGCAAAGAAATCATCGGCGGAGATAACCCTCCTGTTTGTTATGATGCTGGCATTCATGGCAATCAGTGCAGGTGCTGTATCGGACGGATTAACCGCCACGCAACCGCAGTTGAAACATCTGTTTGCTTCAGACTTCACGGCATCGATGTCAAGGCCGCTCATATCTTCTCTTGTGGTGCTTTTTATGCGTTCTGCTGCCGGAAGCTCAGTACATTCTGCTCCCGGTGTTTTCAGCGCGTAGGTGCTGCTGAAACTCTGCGGTGTGTTACCATTCGGGGAAGTGGCACTATTTATGCGGGATTCTTTTCCTGTCAAATAATGGTCTATGGCGGCGGCGGCTTCTCTTCCTGATGCTAATGCTGCGACAACCGTTGCCGGACCGCTCACGAAATCTCCCCCGGCAAATATATTGGCTTTTATGTGGTAATCAGATATATTAAGCGTAGATTCACCATTTTTCTTAAGGTACCTGGCCGGGATAATAGACGTATCAGGTGTTTCACCGATTGCTTTAAAGACGATATCGAATTCCAAAATGAAATCCGAACCCTTGATCGGTACAGGACGAGCTCTTCCGCTCTCATCAGCGGGACCAAGCTTCATTTTTTGACAGGTGAGGGCTATCTTCGTGCCCTTTTTATCTGCTGCTACAGGTATAGTTAGATATCTGACCTTAATACCCTCTTCTTCCAGTCTGAGAACTTCCTCTTCGATTGTAGGCATCTCCGCTCTGCTGCGTCGATAGAGAATCACCGGTTCTGATCCCTGACGCAGGAGCGTTCTGGCAACATCGATGGCAACATTCCCTCCGCCTATTACGGCTGCCTTCTTTCCTTTAATTTCCGCCTGCCCGGCATTGGAGTGCATCAGAAATTCAGTGCCGGAGCAGAGAAGATCATCTCCCTCAATACCTGATTCCCTCTCTTTCCATGCCCCGCAAGCGAAGAATATAGCATCGTATTCTTGTATCAGGTTGTTCACTTTTACATCGGTGCCTACTGCCCTGCCGGTTATGAACTGTATCCCCGCTGTTTGCAATGCCGAGATTTCCCTTTCGACGATGCCTCTGGGGAGGCGGTAGGGGGGGATGCCGTGCATAAGCATTCCGCCTGCCTTTTTCAGTCTTTCATATATTACAACGTCGTAGCCAAGTTGTCTGAGATAAAAGGCAGCGGATATCCCAGCCGGACCGCTGCCCACTATGCACACTCGTTTACCGTTTTCATACGCGGGACTCTTAATAAAGCTGGACGCATTATCGAGAATGTAATCGCCGATATAGCGCTCAACGCTTCTTATCGATACAGTTGAATCGTAGTGGTTTCTGTTGCAGTCTAACTGGCAAAAATGCGGGCATACCCGTCCTGTAACAGCCGGAATAGGATTGGAGCGCAATAGTATTTTCGCAGCTTCAGCAATACTATTCTCTCTGATTTTGCTCATATAAAGAGGAATATCTATATGAGCCGGACAGTCTGCGGAACAGGGCGTACTGCCTGTTTTAGTCGAGCCGAAAATCGAATGATAGCGAGCGTCACCAGTTAAGGCATAGCACACACGACCGCCTTTTCTCATGCAGTTGAATCTGTTATCAGGTACCCAGTAATACCAGCATCGATTATTCTGGCAAATATTGCCGCCGATACTACCCATTTCACGAATGTGAGGTGATGCTGTTTTTCCTGCTGCCTCAGCCAGGAGCGAATAATCCCTTATTATTGTATTGTTCCGTGCAATATCTTCAAGCCTGGTAAGTGCACCTATCTTTAAAGTGCGGCCTTCAGATTTGATGTAATCGAGCCCGGGAATGGTCTTGATATTGACAAGCAATTCAGGGTAATTGGGACAAATGCTATCCTGCATTTCTCCCAGCAAGTCTGTACCGCCGGCAATGACCTTTGCTCTGCTACCGTATTCTTTGAGAATTGCCGCTACCTCTTCTACTGACTTTAAATTTACGTGTTTGAATTTTTTCATTACTATCGATCTCCACTAGAATTAACGTGTTCCGTATCACCGCGCCGGCAGCAAACATGCTAAAACCGGCTGCCGCTTTACTGTAGATCGCTCAAGCCTGATGCCGATCAGGTAATTGTATCCGTTGCTTTTGAAGCGGCCGGATTGTGTCCGGTGTCACAACAAAATATGCGAGACCGGAATGCGATATTTTATCCTCCGCGTAGAATTTTCGCGGCTTCCAGTACTGCGCTGATGTGTTGAGGGTATGTACCGCATCTACAAAGGTTGCCGACCAGAGCTTCCTTGATATCTGCTATTGTTGGATCAGGATTATTATCAAGGAAAGCTTTCGCGGTAACGATAAAGCCCGGTGTACAAAAACCGCACTGCATGCAGCTGTATTTAACGTACATATCTATAAGAGGGTGTTTGGCTTTGGCAATGCCTTCTATAGTCTCTATGGCCTTACCATCGTATTCTATGGCTAGCGCTCTACAAGAAAGAATGGGCCTTCCATCGACAATGACGGCACATGCTCCGCAGGCTCCTTCTCCACAAAACTCTTTTGTTCCCAGGAGTCCGAGAATATCATGAAGTACATACTGTAGAGTCCATTGCGATTGTACTCGTATCGTGTGCAAGTCGCCATTTACAGTGAGACTAATATCTTCTTCCGATACAGGAAAAAATTTTTCGGATTGTCCCATATCAGGATCCCCCTTTCTGGAGTTTGTCGTTTATTCTGTGAGATAGCGTATTTGCAGCAGCTTCGTACAAATACTGTCAATAATATTTGTATAGAAATATGGCAAATAGTGTTGATGCCGCTGTTATTATACCTTTGCTGACCCAAGGATGCTATCTTTGTTGAGCAGTGATAACTATAACAGTGATGTGAGTGACGCAGATGAAGTACCGGGAAGCGGCAGAAGAACATGTTTCTTGCCTGTAGATATACTGCTATCCCCACTGAGTAGTGTGTGCCTTCAAGCTGAACGATTCTGGTTTTCAATTTTCTTATCTATACTAGACAGCTTTACCGCATGCGCTCCCATTGATAACTGTTTGTGTAATTATGAGGATATACATTGAGCCGCACTCGAATTATTATAATACAGGTTGAAAGAACTGAAAGATATGCGCTAACAGATATTTAAAAATAATCGAAATGGCTAATTACATAAAATTCGTGTATGATATGAAAAAAATATTGAGACTGGATCATGGCAAAAATAAAGTTACTCAAATCAGAACTACGGTTAATTTTAGAGCTTCAAAAGAATGGGAGAGCCAGTTATGAACAGCTGGCGCGCAAGCTTGGTGTAAGTGTACCCACCGTTCACAGACTATTTAAAAGACTGGTTGAACAGGACAAATTGCGTATTCAGGCGGTACCCAATCCTTTCAAATTCGGATATTCAGTCAGTACCATTATTACTCTTAAAGTTCATCCGCAGAAATTGAACGAGGTGTGTAACAGGCTTTCCAAAAGCCGTCATGTAAACCTGATTGAAACGGCATTGGGAATATTTAATGTGCTTGTCTTTGCTTTTTTCCGAGATACGGATGAGTTGTATGTATTTTTACAGAAGGAAGTATTAGGTCTTGATGGGATAGCTCAAATGGATATATTAACTATCCATCAAATGAAAAAAAGATACAACCATCTGTTCCCAAAAAGATCGTTGAGCGGTCCCCCTATTGCTCTTGATGATGCTGACGATAGAATTATCAGAGAACTGGAAAAGGACGGGCGTCAAAGTTACAAGAAGATCTCAGACACAACCGGAATAGCTACGTCCACAATATCAAGACGTGTCAATTATTTACAGAAGCACAATGTCATTAAAATATGTGCTCTGCCTAATCCTTTGAAGCTGGGCTTTCCTGTTCATGCTTTTATTAAAATCGAAGCTGATAATAATAAAATGGATTCTATTTGTACTACACTGGACAAGCATAAGAATGTCAATATGATCGGGATTGCTTTCGGACAATGCAATATTGTTATCGTTGTTCATTTTCCCGATATCAGTCAATTGACTAGGTTTGTTGCAGAGGAGCTGGCCTTTATAAATGGCGTTCGGAGCATAGATACGATAGTAACGGATGCGATAAAAAAGCGTTATTATGGATGGATACTGTCGGAAGAGATGGTATCCGAGAGCAGATTATAGATTTCTTGCCCGGGGTTATACGAGTATCTATGAAGTGTGATTACCTTTTCCTCATTAGCGTGAGTGCTAACAGGGCAATTCCTTTAAATCGCTGGAACTGATATATCAAGATCTTTGAAAAAAGCCAAGGATGTGCACAACTTTTCCTCTTTATATACAATACTCGTATCCAGATTAAGATAACCTTCAGCAGTTGTACTGTATGTCGGCCAGCAGGTTGAGTTTCCTCCATTGGGATTGCCGGTGTAAGCAAAACGAACCCAGTATGCCATCATTTCATCTGATAATTGCTTATCATCATCAGTGAAAGCATTTACCGGGAAGTAACCAAATATATACGGAAGCTCGGCGGAATGATAGCTGCCGAATTGCCCCTCATATTCTTCAATTCCAGGCATCCGTAGTACGAGTATTTCAGGATGTGCGCAGAATTTATATAAATATGTCTGTAGTTGGACTACGCACATATTTTCTGAAAGCATAGCTGCTGCGGAGTTAAAGCTGTCTTTCAGAAAGACCCCAAGTATATCGGCAGGGGATGACCCGTCAGGCGCAGGATACCGCTTCAGCACCTGAGAGCTCAAATTCCCGAACCTCCTGTTCATATAATTTTCATATTTATCTGCTGACGAAATATGAAAAAGCTGCGCAAGCAGCGTTCCTTCATCTGCAGTTACCCCTGTCATAAATGGTATATTGTGCTGTTTTCCCAATCTGAAGATTTTTCCCGGTGACTGTGCAAGCACATAACCATCAATAATAAGATGGTTCATCATCCAGGCACCGGGTATACCGCTTCCGTCGGCAAGATTCTGTACGGATTTTTCCCATACCTCAACGATATTTTGCCATGGGATATCTCTCAGCTCAGTTAAAACATTCTTCTTTCTCTGAAGCCCCAGATCATTACAGTACTTCTCTCCCAGAGCCTCCATGCTTTCGAGGCCCGGTTGTTTAATACGGAGGTGTCTTATATTCTGCGGAGCATATCCACAGCTCTGGGCGATTGCACGATGGAACAGCCCTTTTGTGAGAGGGGAGGACATCAGCGCTACGACGCTTGCTCCCCCGGCTGACTGTCCGAAAAGAGTGATGTTGCCGGGATTACCGCCGAAACGGTGAATATTGCTCTGTATCCACTGCAGTGCTGCTATCTGGTCCATAAGCCCGTAGTTGCCTGAGCTTCCTGTGCCGGATTCAGCGCTGAGTGCAGGATGTGCCAGAAAACCGAAGGCACCTAACCTGTAATTTACGGTAACAAGCACAATACCCCGCTGTGCCAGATATGGTTGATTGTAGACTGGCGAACTGCCGGACCCGCGTGCAAAACCTCCCCCGTGCAGATAGACCATTACCGGTAGCGCTGCCTTTATATCGATAGATGGGGTCCAGATATTCAAATACAGGCAATCTTCACTGGCCTCTTCAATGGCCGGTTCAAGCGATATATTCGATTGGCAGCAGGCGGGACCGAATGAATCCATGTGCCGGATCGTACTCCATGGTTCAGGCGGGATGGGTGGTTTCCAGCGCCGGGAGCCGGTGGGGGGAGCAGCGTATGGTATGCCGAGATACCTGTATACGCCCTTCTCTAAAACCCCGGAAACGGGACCTGAATCTGTCTCGGTTACTGTATACTTCATAAGCTGATATTTTTTATTATACTGAATTCTGCAACTGTATTGCCTGTTTCTGCAGGATATATAAAGGGTGATCGCAGCGATAATAGAATAGTGATATTTTGCTACTAGCGGTTTGAATCATTACGCGTTGAACATATGAATGGTTTTTATAGCAGCTTCCAGCTGGTCAGGGTGGTCTGAGCCTATTAAGAAAACTTTTCCATCCGATCTGGTCAATTTTACGCCTCGATTTCCCCGCAGGAAAAATGCTTTCATCTCCCGGTTAAAGCGTATCCCATAACCGCCGAAGTCCTTAAGCGGTGAGAACGAGTGTTTCTCTATTTTAATGATTTCAGGCATAGAAAGAGAAAGTAATCGAATGCCGAAAACGCCGAGGCGGACTGAAACACCCTGATGCGTCACCAGTGTACGCTGTCCCCCGTACATCACTGCTAACAAAAGTCCCACAGTTAATAGTACTATGGCTACCCATAAGGATGTACCAAGCGATAATACCGCACTTATCATCAGAATGATAGGAAGAGCAATGGTCATTAAAGTGATATATCCCGGATTCTGTGATTGCCAGAACATTACCGTCTTTGAGCTTGCCAGTTTTTGTTTAAGCTCTGTCTCCAGGTTTGCAGTATTCTCTGCTGATACTGTTGTTTGCCACATTCTGTATGGCCTTAGCAATTCGAGCACAATTGCAGTTATCAGAACTACGATGGTAGTAACAAGTGCCTGCTGCCAGGGAAACAAGAATTGAGTTCCGCTGCCGGTAAGGAAAGAGAGGTAGCCGATACTCACTCCGGTGAGGAAGCCGACTATTATATCATCGAATAGTGAAAGCCAGTTGAATGTTTTACGGCTTTCCTGACGCGCCCACAGTTCATCAAGAAGGATCGATATCCCAATATATAAAAGAGAAAGTGCAATTGCAATGCCAAAAGCAATCCACGGTGATCCATATCCATTTGGTATGCCGGATGTTGAGAAATGCAGTGGCGCGGATTCCGGCAGCGGTTGAGCGCTGATAAGACGGATTATCAGCCAGATAAAGGCAGCCGCTGCTGCCAGATGAATCCAGAGCGGATGTATCAATTTACCTTTCATTGAATTGCTCCTGTATATACTCAGCATTCATAGTTTTTTTGCCTATTTTTCTATACGTTTAAACATTACTCAGGTACTTGTTGATATAACTGCGCAGCTCATCACCGGAAAGTCCCATAAGCAGAGCATCGGTAATGAGTTCCTGAAGTCTTCCTCCAAGAGCTTTATTTATTTCATTATCGCTCAACGGGTGTTTGCTGCGTTTGGCTATCTTTGCCCGCTGTCCCGGGCGAAGAATGATACGACCCTCGTCGCGCAGCTTTTTATACGCATTGTGGATAGTATGGAGGTTGATTCCCAATGTATCGGATAATTCCCTCACCGAGGGCAATTCATCACCGGGAACCAGATTTCCATTTCGGATCTGCTCCTTGACCTGATTGACCAGCTGCAGATAGAGCGGCTGCGGGTTATTTTCATCTATGGAAAACAGCATATTTCTTCGTTTAATTCATGTAATACTGTTATATAATATATATAACAGTAAGGTTATTTTTGTCAAGTCCCTGGAACAAAATCAGGCTTCAGTTTTCGCAGCAGAGCGCGGATTAGTGTAGCTTAAAAGTAAAATGAAAGTTACTGCAGTGACCCGGGCGAAAGAAAGAGTTTGCCTATTTCTTCCGCGTCACAAATGATATCCGTACCGATTGTGCGGAAATAGGGCTGCTGTAGAATTGCCGGCAATTCGGTGAGATTGTCTCCGTCAAGGTATTTATCGTTTATCTCTGTGCACACAACTCTACCGATGACGAGTGAGTATCTTTCTCTTGAGATTTCCTCGACCAATATCGTCTCAAGCCAGCCAAGGGCGTAGTGAATGCGGGGCGGTTTAACATGGGATGAAGCTGTTGTCTCCAACCCCGCCTCATCGAGCTCGTTGACGCCTTGGGGGAAATTTTTTGCCGTATACATACATTCTTTAAAGCCCGGACGGCCGATAATATTAATAACGAACTCGCCTGTCTGACGGATATTGTGAAGAGTATGGCGCGGTAGCGCTGTGGCTATGGTAACGAGATCGAGCGGTCTCAATATCGGCATTACACAGCTATAGGGAGCGGCGTTGATTGCACCATTCCGGTCGACGGTGGTAATAACAGTAACAGGCAGTGGAAGCAGTTTTTTAAAAAGATCCGGCCTTAATTTCATTCTGGTACAAACTCCTTGATCTAAGCATCGTTTAGTTATCAGCATGCAGTGCGGTTGCAGCGTGCAGAAGACTCTGTGTGTGGGGATGTGTCGGATTGCTGATGATATCACCGGATGACGCAAGCTCGACTATCTTGCCGTGCTGCATGACGGCAACTCGGTCGCTGATCTTACGTGCAAGTGCAATATCATGAGTGATGAAAAGTATGGTAAGCCCACGGTTTTCCTGCAGATTCAAGAGCAGTTTTAATATTTTTGCCTGAATACTGGAATCAAGAAAAGCGGTTGGTTCATCAGCGATGAGAACCTGAGGATCGAGAATAAGCGCGCGGGCGATATTGACTCTTTGCAGTTCACCTCCGCTTAAATGATGGGGATATTCATCAAGGAAATCTTCGCTTACTGGCAGCTGGACTTCCCGGATAACTTTTTTTACCGTTGCATCACGTTCCGCTACGGTCCCGATATTTTGAATATCAAGCGGCTCGCGTATCGATTCCAGTACCGTCAGACGGTGACTTAATGCTTCCCCGGGATTCTGAAAGATCAGTTGAACGGTACGGTGGAAATCCTTTGTACTCTGATCAACTTGAATACGTTCATAAAATAACTCTCCCGCATCAGGCTTCAGTAGCCCACTCAGCATACGTGCCAGCGTCGTCTTGCCTGATCCGCTTTGTCCGACCAGCGCAAGCGTTTCCCCGTGTTCAAGCGTCAGACTGACGTCATTAACAGCTTTAATGGATTTAAATGATTTCACCATACCTTTTGCAGAGAGTGCCGGGATAATCCCTCCCCGGTGGCAGGCGACCATTCTTCCCTCGTGCAATTCCATGATCGGAATTTGTTCTCTGCAGACAGGTATGTATTGTGTACAGCGGGGATGAAATGTGCATCCTCTGGTATTTCTTTCCATCTGCCCCTTGATGCCCTGAAGGTCTTTTGTGGTACTCATATCAGGATAAGAACGCAGCAAAGCTCTGGTGTAAGGATGTCGGGGGAGCGAAAATACTGAACGGGTATCTCCGATTTCCACAATGCTACCGTTGTAAAGTGTCGCGGTACGGGAAGCCAGTTTTGCGGCTGTGGAAAGGTCATGGGTAACCACCAGCGTTGTACGGCCTTTAATATTTTTTTGTAAAAATGCCATCATATCCATGCGTGACTGCGCATCCAGTGAGGACAGGGGCTCGTCAAGAATGAGTAGTTCTGGATTATTGATAAGAGCCATAGCGGTTAACACGCGCTGTTGCTCGCCGCCGCTGAGTTCGTGGGGAAAGGAGCGTAATTTAGCGGACGGCAGGCCAATTTCCGCCAGAAGCTCTGCTGCGGTATCCCTTGCAGCGGCTTTATTGAGAATTTGATGAGCGATAAGCGGCTCTGCCACCTGGTCTATCACATGATGGCTGGGATTAAGGCGGTTTTGTGCGCTCTGGAAGGACATTGCTATTCTATTCCATCGTATTCGGCGCATTTCTGCCTCTGAGAGAGAAAGAATGTCGGTGCCGTTGACGATAATGGCACCGCTGGCATTGCCGTTGAGTAGACCCATAACGCTGAGCCCGAGAGTCGTTTTTCCTGCCCCTGACTCACCGATAACGGCTACACATTCGCCGTCTGCAACCTCCAGGTTCAGTCCGCGCAGGATCAACTGTCCACTCAGACTGACTTTACAATCAATAATCTTAAGCACCAATTTCACCTTTCATTCTTGGATCGAGTACCGGCTCCAGAGCAGAACCGATAAGTGTAACGGCAACAATTGTAAGTGAGAGAGCGATACCAGCCGGCACTAGCCACCACATCCATACATTGAGAAAAACCCATTCCCGGGCATCGCTCATCATGCTTCCCCAACTTACGACGTTGGGATTGCCGATACCCAGAAAAGCCAGACCTGCCTGGAGAAAGACTGCACGCCGTACGCAGAAAATAAAATCTGCTGTGAGCAATGTGCCGAGATCCGGAATAATATGCCGACGTATTATATAACCTGGCCCGGCACCGAACCCGCTTGCAGCGGCCACATGTGCCCTTTCTTTTAGAGAGAGCGTTTGAGCCCGAAGGATTCTTGCTCCAGGCTGCCAGCACAGCAGTGCCAGGATAATAATTAATCCGCCGGTATTTGCAAGCAGGCTGTGAGATATTACGATTAAGGCGACCATCATGCCCACAATTACCAGACCGATCCATCCCAGACTGCGCGCGGCATATAAAGAAACGCAAGCAATTATAATGCCGATAATGACTTCCATGCCAATAACAGCACCGGGGCTTAAATTGGGGTTGATGTATACTGAGAGGAGAATGAGGAGCACAATCAAGGGAATAATGATAAAGGCATCTACAATTCGCATTACGATTTTATCGTAGATGCCGCCGATAAGGGCTGAGGTAGTGCCAATTACCGCAGCAAGAATGGTGGAAAACAATGCCACAAGGATTCCCACCAGCAGAGACGTGCGGGCACCGAAAACGAGCTGACTCCAGATATCCTGTCCTGCATGATTGGTGCCAAGCAAGTGTTCCCATGAAGGGGTTAGAAACGCGTTGGCAGTCTGTTTCAGTGGATCGGCAGGTGCCAGCAGAGGCGCAAAAAGGGCGATCAATACTATTATCAGCAGTAGTATCAAACCTGTCCTGCCGCCTTTACTTTCGGTGAGCTCTTTTTTAGGATCAACGTGCATAATTTACTCTCGGATCGATTCTGGTATAGAGAAGATCGATTATAAAATTGACTACCAATACACATAACGCAGAGACGAGCAATATGCCCTGAAGAACAGGATAATCACGAAAAGTCAGGGCTTTATATGTGAGGAGGCCTATCCCGGGATAGGAAAAAATTACCTCTATGAATAGCACTCCGGTTGCCATCAGTCCGAGCCATATACCGGTATGAGTAAGTACCGGAAGCATGGAATTACGCCCGGCGTGTTTGTATTTAACCGTTTGAGGTTGAAGCCCTTTGGCACGCGCAAGCAGGATATAAGGCTCATTCAAAACGCCGATCATGGTGTTGCGGGTAAGCAGATAGCTACTTGAAAGCCGTGTCAGTATTAGTGCTGCCAGCGGCAAAACGATGTGTTTAATGTAATCGGCAATCCTCTCTATGCCTGTGAGCCCTGAATAGGCGTTTTCAGCGCCGAAAAGAGGAAATACTTTTAAGTAGACAGCAAACAGAAGAAGCAGCAGAAGTCCAAGGAAGAAATCGGGGAATCCGCTCAGCGCCACCATGCCGGAAAGGATACCTTTATCGAAAGCGCGTCCTCTGCGCCACCCGGACTCAATACCGAATATAATGCCCAGTAACGTTGAAAAGACAAGTGCTAATCCGGCCAGCAGCAGTGTATAAGGTAAACAGCCCGCAATGACGCTTATAACCGGTGCGTTATAAGAATATGAATACCCCAGATCCCCGTGAAATAGGGAAGACCAGTATGTAATAAACTGTTTTCCCAGAGACTGGTCCAGATCAAAACGCTCTATTATGTCTGCTTTCAACTCAGGGCTCATCTGGACAAGAGCTTCATCACCATAAATGGCCATAAGCGGGTCACCGGGCATCATTCTGGGCAGGAAAAAATTGAGCGTGAGAATAATGCCCAGTGCGACGATATAGGTGATTATGTTCTTTCTGGTAAACATAGATACTATTAATTATATGATTTCTGCTGCGCTCCTTGCAGTAACAGTGAACCTCGTTATTACTTATTTACAAAAGCCATTTTATTTAATGGAATCGGTATGCCTGACGCGACACCGCCGTCTGTGTAGTAAAGTTCCACTGTTCCATCATGAGCCCAAAACCAATCAGGGTGATAGAGAGTGATAGCCGGCATATCTTCAGCATAGAGTGCTTGGGCCTTCTGTACGATAGCCAGCCTTTTCTCAGTGTCCATTTCGTGGAGCTGGTCCTGCAAAAGTTGAGTAAGTTCCTGATTGTCAGTATAGCGGGCGCTGTTAAAACCGGGGCCGGTTATCACTTTCGGCAGTATCGATGCCTCATAGAGGCCTCCGTGGCCGTATATGGAAAGGTCAAAGTCCCATGCTTCCACCTTTGCGTCGAGACTTTTACCTTCCATAACGATAAGGTTGATTTTAATGCCGGCATTTTCCAGTGAGTCTTTAATGAATTGACCGACTTCTTTAAAACCGTACGACGTCTGCGTTATCAGTTCCAGCTCAAGTACCTGTCCGTTTTTGGTGAAGTAACCTTCCTCATTCAATTCATAGCCGAGCCCCTGTAGCATCTGCTGTGTTTTTGCGGGATTATATGTATATTGTTCAGTGTCAGGATTGTACCAGCGGTTATCAGGAGCGAGCAGCCCCGGACTCCCCGGTATTCCATGGCCCCGCTGGGTTATATCTACAAGTGCTTGGCGATCGATGGCATATGCCATCGCCTGGCGGAATTCCTTATGATTCAAAGGTTCCTTTTGATGATTGATCGTCATTTTAGCTGCCCAACTGTAGTTACAGCGGATTATAGTAAACCCGTCAGCTTTAAGAGAGTCTGCCAGTTCGGGTTCAATGTCCGCCGCGTTGACCTCTCCCTGTGTGAGTGCGGCATTCACCATTTCCGTACTTGTTTTGACAAATATAATGCGGTCTACCTCCGGTTTCCCCCGGTAGTATTCATCGAAGGCTTCGTAGAGATAAGACCCCTGCGCTTTGTTGTAATCCAGAAGCTTATAAGGCCCGCTGCCGATAACTGCTTCAGGACTATCAAAAGACATGGGGTCTTCAACGTTCTCCCATATATGTTTGGGCAATATAGACATGGTACCTGCTATATCATAGAGGAAGGGCGCGTATAAGGTTTCCAGGTAAAGCGTTACCGAATGCTCATCATGGACAACTGCTTTTGTTATGCCGCTGGGCCCTACCAGTGTTACGAAAGGATCGGGATGTTTTTTTATGTAGTCGATAGTGAAAGCGACATCTTCGGCCGTAACCGGTGTGCCGTCGTGCCATTTGGCATCCTCTTGAAGAGAAAATGTATAAGTGTTATCTGCCTCATTATACGTCCATTTCTTTGCTAAGGCCGGAATAAATCCCTTTTCATCTTTCCATATCAGAGTATCGAAGATAAAGCTTGAACGGATATAACCGGGACCGCGTGAATAACGCAGATAAGGCGACGGATAGCCCCAATCTCCCGTTGGATCAGCGATGACATATGGTACTTCAGGATCATTGGTTTGAGCATTGCTGCCGCACGCGGGCAATGCAAATAGAACTAGGGAGAGAAGAGCCATGATCATCAATAATAAGTATGTTCTATTCTTCATTAAAGTCTCCTTCTTGATAGGAATTGATGAAGACCTGTTCCAATATCGTGTCGGATGTCTTCCTGATTTTTTCTGATTGGCGTATATTATGGCGGTACATTTCAATAAGCATTTCGGCAAATTCCCGCAGACCTTCAATGGTGCTCCACCCGATAAGCGGCGTATAACCGCACGGCGACTCATCTGAGGACATCCATAAGGTTGTTATGCCGGTTTTACGGGAAACGTCGAGTCTGAATTGTTTCACAAGCCTTTCCCTGCGCTTATTATTTATGAGGATACGATAACGGACATACCATTTCCGGAAAGTTCATAATACGACCCTCCTGAACACGGAATGCAGACAGACTGGCCGTCTATTGTTTGAGCTCGCGGTCCCATCACGTTCTCGCCGCAGATTGAGCATTTCATACTGGCAAAAATGCGGGCATAAGCAGGCATATCGATAGTCGGGTATTGTATAGTGAACACTTCTTCGTCGGATAATGTAATTAGTGAAAAAGAAAGATCGCGCCATAATTCCTGCAAACGATTGTTTTCTTCGTTTGTACCTTTTCTTTCCGCGACAACTCTATGAAATAGAGACATCGTCTCCGGAGCAAGCCTGTTAAGAAAAGCCTGGTCGATTTTTACCGCTATTCTTACTGCCTGCCCGCCGCGGTTTGCCAGCGTAAAGGCAGTTTTACCGTAGTCCCTGTAGATTAAGGCATTGTTTCCAAAAGTGCAGCCTGTCACAAATTGCACTCCATCAGAAAAACAATTATTGCTTTCGACAATGGCAATCACCTCTTCCATGCCTGTTGATTTTGCTGCCAGCTCTTTGACTGCGCGTGTCGCAGCTTTTACTCCGAGAGCGGAGAATGGACAATAATGTCCATGGAGCAGTCCATTAAGACGAAGCAGGTTCGCAACATCCCCTCGTTCGATTGCGTCTTCAATAATCTGCCTCGGTTTGCCGGTATCTATATCTAGCATGCTTCTCCCCTCGCGGGTAATACAAAGATAAGCAAATGCAATCATTTGCAATATACGGCCAAAATTAAAGCCGTACCGGGGCTTTAATGCGACCAAATGTTAATGCAATTATTTGCAGTAGCGTAAAATATAGCATGTGGAGAGATGGCTGTCAAATCAAATTACGATTTACGATATATAAACTAAATCACCGGGGATATGGTTAGGAAGATAAGAAGCTTACGATATTGCAGCAGAAATAAACACTTGTTCAATTATACCGTTACACATTGTATAATAGCACTACATGTATGCTGCTTGTAGTGCGTGTAGTTTTTATTTTACTATTCCGCAGGCTATGTGAAGGGGGTAGAAGGATAGTGAATTGTCCTCAATGCGGTATGTCATATATAGGAGGGCAGCGTTTTTGCACCGGATGTGGAAAACAGTTGCATATACTCTGCACTAATTGCGGTAATATAGAAATTCCCGGCTATTCTTATTGTACGAGATGCGGAAAGAAACTTGTAAAGGATCAAGATGATTTGGCTGTTTCCACAGACTCTTTATTGGAGCGATCTAAAAAAAGGAAAGAGAAAAAGCCAACCATAAACATCAAAGAATTAATTGCTGATCTTCACATGATTGGCGTATATAGAGATGGTATTCCCGCAAGCCACCAGGGGTGGTGTAGTGTGCTGGGATTATACGTATGGTACCGCGGCCTAGATAAGTATACGCATGGGGTTGAGGGAGTTTGGTTAAAAGCAGGAAGCAAGTACAGAACTCAGTTCGAAGGCTGGACGGATTATAAGAACGAGTGGGATATTAAAAAATATAAGCCCGGTGAATGGGAGAAACTGGTTAAACCTACTCTTCAGATAGCCAAATGGCTATATGATAGGGGCGGACTCAAACTTGAGGAGGAACAGAAGTTTCGGGAAGCTGTTGATGCGTTTAAAAAAGAAGGAAAGCTGGACCTTAGATAAAGGTTACTGCTTTGATAAAGTAAACCGTATAATTTAAGAAATTATAAATGGAATGTGACGTTTTTACTGCTGCCATCGATTGTCTGGCGCAATTCAGGACGATATTTGCGAAAAATGTCCATCATAATGACATTCTCGTTTAGAAGCTCTGCAACAAATGTGTTGATTCCCCTGTCCTTAGCAATATCCGCCAGAACCAGTAGAAGCTGAGTGCCTATACCATTGCCCTGTTCGGAGTCCTCCACAACAAAGGCAACTTCAGCGGCATCAGAGAGTGTATTGAGCCTCACATAGCGACCAACACCGGCGATTTCATTACTCCCTTGTCGCCGCATTTCCGCGACTATTGCGAAGGTATCGTAGTAATCCAGGTCACAATACTGCTCAAGGTCGCTTTCGGTAAGACGCGTTTTCATATAGTGAAAACGGAGAAATTTGGTGTCAGGACTCAGTCTGCTGTGAAGTGCAGCGATGCCGCATTTATCCTCGCTGCATATAGGGCGTAATAGAGCAGTCCTTCCATCTCGCAGTGCTACCAGATAATGTATGTCAGGTGGGGAACAAATAAGCCTCCTTGCCATCACGCCTCTCCCTGATAGTATATTGCTTCTACCCTACGCCAAAGGTAACAGCCTCGTTTTTATTCTATGGCGGGAGCAAAATTCATGCAATAGTTACTTTACATAACAGCGTAATGATTTTGTTAAAATAGTTGAAATATAAATTGTACGGACATAACATTGCACATGCTCTCGAGTTTATTCATATGCCGGTCCATGAGTATTGGATTCAACCGTCAATAACGATAGTATTTAGATGCAGATGCGAGTTATTCTATAAAATAGGGTAAATGGGCTATACTTTATAATCCGCCGTAGCTGTTAATGAAGTGATGCGCTTTTTAGGGCAATATTAAAATGCTTTAATGAGTACTATAAAAAAAGCTGGAGTAATTGTTTGGCGAAACAGCTCACCATAAGCAGCATAATTTGTTAAGAAAATAAATACCAGGCCCAAAGGAACAGATAAAAGTATAGTGGCAGCGCTTTACTTACGGGTAGACTTATTTTTCACGGTATTACCTGATCACCGCTGGCATAAGGACCAAGAAAACTGGCACGAATAAAAGTATCGTTAAATTCGGCGTTAGTTGCCAGTTCCAGATACCGTACCTTTGATGCCAGAAAATGTGCTTCCAAACGTTTTGACGAGGAAAGCAGTGCCATTCTTGCTCCAGTACCGGCGGCGTTTCCTACCTGTATGAAACGTTCGGTGGGTAGTTGTGGAAACATTCCGATGGTTATAGCGCTTTCAATATCGAGGTAGGTGCCGAAAGCACCGGCGATAATAACAAGGTCCAGATCATCCTCAGTGTTACCTGATTCCTTCAGCAATAGTCTGATCCCGCTATAGATGGCTGCTTTGGCAAGCTGAATCTCACGTATATCTCCCTGTGAAATTGAGATAGCATTCTCTCCCTTTTTACGGTCGCCTTTAAAGAGAACAAATTCCTTCTGGTTTCCGTTGAATCGTACAGCAGGATGGCTGTCATTCATTTTGCCTCCCCTGTCCAGTACTCCTGCTTTGTAAAGCTGGGCTATTGCATCAAGTATAGCGGAACCGCACAGTCCTACAGGACGGCTATTGCCTATAACCTGATATTGAATTTCCTTCCCTTTTAATTTGATTTTTTCTATCGCTCCTTCTGCGGCCCTCATTCCATGTGAGATATGTCCGCCCTCAAATGCCGGTCCCGAAGCGCAGGATGTAGCAATAATGGTATCTCCCTTGATCAATGAGATCTCAGTATTCGTCCCGATATCTAGTGCCATAATACATCCGCGGGAATGGTATTCCCATACCGCCAGCAGCATTGCCACATGATCGGCCCCTACATATCCTGCGATGTTGGAGAGCAAGTGTATAGATGCGCCTGGAGAGAGAGTGATACCGATATCTCTTGCTTTTACATTGATATCACTACTGACGGCAGGTAGAAAAGGCGACCATGCCAGTTGTTCAGTTGGCAAGGCCAGTAGTAGATGGTGCATGACTGTGTTGCCAACGATAACCGCATCCACTATCTGTTCAATATATGTCCCTGACCGGCGGCACAGGTCTGCCGCCAGTTCATTTATGGCCTTCACGACAACGTGTTGGAGTTCAGCAGCGGCATCGGCTGATTTTACCGCTCTTTGCATACGACCGATAATATCCTCAGCAAAGCTGATCTGGGGATTCATCGCTCCCAACGATGACAGCGTTTTTCCATCAGTAAAGTCCACCAGATAACCGGCAAGTTTAGTGCTTCCCAGGTCTACCGCCAGCCCCAGTGGATGGGCTGTCTTAGGAAGTGCTGTGATTATCTCATCGTTATTGATGACGGCTTGACAATGCCAGTCCCATGAACGTAGAAGCGGCGATATTTTCCTTGCTGCCGCAATATCCAGTTTGCGGCAGTTCTGATGATGCTGCTTATTGAGAGCCTTTAGAAGGCGTTTATCATCTGCAAGCAGATCGTGAATAGAAGGTGCGGGAAGGTCAAGTGTAAATGACTGTACAACGGGTTTTAATTCAACAGCTACCTGCATACCTTCTGTTTGTGTGCGCTGTGATGTTGTCATTGACTCGGGAGGAATATAGAGGCGGCAATCATCGGCAGGGAATGCCTGACATGCCAGCCGCCAGCCGCCGGCCAGTTCTTCTTTTGAGAAGATGGAATGTTCCTTATCGGTTAATGGTGTAGCTGTTCCTGCCGAAAGCTTTATTTTACACGTTCCGCATGTACCATTACCGCCGCAGATGCTGTTTATTCCGATGCCGCTCTGCTGTGCGCACTCCAGAAATGACGTTGTATCTGCACAGTGAGCGCGGGTACCCAGAGGTTCGAAAACGATAGTAAAATTCTTTCTGCTACTGCTGTTCTCCTCTTTCATAGGTATCCTCCGCCGAAATTTTATACGGGCATGAATCTTTCAAATTACAATTGCTGCATACTTCACTACGCGAGCGAATATTCATATTTGTACCGATTCCCACCATGAGTGAGACCGATTTTTGCGGTATCATGAGCTCTCCATTGCGAGTGGTTACACCTATGTTATGAGCACCGACCATTTCTAATATTTTACTCTGCTGGCTTATATGAAGCCCGGGCATTCCCGGTCTGATCTGGCCTCCCGCCTGATAATTACGTGCGGAACTATCCTGTGAAATAATTTTGCATGCTTCCTGTGCCAGTGTGTCAATCGCGGCGCTGCCGATTGCGTCCAATAGTGTGGCGCGAAGCGCTTCCTTTTTACTGAATAGCCGGGCGGCTCTGTTTTCCAGGGCGGAACCTATTGTGCATACCGCCAGCGCGAATTCCTTAGCCTGAGGATATAATTTTTGCAGAACACCACTGGCAATATAGTGTCTGGAGGCGAAGCTTACTCCTTTATGATCCAAAGAAAGTACAGGATAAAAATCATAGATTACTGCTGTTTCCAGTAGGTGCTCTTTTTCAACGGAGACCAGCAGTGTGTCGATCGTTGTTGTGATAGCGGTAAGCGGCGCTCTGTTTTTATGCGCCCCCTGACTGCGAAGGACGAGGTCGGTATCGAGATTAAGTTTAATAGAGCGAATAACCGGCATAGTGCTGTAAATGAGTTTATACAACATTCACGATGCCCGGGTCAAATGATATCCGTAAACAAATTGAGATAACGGTAAATACTTTAGATTCAGGAAATAGCGAAACGAGTAGGCCCGGAATAATATTGGCTGGTATTATTCTCTATGGCAGAGAGGGGAGGCTCCGGATTCATCGACTTTAATGTTTGCAATCCCAGATAGATGGCTCCACCTATGCACAGCATCAGGCCGATAAAGGCAATGATAACAATAAGCTGGTTTTTCTTTTTCTGCCTGAGTTTGTCTATATCCAGTACTTTTTTTTCTTTTACGGGAGCTGAGGCATTAGAAAAGATCTCTTCATAAATAGGCGGATATTGTTCGTATGAGGATTGAGAATGCTGCTGATCGTACTCCATGTGAGGCTGTTCTTCAACTACCTGTTGCTGAAAACCCCAAACCAGAGCCGCATTGCAATTGGGACAGGACGTGTATTCAGGATCTACAATAATCCCGCAGCATGGACAATTGTACTGAAACACTTCAGCACAATTGCCGCAGAAACGTTGGCCGATAACATTTTGCCAGCCGCAATTATGACAGGGGAACATCTGCTGCATATTTTAGTCTATCTTTCGTTAGCCATATTCACAGGACAATGCTAATAAAATTACTGCTTTGTTATGTGACGTAATTATACAACCGCTATCGGAAAATTTGAACAGAAGCATGTAGTACCTTTGTACCTTATAATAGTCCCAACCGCAGTACTGGGACCATATGCCTGTTAAAATTCAAGGGTAGTAAAATAAGCGCAGCGGCAAATGGGGAAATAGCTACTTGTCCTCGTAGAAAAATATTATTTTTGCGATGTGTGCACTAAACAATCTGTATTATACCCGGGTGCTCTTCCACTATTTCACCAATAAGAGCGGCGTCAGGTATGCCTTCACGGTGTAAGTGATCAAGTAGCGGTTCCGCTTGTTTTTCAGGAAGGGCGATCAGCAATCCGCCGGATGTTTGCGGGTCAAAGAAGATATCGACAATGGTAGTATCGATATGTTTCTCAAACCTGAGTATTCCGGAATAAAACTCTTTGTTTCTAAATAAACCTCCCGGGCAGAGTCCCATTTTTGCATAGTCGGTGACTTCAGGAAAGAGAGGTATCTGCTCTGCGTGGATGATAAACCCGACCTTGCTGTTTCGCGCGAGGTTTGCGGCATGTCCGATAAAACCAAAACCCGTTATATCCGTACAGGCGTGTGCTGTATACCGGCACATAATCTCGGAGGCCTTTCTATTGAGCGAACTCATACTTTCAGTTACTATGCGCACTGCTTTATCACTGGCCATTGCTGCTTTATGCGCTGTATTGATAATGCCTGTACCAAGCGGTTTGGTGAGAATGAGTTTATCGCCTGCCCTTGCACCTGAATTCATCAATAACTGATCGGGGTGGACAATTCCGGTCACTGCCAGACCATACTTAAGCTCCGCATCTTCAACCGTATGTCCTCCAAGCAGGATAACCTCTGCCTCTGCCATTTTGTCCAACCCGCCTTTAAGTATCTCTCGTAAGTATGAAATATCCAGCAATTTGAGAGGGAAGCATACAATGTTTAGTGCAGTCAAAGGCCTGCCGGCCATGGTATATACATCGCTTAAGGCGTTTGCCACCGCGATCTGACCAAATGCGTAAGGATCATCGACTATGGGTGTAAAGTAATCGATGGTCTGAATAAGGGCAAGGTCATCCCTGAGTCTGTACACTCCGGCATCGTCCAGACTTTCCATGCCGCAAATTACCCGCGGATCAAAGGGCAACTGCAGACCGCAGAGCGCTTCACTGAGGTCACCCGGACCCAATTTGGATGCTCAGCCCGCTCCGCTTACAATTTGGGTTAAACGGTAAGTTTTTTTTTCTGCCATTGAACTCCTGTTTTCGTATGGAGAGAGCTACAAATATATGGTTATGATAAGCCATTTTTCCATTAGCTGCAACGCAAGCCCCTACAAGGTGACAGAGGGTATTATCAGTGTTCAATGAAAAATCTAGAATGATATACATAATGTTAAAGTTATGATGTTAAAATAAGGATTATTTTGACTAATACATTATAATACTATAAAATGCTTTGAAAATGCGGGGGATTGAGTAGAGTGAAAGAGTATCTGACGTCACACGAGCTTGCTGAACTATTGAAATTGAACCCTGTGACCATTACACGCAAGGCCAAGAAAGGTGAAATTCCTGCAGTAAGAATAGGAAAGCAATTTCGTTTTGACAGAGATCAGATAGAACAATGGATGTTGAGCAGGAGCATTAACAGGATCGATCATATTCTGGTTATCGATGATGAGCCCGTTATCGGGCGGCTTTTTAAGGATGTTCTTGAGAGAAACGGTTATCATGTGACCACCTTTCTCAAAAGCTCAGATGTCCTCAATATTATTTCACGACAAAATTTTGATCTGATGTTTGTAGATTTAATGATGCCGGAGATGGATGGCGCCGAGCTTATTCATCGAATAAGGGACATGGGCATCAGAACGCCAATTGTTATTGTGACCGGATATCCGGATTCAAAATTAATGGAACGGGTTATGGAGAGAGGACCTTTTGTTGTGATAAAAAAACCTTTCTCTAACGAAGATATTCTTAATGTTGTCAGTAGTTTCAGCCATAATATTAACGGCCGTTCCTGATTATTTCTTTTTGATTTTTTATCCACTAATAGCCAACCACTTGCACCTTTTGTCGTATATGTCATAATAAACAATAGGGGCAAGTAATACGTATTTATTACAAGAGCTACTGTGGAGATTAAACTGAAAAACAATCATTCGCTCATATTAATCATAGAAGATGATATTAGCGCGGCCAGGTTGGCGGAATATACTCTTGAGCATGCCGGCTATGAAGTTATCAAGGCTCATGATGGTTATGAAGGTCTGAGCAAGGCTATTAAACACCATCCTGATCTAATAATACTGGATATTATGCTGCCGGGAATCGATGGTTTTGAGGTATGCCAGCGCCTACGTGAACGGCCTGATATGAATACGATGCCCATATTAGTGATATCGGCAAAATCTCAGGAAGAAGATATACGTTTTGGCATGGAAATTGGTGCGAGCGAGTATATTACCAAACCGGTAGAACCCGCATTTATGCTTGAAAAAATTGCCGGGCTTTTACATGCTTCTCAATAGGGCTGTTCCAGGGGCTAATAAAATTGAGGTCTCAGACATTACAGATACCGTCCTCCCCGGACCAGTTCCGACTATTGTTCATCTAAAACGTGTTGCTGCTTCAATTTAAGCAATCCTTAGCTGCCATATAGTAGATTGTCCCTTGATAACTTCACTGCATAAGAAAAACACAGGTTCTATTTATTACTTTTACTATGATGGTGTACAATGTGTCCTATGGGTGGAAGTCAATATCGTAGTTTACCGGCAGTTGATAAAATTCTCTCTGATAGGCGTATGCAACGTATTGTGCATACCTATCCACACCATCTGGTTGTCAACCTGGTAAGGGAGGTAATAGAAGAAGGCCGTAATGCAATATCAGAAGGTAAAGCATCTCCCATACCGGAGGAGATAATCAAGTCAGTTGTCAGTAGAATTAAAGAGATAACCAGCTTGAAACTCCGCTATGTCATTAATGCCTCAGGCGTGATTTTGCATACCAATCTGGGCCGTGCGCCTTTAAGCAGGGAGGCAGCTGACGCAATGGCACATATAGCTTCAACTTACTGCAATCTGGAGTTTGAAATGGAGCGCGGCACCAGAGGATCCAGAAACATTCATCTTGAGCCGGTTCTTTGCAGATTAACGGGAGCAGAAGCAGCCCTGGTAGTTAACAATAATGCTGCTGCGGTGATGCTTGTACTTACGGCCCTTGCCAGGAGAAAAGAGGTCATTGTTTCCAGGGGACAGGCAGTAGAGATAGGCGGAGGATTCAGGGTTCCTGATGTTATGAGGCAAAGCGGTGCTAAACTCGTAGAAGTAGGTACAACTAATTGTACTTATGATTATGATTATGAGAGGGCGATAACACCGCGTACAGCAGCCTTGCTGAGGGTACATCCCAGTAATTTTCGGGTGGAGGGCTTTGTGCATAGCGTATCCCTTGATGAATTGGTGGCTATCGGCCGTAAATACGATATTCCGGTGCTGGATGATCTGGGCAGCGGCTGTCTTTTGGATACATCTTCTTTCGGGCTTGATATGGAACCGCGGGTACAGGATAGTATTGCCAGCGGTGCCGGTATTGCAACTTTTTCCGGTGATAAACTGCTAGGTGGACCGCAAGCGGGCATTATCGTTGGCTGTAAAAAATATATTGACATATTAAGGAAACATCCGCTGGCGCGTGCTTTACGTATAGACAAAATGACCATAGCAGGATTGGGAACAACCCTGCTGCATTATATGAAGGATGAGGCGGCATTGAAAATACCGGTATGGCGCATGATCAGTACTTCACTCTCAGAGATAGAAAAACGTGCTTTTCTCTGGGCTGAAGAGCTTGGCGGGTTTGTGGAGGTGATTGACGGGCAGACTATGCTTGGAGGTGGCAGTCTCCCCGGCACCACTATTCCGACAAAACTTGTTTCCATAAATAAAAGGACGGTTAATAACCCGGGAAAGCTGATAATGAGGTTAAATCGGGAATTGCGCCGTTCCCTGCCCCCCATTATCAGCCGGATTGGCGAGGACACGCTATACCTCGATCCCCGAACGGTTTTGCCTGAACAGGATATAATTGTCATTAATGCCCTGAAACATCTTGCCCAAAACTATATGTAATGCATTGTCCGATAGTATTAGCAGGTTATAGTTAATGCTCATAGAAGGAGCAGAAGTGTGTTTGTAATTGGCACCGCCGGACATATCGACCACGGTAAATCGCTGCTGATCGAGAAATTAACCGGCATCGATCCGGATAGGCTGCGTGAAGAGAAAGAGAGGGGCATGACCATTGATCTTGGTTTTGCCTGGTTAAAGCTTCCCAGCGGTAATGAGGTTGGTATAATTGATGTTCCGGGGCATGAACGTTTTGTCAAAAATATGCTTGCTGGTGTGGGAGGCATAGATTTGGCCCTCCTCGTGGTTGCTGCCAATGAAGGCGTAATGCCTCAAACCAGAGAACACCTGGCGATACTCGATTTGCTGGAAATCCGCAATGGAATAGCGGTTATTACTAAAAAGGATATTGTCGATGACGAATTGTTGGAACTGGTGAAAATGGAAGTTGAGGAGCTGGTTCAGCCGACGACATTATCAAACGTTCCTATTCTTTCCGTTTCCGCTTTAACAGGGGAAGGACTGCCGGAATTGTTATCAGCAATCGATTCCCTGCTTGCGCATATAGAACCTAAAAAGGATATAGGCAGGCCGCGGCTGTTTGTTGATCGTATTTTTACAATTGTTGGGGCGGGTACCGTGGTAACCGGCACTCTCATTGACGGCATACTATCACAGGGACAAGATGTTGAGATACAACCTCGCGGGTTGACTGCAAGATTGCGGGGGCTTCAATCTCACAAGAACAGAGTCGATACCATAGGCCCGGGCAATAGAGTGGCTGCCAATCTGGCAGGAGTAACAACTGCCGATATCCAGCGCGGTAATGTGATTACTAGTCCCGGCTGGCTAAAACCTACCAGCCGTATAGACGGAAAATTACGAATGCTTGATAATTGTAAACACCCTCTGCGTCATGGTTCGATGGTCACGTTTTTTACGGGAACCGAAGAGGTAATGGCACGAGTACATTTGCTTGAAGGCGAGGATGTTCCTCCCGGTCAAAGTGCATGGGTTCAATTCACACTTGCCCGTACGGTAGCTGCGGTGAAAGGTGACCATTACATTATTCGCTCTCCAATGGACACTTTGGGCGGAGGAACTATTATCAGTGCCGCTGCGCGCAGACATAGACGATTTCGCAGCGATGTACTTGAAACTCTGGAAGCGATTGGCACAGGCAGCAGCGAAGATACAATTTATGCGATATTGGAAAGTAGACAACCGCTTACAAAAGAGCAGTTGTCTGTACTAAGCAACGTATCCGCAGATGAACTTGAACAGACTCTGAAACGACTTATTGAGAATAAAAGAATTACCAGTATAGCTGATGGCTCCGGCAGATTTCTTTTCACAGCACCGGGTTGGGTGAAATTGACAAGGCAGGCAGTCAACAAGTTGAAGGAGTATCATGCTAAATTCCCCGCACGTTCAGGTATGCCCAAAGGGGAGTTAACCCGGAAATTGAATATTTCTTCCGGATCGCCGATACTGCAGAGGATGTTTACTGACGGACTACTAATTGATACGGGTGCGGAGGTCCGCCTGCCTGAATACGAGATCAAACTCAGTCGGGAGCAGCGGGAGAAAGTTGATACATATTTGCATCAACTGCAGAAAAATCCATATGCCCCGCCTGATGCGAGCTCAATTGAGCCTGATTTACTTAAGATGCTTATTGACCAGGGCCAAGTAATACGGGTAACCGGCGGAATTATATTTTCAAAAGCTGCCTATGATGATATGGTTGGCAAGGTACTTGACTATGCACGTCAAAATGGGAGTATTTCACTTGCGCAAGTGCGTGATATGTTCAGCAACAGCCGGAAATATGCACAGGCACTGCTGGACCATATGGATGATAAAAAACTTACACGACGGGTAGGTGATTTGCGCGTGGCGAGATAGACAGATTCTCTGAGATTCCACATTGGAAATGACATTATTGTAACATGTAGCCCGGCCCCTCCTTCAGTAGCGTGTGGAGGGTTCTGATTTTCACCGGTTCATCAATTATTTCCTCTGCCGTTAAAGCAGCCTCCCATCCCTGCGGGTATTAAACGGGCGTTATCTATTCCTGCTTATTTCCCTCTCGCTTTTGCTGGTACATCAATTTATCGGCGCGGGCGATAAAATCATCAATGGAATGAGGAAACTGTGATACGTAGCATGCTATACCTGTACTCATAGTGAGCTTATAGGGGCGGTCCTGCATGTTATTAAATTCCGTTTGGTTTTGCTGTAAGCGTTGAAGTATTGTCTGTGCATTTGAATCATTGCTGCCTACGGTAAGCACTACAAACTCGTCTCCACCTATACGCGCTATGATATCGGACTCGCGGAATGTACACCGCAGAATGTGCGCCGCATCTATCAGCGCTTGATCGCCCTCCTGATGTCCGAATGTATCATTGATACTTTTCATGCCGTCGATATCGGCAAAAAGCAAAAGCAGTTCACTCTTGGTGCGGTTACTCAAGCTCAGTTGTTGTCTGGCCATTGCCTGAAAGCCGCGTCTATTATATAAGCCGGTGAGCTCATCGAGGAATAACATTGCCCGCAAAGCTTCTTCAGCCCGCTTGCGTTCTGTGATATCGACACCGGAGGCAACCATTCCGTTAATATTACCCATCTCATCCATTAGAACTGAGGTTTGCCATGTGATGATCTTTTCATTATTTTCCCTGGTCAGTACGGCATTTTCATGCTGTATCTGGATGAGCTCAATTTTGCCTGACATCAGCCATTTGAATTGTTTGCGTAATCCGCTGCGGAGTTTGGAGGGGATGAGGGTTGAGAAGAAATTCTTTCCGGTAAGCTCCTGAACAGAGTATCCGAGGAGAGCGCATGCTTTACGGTTGATGAGTGCAATCGTCTCATCTTTGTTCACCACTATGATAATGACATCAGCGAGGTCAAGGTAACGTCGTATATCATCGCTTTGCTGGGAAAGATATGTTCTGCTGTATCCGTTAATACTTTCCCGATTGAGCATAGCCCGCATGGCATTGAGTTCCTCGATTAGCTCAGCTTTGGTCTTCTTCTCATCCTTTTTCATCCTTGTCAATACCTTCTAAAGATATGCAGTCAGGCCTCTACAATTCACCTTTTAATAATTGCATTGCTTTTCCACTGAAGATAAGCTGCCACATGGAATAACGGGGCGTGAGTATCACGGGCCTTTGTTTTTCTATTTCTACAGGACTCGATTTGTATCTGGTGACTTCTCTTGTTGCGGTTTCTATATCGTCCCACTGATGTGAGAAACGTACATTGAGCACCTGAGGCGTATCCGTTTTTTCTGTATCTTCATGTATCAGACCCATTACCAGTATTCCCTCGATGTTTTCGGTGATTATCCCTTTGGGGCTGTATACATGCTGCAGGGCATTGCCGGTGATATACGCTTTTATAGCCTCAGGATCGTTGGTCAGCTGCCCTGGAATACTGAATTTTTCTTCATTAAGTGAAAGCCCGTGAATTTCTTTACCATCCGGCCATAGAGAAAGCCATTCCATAGTAATGGTACTCTCTGGTTTCAAGGGGAGGGTAAGCATGGGATTATCCGTTTCTACATTCCACTCGCTGGCGTAGAAATTGATGCTTTCACCGGATTGCTTCATCCAGACTCTCCACCATTGATTACCGTTCATCTCCAGGCGCAGGTCAAGAATCAAATCGTCATTTCTAGTCCTGGAAACTTCATATTCTTCTGTCTCTTGATAGGAATGTCTTTGATACTCGGTCACAGTATAGGTTTCCATCGTGTAAACCGGTATCTCCTTGAACGGGATAAAGAATGCTCCGCAGACAACAGCGACAATAATAAGTATTTCTATGAGCAGTAATCTTATTGTATTATTTGAATAACGTTCCATGTCCTGCTTATGAGAGAGTATCTGTTATTATTACTACCGAATAATACTATATTGTGATTCTCAGGCAAATTGATTGTTACAATTTATATTATAGCAGGCAATTTGGCAAACTGTTGCTGCGGTTTGGTCTAAGTTCCATAAACAGCAGTTATAAATATACAAAGGGAGGTTGCTTCACCTGTGTACGTGTCCGCAACTGCTTTTAAGAAACGGTTAATACTATAATAAAGATTATTACAGCCGAGCTTAAAACAGGGTTATTGTACAGGTAATGATTTCCCGCAGGCGTATTAAGTGTACTCCGGTTTTATTTACATTATAATGCAGATGCCAATCAATGTGGATTACTAAACCGGGGAGAATTAACAAACACCTGACGTTTATGGGGACATACGAAACCTGTCTTTATAACGTTATCGCCAATGATGCCCTCATTGTAGGTGGAGGGATGCTTCATATAGTACCTCTTCTTGCAGAGCAAATCGCTGCGTTAAATACAAAGGAAATAGCGCCCACAAAACTAATTATTCAGCATTCGCACGCAGACCATTGCGGAGCTGTGCATTTTTTACAGAAGTACTATCCCGGTCTTGAGGTGATAGCCTCTGCTTATGCATCAGATCTTTTCAAAAAGGAAAAAGTTATGCAACATATTGCTTTATCCAATAAGAGAGCTGCCGTTTTAATGGGAGTGGATGTGAGGTGCACTGAAATGGGTGCGGACTTTAAGTGTGTTAGTGTCGACAGAGCGGTGCAGAACGGCGATATTATCGATATCGGTGCGGGCGTAGAGGCACAGATTATTGAAGTTCCCGGACATACCCGCTGTTCTATTGCTGTTTACATCCCTGCATTTAAAATGCTTTTTCCGTCTGATGCGGTACCGGTTCCAGCCGGACGCATCAGATCGCTGCATTATAAGCCTTCGCCGCAGTATAACTACCGGCTGTATCATCAATCAATGGAACGTATGATGTGTCTGGACTTCGATATTGTGGCACTGGAGCATCACGGTGTGTTTACCGGAAAACTGGCCCGTAAGGTAATGACTGAAGCACTTAAATACACTGAAAGAATGCGGGAATACGTACTTAAGCTCCACGCAGAGACAGAGGATGTGGAGATAACAACGGGTATTTACCTGGATTCTATTATTAAGAAGGGGCTGCTCAGCTTTATTGAACATGATGTAGCGTTGGCAGCAGCCCGGGCGGAGGTACGCAGCATACTGCGTGATGAAGGCTGTCTCTAGCGCGTTTTATGGGGTTGATATTTATCCGCAGATTGCCTATCGGTATATGGTACTCAAGTAATGGACGTGACCGGTACCAATATGTCATGTTTTCAGCTCTGATATTTACTACTATTTTTATTATATCGTGCGTAGAAAGCAGGCTTGAAATGAACAGGAAGCTTCTTATGATGCTAATATGGATTCTCACACCGGTAGCAGTGCTGGGATATGTTGCATCACCGGGGATTCTTTTTAGCACAGGAGATAATGAAATGTTAATACTATGTTTTTCTATAAGCCTGGCTGCTTCAATTATTGTATTAACCGCGATCAGCTTGCTCAAACAGCAATAACGTGGACCAGCAAAGATGAGATCTACTACAGTATAAATGGCTGGCAGCGGCACAGAGTTAATAATTCTTTATAGTAAAAGAAATACTTCTCAGGATTTCTGTGACGCCAGCGCGTAAAAGACGGCTTTTTCCAGAGCGATCAGCACCACCGGATCGAATTTTCCGGGACGTGATTGAAGCTCTTTTACTGCTTGCTCCGGTGTAAGGTTTTTTTCAAGGTTTGGTGATCGGGTTAAATAAGCATAAACTTCAGCAACAGAAATAATCCTTGCATCCATGGGGATTTGCTCGCCTTTGAGATTATCGGGGAAGCCGCTTCCGTCATGTCTTTCATGATGATGTTTTATTGCCGGAGCGCATAATGCCAGTTCAGGTATTTGTCTGACAATGGCCGCACCTAGTTCCGGATGCTTTAAAAAAGCATCGTTACGTTCAAGGTCAGAATACGGGGTGCCGTTCATTAATGCGTCGGGAATAGCGATTTTACCTACATCGTGAAGAAGCGCAGCTTTGCGGATCTTTTCAATATTATATTGTGTCAGATTAAGCATTTTAGCAATTGAGACTGCGATACCGGCTACCTCTTCCGAGTGGTTACTGCCGTTTTTCTTATCAATGGATATGGCAACCCTGTATATATTTTCTGCGTTGATTTGTTGGATACTGTTCTGCAGACTACTGGAAAGATTAAGCTCTGCCAGAGTAATCGGCGTCTGAATATCAGATGCCAAACAGATTTGATTGCCACCATTTTGCACCGCTTTGCTCAGCGCGAGCTGCGCTAAGCTGATTAGCCTGTCATCCATAGTTGAATCAGTGGGAAAACAGGCTATCCCCAGGCTCACAGTATACTTGAAGTGAGAAGAACGGCTTTCCAGACCGAAGACATCCTGAATACGTTTACGTATTCTTTCAGCTACTATTATCGCACCTTGAAGGGGGGTGTGGGTGAGCATAATCAGGAAATTTGTCCGCTCAAAGCTGCAGGATAAGTCCGTTTTCCTGATGGAGTCACGAATTACATAACTGATAGTCTTTATCAGCTCGTTTTCCGCGTTGGTTCCGCGTATGGCAGAATATCTTTTATAGTTATCAATATTAAGCGCAATAAGTGAGAAAGTCAGGCCGTAACGGGAGCCGCGCATAATCTCTTCTCCCAACCTTTGTTGAAAATACCTTTTATCGTAAAAACCCGATATACGGTCTACTGTCTCCAGGTCTTTAATCTTAGCCAGAAGAGAGATATTTTCCATGACCAATCCAATCTGTGAAGCAACAGCTCTGAGGAGAGTGTAGTCGATTTGTCCGAATTGTTGTTGTTTACGGCCGGCCAATATTGCAGCACCCACCGTCCTGCTTCTTCCTGAAAAAGCTGAGGCGCAGATAGATTGGACCTGCTCATCACGCATTTCTTTCGCTATGTTAAAAAGAGTTGACTCTCCGAATATGTCCGCCAGGGACATGTCCGCCAGTTTCCAGCGTGGTACTTTAAGGAATTCCGCTTTACTGTACTTGACCGCGGTAATTCTCCGAATAACATCATTTGATTTTATCCCGCTGAAAGAGCGCAGTATAAGGGCTTTCTCATCCAGATCCAGAATATATATGAGACCTATGTCAGCACCGGTTGCCTGACATAACTTTTCCAGAGATTGTTTGAGAAAATCATCCGGCGGGAGAGGTTGAGCAAGTGTATATGACAAAGTGTACAGGGATTGCAATTTATTCAATTGATTTTCTGCAGAACTCATCTTTTATACCGCACTCTGTGTTAATCAGTGATTCGTTACACATTCAGAGGGTAGCAATAATCGCCTTCCAACCGTTAATCCTATAAGAGGAAAGGGTGGTTTTATTCTAATTGAATTTATCTATAGGTTAAATAGGCAATTAGTACTTGCAACATAGGACCATAGTCGTGGAAAGTATATTCGCTGTAATTCAATTTGCAGCTAGATATCAGGTATTTACATCTATTTAACCTGACGCTACAATAATAGCATACATACCTGCGCAATAGATTTTGCACCTGTT
The DNA here is from genome assembly GCA_964519615.1 of uncultured Dehalococcoidales bacterium. GTDB lineage: Bacteria > Chloroflexota > Dehalococcoidia > GIF9 > UBA5629 > CAZFIM01. Next base: position 43,584 of record CAZFIM010000014.1, read on the forward strand.
TGCCATAGTCAAAATGTCATTATGTGTATGGGGGTATTGTTAAAGGAGAGGTGTTGAAATGACAAAAGACGAGAGAAAATTTACCGATAATTTCGGCAGGTCAGTGGAAAATGACCAGAACACGGTTACTGCAGGAAGTTACGGCCCAGCCCTTATTCAGGACATACATCTACTGGAGAAACTGGCTCATTTTGATAGGGAGCGGATTCCGGAACGTGTTGTACATGCCAAGGGAGCCGGTGCATACGGCTTTTTTGAAGCAACAGATGATGTTACCCGCTATACAAAAGCGAGATTTCTCAGCAAAAAAGGGAAGCGTACCGATCTTTTTGTTCGTTTTTCGACGGTAGGGGGGGAGAGGGGTTCTGCGGATGCGGAACGCGATCCGCGTGGATTTGCGATAAAACTTTATACGGAAGACGGCAATTATGACCTGGTGGGGAATAATACGCCAGTGTTCTTTATTCGAGACCCGCTTAAGTTTCCTGATTTTATACATACCCAAAAGCGCAATCCGGCAACCAATCTTAAGGATGCGGATATGTTCTGGGACTTTCTTTCACTCACACCGGAATCACTGCATCAGGTTACTATTCTTTTTTCAGATAGGGGCATCCCTCTGACGTATCGTAATATGAACGGTTATAGCAGCCATACGTTTAAATGGTACAATGAACAGGGTGATTATTACTGGGTGAAATACCATATCAAGACCGAACAAGGTATTGAAAACCTGACGCGTGATGAAGCAGATAAGGTAAAGAGCCAGGATCCTGATCACGCCACGCGCGACCTATATGAGGCTATAGAAAGAGGAGAACATCCATCATGGCGGGTAGAAGTACAGATTATGCCTCCTGAGGAAGCAGGCAAGTATCGTTTTGATCCTTTTGATGTGACAAAGGTATGGTTTCATGAGGATTATCCCACTACAACCATTGGCAGAATAGTACTTAACCGCAATCCGTGGAACTACTTTGCAGAGGTTGAACAGGCTGCATTTTCCCCGGCGAACTTTGTGCCGGGTATTGCAGCCTCGCCGGATAAGCTGCTGCAGGGACGGCTTTTCAGCTATCATGATACTCATCGCCACCGTCTTGGGCCTAATTATCACCTTATTCCCATCAATATGCCAAGAAGTATAATTGTAGATAATTATCAACGGGATGGATATATGCGTACGGACAATAATTTCGATGCCAACCCCAATTATTACCCCAATAGCTTTGGGGGACAGGAACCACACCCCGATACGGACGAACCAGCTTTCGAGGTCTCAGGTCAGGCAGCGAGGCATCCCTACCGCCATCCAAATGATGATTTTTTCCAGCCGGGGGAGCTTTTCCGGCGTGTGATGAATGACAGGGACAGGGATAATTTAATAGATAATATTATTAATCATCTTGGTAAGGCGCAGAGCCGCATTCAACTTCGCCAGACTGCCCTGTTCTATAAGGCCGATCCTGATTACGGCAGGCGCGTTGCTGACGGGTTGAAGCTGGATGTAGCTGAGGTAAGAAAGGTGGCGGATATGTCTCAAGCAGAACGGGTAAAAGCGACGGCCAAATAGAACAGATTATTATCAATTCATTAGTAACAGCGATACATTCACCACGGCTAAATAGGTCACCCATAATATATACGGTATCATGAGACTGCCGCCGACTGCGGAGAAATTATAGAACTTGACGGTAGTCAGCAGCATGATAACCCACAACAGCAACAGTAAGATGGCTCCGTAAAGAATTAAGTGATAGTTTATAAAGACTACAAACCACCCTGCATTAAGGACGAGCATTATAAGAAAGAATAGAAGGGCTGTTTTGATCGGCTTGATATGCAGTCCTTTGTGCCAAAGAATAGATGCTGCAATACCGGTAAGAACGAAGAGGGCAAACCATACAGGGGAAAGCAGCCATGCCGGCGGGGCATAGATGGGCTTCTCAAGCGCATCATACCATAATGCTAGAGCGCCTGAGCTCAAGATTTCAGCGGAAACCCCCACAATTTCGCAGACTGCGATGCTGATGATCAGTTTGCTTGCATATCTCATAAATATGTCTCCATTATACAGAATATGACGGGTGCAATCCTGCTTCGGCCGTTCTGCTATGTGAACGAATACAATAATAGAGGATTATACCTGATTATCGGAGCGCATGGCTATATAATAACGGCACACCGGCTTATGGAATATGCTACTTCCGGTTCAGGTGTTCACCATTGATTAGAGGCGTAGCTGTATAACCCACAGCACTAATCACGTAGTGAACATTAATGGCGCTTTTAAGATATTCTATGTATTCAACTCAGAGGTGCAGTTAGGGCATCGCGTTGCCTTGATAGGTATGGAAGTAAAGCAGTGGGGGCAGTCCTTAGTCGTAGGTTCGGCGGGAGTGGCTTCCTGCTTGCGGTGCAGTTGATTGACGAGCCTGATAAGCAGAAACAGAGCGAACGCTACGATGATGAAATCAATCAATGTATTGATAAAGAGGCCGTAGTTGATAGTTGCAGCGCCTGCTGCCTTTGCTGCTTCCAGTGAATCGAATCTCTGTCCGGAAAGATTGACGAACAAGTTTGAAAAATCTACCTTGCCCAAGGCCAGACCTATCGGAGGCATGAGGACGTCTGAAACAAAAGAGGTGACGATCTTACTGAATGCAGCACCGATAATAAAGCCTACTGCCAGGTCTACCACACTTCCTCGCATAACGAATGCCTGGAACTCTTTCAATATGTTGCGCATGCTATTATCCTCCACAAAAATATTGAAGACAAACATTCAGTGGGGTTATGCCGTTACTATAAGACGGAAATATAATGTTGTCAATATGGCGGGAGCGTATGGGAGTCGAACCCACCGAAGACATTGCTCATGCCTCCCAACGGAGTTGAAGTCCGCGAAGCCCACCGGGACCTATACGCTCCCCTTTACGCGGGAACCGTTCTATTCTATATTATTTGCTTTATGTTTACGATGTGCTATCCGTGCGAGTAGAATACCAAATTCGTACAATATAATTATAGGCACAGCTACCAAACTCTGGTTCAACGGGTCCATAGTGG
>CAZFIM010000015.1:0-46167 GCA_964519615.1 uncultured Dehalococcoidales bacterium
AATGGGAGCAGAACAAAAAGGAGGTCATGTGTCACTAATGTACTGAACCCATACACGGACTAGACCGCTTCCAACAGGTAAGATATAATGGTACAGTTACATTGTGCCAACACTCTACATCATAGCTACGCCCATCGGTAATTTGGAAGATATTTCTTTGCGCGCCTTGCGTTTACTAGGTCAGGTCAAGTTGATTGCTGCAGAAGATACACGCACAACACGCCATTTATTGAAAAAATACAATATACAAACTGCGCTTACCAGCTATTATGAGCACAACAAACTGGAAAAACTTAACTATCTCATAAGCGTACTTAAAGAAAACGATGTAGCGCTGGTCTCGGAGGCAGGCATGCCCGGCATTAGCGATACGGCTGTCGAATTGGTTAATGCAGCTATTGAAAACAATATAGCTGTTGTTCCCATCCCCGGAGCTTCGGCACCTGTAGCTGCAATCGCTGTCTCGGGTTTACCGGCCAAAGAATTCACTTATCTCGGTTTCCTGCCCCGCCGCAAGGGTGAGAGGAGCCAATTACTCCATTCTGTTGCAGAACAACCCAGAACTATGGTATTTTTTGAATCTCCGCATCGGTTAACCGCATCTTTAAGGGACATGCTGGAAATTCTGGGAGACAGAAAAATCGTTGTTTGTAGAGAGTTGACAAAGCTGCATGAGGAAATATATAGAGGTACCATCAGTCGTGCGGCCGATTATTTTCAGAAACCGATAGGGGAATTCACTCTGGTAATTGAAGGCAGGTCTGAACATGAAGTACAGATTACAGGTATAATTGAAAAACACCTGCTTGAGCTATATAAAAAGGGTATTAGTACAAAAGAAGCCGTTGCCTACGTATCCGCTACAAGCGGAATACCTAAAAAGAAGATTTATCAGTTGTGGCTAAAGCTGACTAAAGGAGAATAAAATGGCACAGATGCGCCGCGGATGTATTGCAATAGGAGTACTCACCTGCAGCATGTGTAATAGAACTATCGAACATGGTGAGCGGTATCTGCTTATAGAAAAAGAGGACGAAAACGCGGATAAAGAACGTATCTGCATCGATTGTTGTCTGGCTAATAAAATGGCAGCTCATGTTATGGAAAAAGGGGAAAAGGTACTTACCTTCTTCACCGAAGACCTGTCGTCGTAATGCGGGAATGTTCTCTCCACTGAAGGAAAAGAGGTAAGAATTGTCTGAGCATATATTTATCGGAGTTGCCTGGCCCTATGCAAACGGATCCCTACACCTCGGCCATATTGCCGGCGCCTATCTGCCGGCAGACATATTCGCACGTTATCATCGTTTGAAAGGGAATAATGTTCTCATGGTCTCCGGCAGCGACCAGCACGGTACTCCAATTACGCTCAGAGCCGAACAGGAAAAGAAATCACCGGCTGAAATTGCCGCCCGTTATCATGAAGAATTTCTTGAATGCTGGCAAAAACTGGGGATTTCATTCGACCTGTTCACCAGCACGGGGACAGCAAATCACACTGAAGTTGTGCATGATCTTTTTAACAGTCTATTGAAAAAAGGATACCTCTATAAAAATACCATGGCCCAGGCATATTGTCCGAGCTGTGCACGCTTCATGCCTGACCGTTACATCGAGGGGATATGTCCTCACTGCCGATTTACAAACGCCCGTGGAGACCAGTGTGATGAATGCGGTCACACAATAAATCCCGGCGAGCTTATCGAACCCCGCTGCCGTATCTGTTCTGGTACTCCCCGCTTTGAAGATACCGAGCATTTCTTTATTAAGCTGAGTTCATTCGAGAACGATTTGCTGAAATGGGTCAAGCAACAAACTCACTGGCGGCAAAATGTGTTCAATTTCACTCTCGGCATACTACAGGGCGGGCTCAAAGACAGGGCCATCACGCGAGATCTGGAATGGGGTGTTACCGTTCCTCAGCCGGGTTTTGAAAACAAACGCATTTATGTGTGGTTTGAAGCGGTAATCGGATACCTTTCCGCAAGCAAAGAATGGGCGGTTTCATGCGGTGACTGCGATGCCTGGAAGTCATTCTGGAATGAGGGGGCTAAAAGTTACTATTTTATCGGCAAAGACAATATTCCCTTTCATACCATTATCTGGCCTTCGATGTTGATGGGCTACGGTGGACTTATATTGCCGAGCAATGTCCCCGCCAATGAGTTTTTAACTATTGAGGGCAAACGTTTATCCACCAGCCGCAATTGGGCGGTATGGCTGCCAGATTATTTAAAACGGTATAACCCCGATACACTGCGGTACATGCTATCGATTAATATGCCCGAGACAAGCGATACGGATTTTTCCTGGCGTGAATTCGTCAGACGCAATAATGATGAGTTGGTTGCCACATATGGCAATCTGATCCATAGAGTTCTTACTTTTACCGGCCGTAATTTCGACGGGGCAGTTCCCAATCCACCTGCACAGAACGCACGCGGGCAGGATATCTTCCAAAAAGCTAAGTCCCTCCTCGATACGGTAGACCCGCTCATCGAGCGCTGCCGTTTTAAAGAAGCAATCAAAGAAGCGATGGCACTTGCACAGGAAGCAAACCGCTATCTGGATACCGAGGCTCCGTGGAAAGCCATCAAGCAGGACAAAGACGCGGCAGCGAGGTCTGTCTACAACGTATTGACCGTTCTTTCGGCATTAAAAACAGCGTTGTACCCGTTCTTACCATTCAGTTCCGAACGATTGCATACATATCTGGGATTTCCAGGCACCGTAAGTACAGCAGCCTGGCAGCTCCAAATGCCGGTTACAGGACAAAAATTGCCTGCTCCGCAACCTTTATTCGAAAAGCTCGATGAAAGTATAATTGATGAAGAAATGAGCCGGTTAGGACAATAAGAATGAATTTAAATGAGATATATAAACCTGTACAAGACGGCCTTAAAGAGGTTGAAAAAACCCTTAAATCCGTTTCAGATGTAAAAACACCTCTGCTGGCAGAATTGCTCTCATATCTCCTGCAGAACGGAGGTAAAAGAATCCGGCCCGCTCTCACCTTGCTAGCGGGTAAATTTCAGGACTACGATGTTGAAATACTTAAACCGATGGCTGCCGGTCTGGAAATGCTCCATATTGCTACTCTCGTCCATGATGACATTGTCGATCATTCAGCCACACGCCACGGAAAACCCTCAGTGAGCAGTGCATGGGGAGAGACAAGCGCTCTACTGCTGGGTGATTATCTTTTTGCCAGAGCAGGACATCTCGTTGCCGGCACGGGCGTGCTGCGGGTTGTGAGGCTATTTTCTCAAACGCTGATGACGATATCCAGCGGTGAATTGGCACAAATCGGGATATTTTTTGATAGAAAGAAAGCCCGCCAGCACTATTTCGAGTGGGTCAGTGCCAAAACTGCATGCCTTTTCTCTACTGCCACCGAATCAGGGGCTGTTTTAGGAAACTGCTCTGAAGACACAATTACGGCATTGCAGGCATACGGGACCAACTTCGGTATCGCCTTTCAGATCGTTGATGACGTACTGGACTTTACCGGTCAGGAAGCAAAACTGGGTAAGCCTGTAGGATCGGACTTGATGGAAGGAGCAGTTACACTCCCTTCGATTCTCTTTTCAGAAATCAACAAAGAAGACAATCTCATCAAAAATATAATTGAAAAACGCGATATAGACAGTATTTCCAGCGCCATAGATAAAATACGGTCATCGACTGTTCTCGATGATTGTATGGAAATTGCTGCCGGTTATTCCCATAAAGCATGTCAGGCTATTGCGAAACTACCTGATAATGACGCGCACAAATCGCTGCTCAATCTGGCTGCATATATTCTTGAACGAAATAGATAGTTCGCTCTTATGATACTGATACCAACAGAGCAAACTAGACCTGATAGATATCCTGCTCAGAGGTAATGTGTCCCTCTTTGATCTTGTCTATAATATACTGACAGGCTTCAAACCCTTCAGCACGGCTGCGGGAGGCAATAGCTACTACCAGGGCAATCTCTCCAACTTTCAATGTGCCTGTCCGGCGCCGGATAACGATATCCTGTAGATGCCATTTCTGCTTCACTTCATCCGCTATCGCTTTCAGCTTGTCCTGCGCATCACTACCGGTGGCTTCAATACGGAGCGCAGTGACTTTTCTGCCATCCTTGCTGGTATTCCTTATCGTTCCGATAAACGTGATGATCGAGCCGTACTCGTCCTTTTTTAAAGTCTCCAATATACTATCAGGTAAAACCGGGGCAGCGGTTAATTCGATCATCATGACTCCCACCAAGAATTATTGATATAGTGTGTGACAGCTATGAGGCAGTTGTTCCTTCCAATTCGCCGGACGGAATTTCCGCACTCACAAGCTCTTCGAAGGTCTTTTCTTCTATGGTTTCATCGACCATCAAACGCTCAGCAATCAGCTTCAATCTGTCTCTTTCTCTGCTGAGGATAGCTTTTGCTGTTTCGTTGGCATGCTGAATAAGGATATGGACTTCCTCGTCTATTTGCAGTGCTATCTTCTCACTGTAATTTCGTTGCTCATGTATCTCACGTCCCAGGAATACCAGTTCTTCGCGTTTCCCAAACGTACGCGGTCCCAATCTATCGCTCATGCCGTATTCGGTTACCATTTTACGGGCAATAGTTGTTGCCCTTTCCAGATCGTTTTGTGCACCGGTACTGACTTCCCCTATGGCAATCTCCTCCGCAGCTCTTCCCGCCAGGCTCACCGCCAGCATGTCATCGAACTGAGAACGCGTCCAGAAATGGCGATCTTCCGTAGGCAGAAATCTAGTCCACCCACCGGCCATACCTCTGGCGACAATAGTTATCTTATGAACGGGATCTGCGTTGGGAAGCCGTTTAGCTACCAGCGCATGACCTGCTTCATGATAAGCCGTAATCTCCTTCTCTTTCTGGCTTATAATTCGTCCTTTACGTTCAGGACCGGCGATCACTCTATCAATAGAATCCTCAAGCTCTTTAGCACTAATATCTTTCCTGCTGCGCCGCGCAGCAAGCAAAGCCGCCTCATTAACCAGATTGGCCAGATCTGCTCCGCTGAATCCGGGCGTCTGCTTGGCAATGACTTCGAAATTGGTATCTTTGGCAAATGGCTTACCTTTAGTATGAACCTCCAGAATGGCCTTGCGTCCATTTATATCAGGCTGGTCAATAACAACATGGCGGTCGAAACGCCCCGGACGCAGCAGCGCGGGGTCGAGTATATCAGGCCGGTTCGTAGCAGCAAGGACTATAACGTTGGTCTGGCTATCGAAACCATCCATCTCCACCAGAATCTGGTTAAGCGTCTGTTCACGCTCGTCATGTCCTCCCCCCAGACCGGCTCCCCTATGTCTACCTACAGCATCTATCTCATCAACAAATACAATACACGGAGCATTTCTCTTTGCCTGATCGAAAAGGTCACGCACTCTTGATGCCCCCACCCCAACAAACATTTCAACAAATTCACTGCCGCTTATCGAATAAAACGGGACAGCCGCCTCACCTGCCACAGCCCTCGCTATTAATGTCTTCCCACAACCGGGCGGCCCTACCAGAAGCACACCTCTGGGTATACGCGCGCCGAGGGCAAGGAACTTCTGCGGCTGTTTAAGAAACTCCACAATTTCTTGAAGCTCACCTTTGGCTTCATCTACTCCGGCAACATCACTAAATGTAACAGTAGGTTTATTCTCCGCTGCCAGCCGGGCTCTACTTTTACCGAAATTGAAAGCCTGTGAATTGGCGCCTCGCGCAGAGCGAAACAGGAAAAACAGTAAAGCACCGAATAATATAAGAGGAATAAAACTGAGCAGTATGCTGCCCCAATCAACTCCACCTGCTTTTACGTCTATCTTTACTCCGCCTTCGTTCAGGGAAACGCCTTCATCTACCAGAGAATCACGTAAATCCTTGGTTCCTCCAATAAAAGATGTCTTACTTATCTCTTTATCGTCTTTTATACCGATAAGAACATTACCTTTTTGCCTTATAGTATCTATCTGACCTTGCTTGGCCTGAGCGATGAAATCATGATACGTAAGCTCTTCAGGCCCCTGTGATATGGGGAAAAAACTGAATGCAAGCGCAATGATTGCAATAAGTATTACAAGATAAAAAAGGCTGCCTTGCCACCACTTTGTTTTCATATATATTTATTTGCCTCCAACGTAATTATAACAGAATTGAATTAGTAGAAAAAAACATTCTATGTCGTGTGGCTATTATAATACCGGCATCTGCATATTATCTTATCACGTTTATGCCATTTATCTCATGAATTAATGCTTATATGGGCGTACTTTTAACGCATATGAGCTACTCCGGAACAAATATATGCCGTGTCCTGACATATATATATAAATATAATCTGCAGCGACATCTCTTTACAAATAATAACGTGCAAACTGGTTATTTAAACAATTTTTCTGTAAAATATATCGATTGTATGTGTATTCAACAGCGGCGAAAATTGAGTATGAGAGAGACATGTTGTTTATACAATAGTAACACATCGGCTGCACGTGCTACTTAGCTGGCAACAGGTCACTATATTTAAGATTGTCCGATAGTATTCGCCGTTTTATCGGGGTTGTCGAGAAAAACCCCGTAAAAAATAAGGCAAAATTCAGTTGAGGTGCTTTATGAAACGAAAACTAGTAGTCTCATTATTGATGGTTACAGCACTCATTATGACTGTGCTTATCACAGCTGCTGCTTGCAGCCAGCAGCCCACGGCCCCTTCTCAGCCGCCAACGTCATCAACACCATCGCCACCAACTACTCCTGAACAGCCTGCAAAGACAATTGAATTAACGTACAGCAACTTTTTTCCTCCCACACATTTAAATTCTGTGCTGGCACAGCAATGGATCGAAGAGATCAGTACTCGTACAAATGGCCAGGTTGAATTCACCTATTTACCGGGCGGTACTTTAACCCCCGCTGATAAAACTTACGACGGGGTTGTTTCAGGTATTGCCGATATCGGAATGTCTTGTTTCGCGTATACCATGGGACGTTTCCCTGCTTCTACAATGGTTGACTATCCGCACGGATACCCCAGCGGATGGGTAGCTACAATGGTTGCAAATGATTTTTATCAAAAATTTAAACCTGCCGAGCTTGATGATGTACATTTGCTCTATCTGCATGCACATGGCCCCGGCGTTATTTTTACTACTAAAAAACCTGTTAACAAACTTGAAGATTTAAAAGGTATGATAATCCGTGCAACCGGTATTGGTGCTAAAATAATGGAGGGTCTGGGAGCAAAAGGGTATGGAGCCGCACAGGGGGAAGCATATGAGTTACTGGCAAAAGGCGTCGTGGATGGCAGTTTTGCACCCAGGGAGGTACTTAAAGGGTGGAAACAGGCTGAAGTAGTGAAATATGTTACCGGATGTTATGATGTCGGTAATACAACAAATATGTTTGTTGTCATGAACACAGACAAATGGAATAGTTTACCGGATAATGTAAAAAAGGTGTTTACTGATGTCAGTGCGGAGTGGATAGATAAACACGGCAAAGTTTGGAACTACTATGACAAAGCGGGGCAGGACTACTTTGTTGGAATGTCAGGTAAAGAGTATATAGAACTTCCCGCACAGGAAGTTAATAGATGGGTTGAGGCAGCCCAACCTGTAATAAATAATTATATAGAAGAGATAAGCAGCAAGGGATTAGCCGGAGCGGAATATGAGGAGTATCTTTTAAAACAGGTCGAATACTGGAGCACAAAAGCTCCTTCGGCAGATGAAAGCTACTCATGGGTTGAGCAGAATGTGCTCCCGCTCGTACCCGAGAACTAGCGCTTGAATTCAGAACTGACTTTGTTTCAGGGGTGCTCATGGATAAAGGCTACAGTTTTCCGGAGCACCCCTTATTAATGAATAAATCGATGAGAAAATCGTTAAACAAATACATCGACTCTTTCAGTACATGGTTAAACTGGATAGCGGGGTTAGGGCTGGCGGCAATGCTCCTGATTACCATCGCTGATATTTTCGGCATAAAAGTATTTAAAGCTCCTGTGCCGGGAGCCATTGAGATCGTGGGATTTATGGGCGCAATAATCACTGCTTTTGCTATTGCCCACACATATCTAAGACAGGGGCATATTAAAGTCGAATTTATCGTGATGCGCTTATCCACACACGCACAAAATCTATTGTCTATTGTGGTATCGTTTTTAAGTTTGGCATTATTTATTGTGATCGCATGGCAAAGTTTTGAATTTGGTCGAGTACTGCAAAAAACAGGTGAAGTATCTATGACGCAGGGAATTCCTTTTTATCCCCTGGTCTATGCTATCTCATTCTGCGCGCTTGCGGTATGCCTGGTTTTGATAGCTGAAATCATTAACCTGATAATGAAGCTGCTTAATAAATGACTCCTGTTTCCATCGGTATTATAGGTATACTGGTACTCATTTTTATCCTGCTAATCGGAATACCCGTTGGTTTTGCGCTTGCCATGGTTGGACTGGCAGGATTCTGTTATCTGGTCTCACTTGATGCGGGGCTCAACCTTATAGCCCGTGATTTTTTTGCTACTTTTTCATCCTACTCACTTACTGTGATACCGATGTTTGTTTTCATGGGATCGATTGCCTATGCATCAGGAATGAGCCGCAGACTATATGACGCCAGTTATACTCTATTCGGGCAGCTGCGGGGAGGACTTGCCATCGCCAGTATTGCTGCCTGCGCAGGATTTGCAGCCATATGTGGTTCCACCAACGCGACCGCAGCAGCTATGGGCAGAGTTTCTCTCCCTGAAATGAAACGCCACGGCTACGATGATTCACTTGCCACCGGCAGTGTTGCCGCGGCCGGCAGTCTAGGCATTCTCATTCCTCCGAGCACTGTCCTTATTGTTTACGGCATCCTGACGGAGCAGTCTATAGGCAAGCTGTTCATCGCCGGGATTCTACCCGGCATATTGCTTGCTTTTCTATTTATGATAGTTGTCATCTTTATATGCTGGCGCAATCCATCGCTGGCACCCGCAGCACCGGCTACTACATGGAAAACCAAACTGACGGGACTGTCCGGTATAGTTGAAATGATTATCCTTTTTGCCCTGGTGATCGGCGGTCTGCTGCTGGGCTGGTTCAGTCCTACACAGGCAGGAGCTGCCGGTGCGGGTGGGGCAATTGCCATAGGACTAATCAGGAGAAAGCTTCACTGGCAGGACTTCCTTTTTGCTGTAAAGGATGCCCTGCGCATCACCTGCATGGTCATGGTTATCGTAACCGGAGCTGTGGTTTTCGGCCACTTCATTGCCGTATCTACCATTCCGCTGACGATTGCCGATTGGGCCAGCGGACTCACACTTGCGCCGATAGCAATAATGGCCATAATAATCATTATTTATGCAATTGGTGGCTGTTTTATGGACTCACTGGCATTGATCACCCTTACCATACCCATTTTCTTCCCGCTGGTACTCGCGCTTGAATTTGACCCCATATGGTTCGGTATTATTGTGGTACTGGTTACGGAGATGGGAGTGATTACACCACCTGTCGGAGTCAATGTCTACGTGATTAAAGGGATAGCGCCCGATGTACCGCTTGAAAAAATATTTAAAGGAATTGCTCCATTTCTGGTTGCTCTTGTTATAGCCATCATAGTATTGATCCTGATTCCACAAATAGCCACATTCCTACCCGGCTTTGCCGCATATTAATTCTGCCTTTTGCCTCAATAATTAATCCGCTGAACACGGTATGGTATAATAAAAAAGTAATCATTTACGGCGCAGGAGGAGCACGTTCTGGAAATAACAGAAGTCGCCAGAAAAGCGGTGGAAGCCGCTTCTGAGAAACAAGCAGATAATATTGTGATGCTTGATACCAGGCAGATCTGCTCTTTTGCAGATTATTTTGTCATCTGCAGTGCTGAAAGCGAGCGCCAGATAGACGCCATTCGCGAAGAAATTCAGAAGACCTTCAAACAACACGGCTTCTATGTTCACCATGTCGAAGGAACCTCAGATTCAGGATGGGTGTTGATGGATATGGGCGGTGTTATCGTCCATATATTTTCCCGTCAGCAGCGCGACTATTACAAGCTGGATGAATTATGGCTTAGCGCCATTCCCATTCTCAGGATCCAGTAATCCATCTGTCAATATCTCGTGAATAGTCCATAAGCTCGTTTTCATTGAAAAAGATACTTGTCTCTTTTTCTGCATTCTCGGGTGAATCGGAACCATGAACCATATTGAGCTGCAGGTCGATGCCATAATCACCTCGTATCGTACCCGGCAAAGCTTCTGCGGAATTAGTTTTGCCCATTGTAGTGCGGATAACCTGCACCGCATTCTTCCCTTCAAGCACCATCGCTATAATAGGGCATGAGGTAATAAAATCCACAAGATCCTTAAAAAAGGGTTTATCCTTGTGCACAGCATAATGCCTGCCTGCCAGGCTATCATCCATTTGCAGCATTTTCATTGCCACGATCTTCAGGCCGCGTCTCTCCAATCTCGCGATAATTTGGCCTGCCAGTCCTCTTTGTATAGCATCCGGCTTAATCAAAACCAGACTCCGTTCCATATATAGTTACTCCTTTCTTATTTCTTAATAGGCCGCTTTTTCGGCTGTGTAATAGGTGGTTTTCTGAGATAAATCGGCTGTAATGCGGCGGGATTATCCTGATGACCACTGGCTAATCGCTGCCATCCGAGTTCGGATAGATATCCCGTCCTTCTCATTCTGATCGCGGCATCAGGGATTATCGCCCTGTCTCCCAAACGGCCTTTTAATTCGTCTAGCATCTGTGATGTAATCTCGCCGCATATAACAGTTTTCTCTGTCAGCGAACTGCACAGCGTATCGGCAGTGGTAATATGTTCTTCCCTCAGACATTCCCATTTATCCGTACGGCGGTAAAGAGCCGCCGCGATTTCCCCGCGTCCGGCATTATGCACCGGGCATATCGGATATCCGGTGAACGCGAATACATAAGCTTCAATCTCCAGCGTGCTTAAACCTATTAGCGGAATACCGCGTGCGAAGGCAAGGCCTTTCGCCGTACTTACGCCCACGCGCAAACCATTGAAACTACCCGGTCCAAGGGCTACAAAAACAGCGGAGATATCCGCCATCGTTATGTTCCTTTGCTTTAACAAATAGTTAATGGCGGGAATAAGCTCAACAGTGTGATTTTGTCCTGAATGCCAGGTAAGCTCAGCCTGCAGTGTCCCCTCAGATGATAAAGCTGCACCGGAAATCTGAGTGGATGTATCTATTGCCAGTTCCACTTTGATGCCTCATCTTTCAGAGATAATATCAGAACACGGTAACGTTCACCCTGCGGTATTATATGTATCAGGCGCTCGTCTGCCTTTATATGATCAAGTGCAACCAACAGATGCTCTACCGGCAATTCTTCAATGCCTTTATCGGCCCATTCGATGACACATACGCCGCCTGCTTCAAAATAATCATCAAGCATAAGATCTCTTATTTCCGCTCTATTCTCGAGTCTGTAGAGGTCCATATGATAGAGAGGCAATCTGCCTTTATATTCGCGCACCAGTACAAATGAGGGACTAAAGGCATATTCCTGCACTCCAAGTCCCCACGCTATACCCTGTGTGAGACAGGTCTTGCCCGCACCCAGGTTACCTGTTAATAAAAATACATCGCCGGCCAGCGCAAGCTCGCCCAGAGCCTTACCAAACCTCTGTGTTTGCTCCGGACTTCTGGAAAGAAAATTAAAGTTATTCATAATGCAGGTCAGGCCTGCCTCCTGAAATGGTCCCATCCTCCCTGCCCACATGTAAGCTGCCCACCCACAGTATAAACAGTAACCTGTCCCGAAACTCCTTCAGTGATCCTTCCGATAATAGTCACCGGGCATGACAGGCGTTCTTTTATCTTCTCTATGACCGCCTGCGGCGCGGTGAAAAGCAGTTCATAGTCCTCACCTCCGGTTAACGCCATTTCCATACATTCCTCACCGAAATATGAACGCAGAGAGGGATGTATCGGAACCAGGTTCTGTTTTATTATCGCACCTACCTTGCTTGCCTCACAAATATGAGTAAGGTCGGAGACCAGACCATCGCTAACATCGATTGCGGTTTTCACTCCATATTGTAATAAAACCCCCGCCTCATTTATTCTGGGGACAGGCATAAGATGGGCACTCTTCATAATTTGCCCATTCCCTTCCTCTGAATATCTCTCGTCGCTTAGTATACGAAAGCCGCCTGTGGAAAGCCCGGTGTATCCGGTAAGCGCAATCTTATCGCCCGGTCTGGCGGAAGAACGTGTAAGCATATTCCTGCCTCTGGCTACACCGAGTACCGTAATTGTTATTATTACCTTATCGGCGCAAGCGACATTTCCTCCGGTAATGGTTACACCGAAGCGGTTTGCAATCCTTACCATTCCCTTATATAACTGCTCGATATCATCAGACTCGGTACAACCGGGAATAGCCAGCGATATAAGGGCGAATCTCGGTATACCGCCCATAGCAGCAATATCGCTCAAATTAGCAGCAACTGCCTTCCAACCTAATTCCTCCCAACCTATATAGCTAAGATTGAAATGCACTCCCTCCACCATACTATCGGTAGTTGCAAGTTCAATAGCCTCCTCTGCTTGCCAGGCAGCGGTATCATCACCTATGCCGATTATCAGCTGAAGTGCAGAAACGGTATTAGTACGTCCCGTGTCATGAATTATATCATTGATAAGACGTATCAACCCGAATTCACCCAATTCAGATACTCTCATAACTTTCGATTATAACATATGCTCTCGTATCGCGCTTGCGTAGAGCGGCAGCAGCAATGAACAGGTAGTTGGTTGTAAAAGGGTATTCTTGCAGACGCCGTTAATATGGTACAATTCCGCAGAGGAACAAACAGCGGCCTGTATAAAGATATTTATGTTAATCAGGAAGATGAGACTATAATACGGCGCCGGACGCCAGGGAGTAATCTATGTACTATTTCGCCTATGCAGCAGATATGGATAGAAAATTAGTGGAAAATCAGTGTCCCGGATGCAAAGCCCGTTTTAGCGCCACCTTGCCTAACTACAAGCTTATTTTCAGCGGATGGTCAAAACCATGGAACGGTGCAATGGCCAGTATCAAGACGTTCAGAGGAGACCGTGTCTCCGGTGCCGTATACGAAGTCACAGACGCACATATCAGGAAATTGGACATTATGTACAACTATCCGTCACTCTACGACCGCATTAAGGTGCTGGTATGGGATGACGCGGGAAAGTCCACAGAGGCCTTCACCTATATCAAAAAACAGCAGGGAGACGAAGCCAAACCATCTCGCGAGCTTATGGCCCGCATTCAGCAGGGCTACCGGGACTGGGATATAGACTGATAAGCCCTGCTATTCCTCCGCGATCGTGATTTTCTCGATCAGGTCACCCTTAAAAGAGGGGTCTTTTGTCCGGTCTGCCGGCCTCAATCTGTTGACTACATCCATACCCTCGATTACCTGCCCGAAAACCGTATGTTTACCGTTTAAATGCGATTGTGGAGCGTAGCAGATAAAGAACTGGCTTCCATTAGTGTTCGGCCCGCTGTTAGCCATAGAAACAGCCCCTGTCTTATGCTTTAAGTCGCTTATCTCATCATCAAACTTATACCCGGGACCGCCGCTTCCGGTTCCGGTAGGATCACCGCCCTGAGCCATGAAACCCGGTATAACACGGTGAAATGTCGTCTGGTCGTAAAACCCGCTACGTGCCAGGTGAACAAAATTATTGACAGTCACCGGGGCTTTCTCAGGATAGAGCTCGATTACGATGTTGCCGTATTTAGTCTGAATAGTGGCAAAATAACTTTTATTCACGTCAATGGTCATAGGCGGAAGACCGTCGGACGCATTTGACGTAACTGCAGGTTTATCAGGAGTAATACTCTGAGCAGGTGCGGCTTCAGTGCTGCATCCAGTCAGTAGAAGAATTGCAGCGCCAAGCAAAAGCGGAATAACTTTATATCTAAACAACGGTTATGCCTCCAAAATATCGATTGCTACAAGATATAACTGTATTATTTTAATAGAAAACCAATTACGCACGGAATGACAGGCCGGCATACTACGTAGCAGCTTAATGTATAATGAGCGATTAAAAGTTCGAACTGCTACGGAAATCGACAACCGCTTCACAAATTTTAGCAAAGGCCAGCATGCCCAGTCCATAAAGCAGGGAAAGTATAAAACCGCCCACAGCTATACCAACGGCCATTCCGCCAACGATATCCTGTCCCGTAAATAATGACGATACCGTCCAACCCATGCCCGCCAGTACCCCAAGAGCGATCGATGCCAAACAGCCGCCGATCAAAACGATCCAACCAAAAATCTGGAATACCACTGCAGTTATACGCAACATGCTGTATCCTCCTGATGATGGTGTTGTCCAGGCTGCTGCGGGAGTATGCGCTTCTGTCTTCACCGGTGCGCTGTTCTGCGTTTGTCCGGCGGCAGCAGCGGAAATGATGCTGGCAGGCGGAGGGGCAGGTTCCGGCTCCGGCGGAATAACGGCTTCTTGAACAGGTGGCGGAACAACCGCCGCAGGCCGAGGAGCAACCTCAACCGGCGTTGCGGGAGAAACATATACACTGCTGGCCTCGGTCGGTATCGGCGCTACTTTAGCGGCCGCTTCCGGAGAAGGGCCTGACAGTTTTGTGCCGCACATACCGCAAAATTGCTGTTCCGCTGTAATTTGAACGCCGCACCCCGGGCATACAAGCACTTGAGGCTCTTGAATTTCAGGTAAACGAGTGCCGCATACACCGCAGAATTGCTGCCCTTCCGACACAGGGGAGTTACAATTGGGGCAATGTGTCGTTTGCTGCATACCGTATTTACCCCCTTGTCCTTTTTATGGCATTATATAACTTGTATCCTATTGACACAAGACTCATGTATACGTCACTTGACGGCATGAATAGTAATAGTATGGCCCGGCAGCTGCCCAAACATCAACTTAACAAAGGGATGCCTTCCATGATATAGTATCGAAATGCGTATTGCCATCCTGTCCGATATCCACAGCAATCTCAATGCATTCAAGTCTGTGCTGCAGCATATTGAAAGCAAAGGGAAGCCTGATAAAATCTGGTGTCTGGGGGATGTTGTCGGTTATGGGCCGGAGCCCCACGAATGCATCAATCTGCTGCAGCAGTACAGCCACGTATGTGTTGCCGGCAATCATGATCTGGCGGCAGTAGGTGGAATCAGCACTGCTGATTTTAATGATGCTGCCGCACGTGCCAATCAATGGACTTCGCAACAGTTGACGGACGACGATGTAGAATTTCTTCAATATCTGCCTCTTACTTTGAGCGAAGGCCCTTTTACTCTTGTCCACGGAAGTCCCAGAGAACCCGTCTGGGAGTATCTTTTCTCTCCCCATGCTGCTCAGGAGAACTTCTCAATTTTCACAACGCCCTACTGTCTGATTGGCCATACACATGTCCCCGTAATCTTTGAATACGGCAATAACTCGGTTGCGATGCGCGATTTCACCGGTAACGGGATAGTGAACCTCGGAGCTGCCCGTCTTATCATTAATCCCGGCGGAGTAGGACAGCCGAGAGACAACGACCCTCGTGCTAGCTATGCCATATATGAGAGCGATGAAAACACCATCCATCACTATCGCATAGAATATGATATACGCGATACGCAGGGAAAAATGGAAAAAGCGGGACTACCCGAGTTCCTCATCTCACGCCTGAGCATCGGCAGATAGCCTGCTCCTCCATCTCTGCACCGTTTACATCATAATTCCGGCAACCTTGCAACACCGCATACAGCATAGTAATATGTAGTTGGGTCGTGCTAGACGGGGAACTAGCGGTGCCCTGTACCCGAGATCCGCTATAGCGGGGTTGAAGTCCGGTTCGAGGTATTACTTTTATGAAACTGCCGCAGTAAGGTGGTGTTGATGGTTGGGTCTTACGCGGCGGAGTACTATGAATCCCGTCAGGTCCGGAAGGAAGCAGCGGTAAATGGTAAACTCCGGGTGCCGTAAGATTACCTGGCCTGAGCCAGTTTACTATGGTAAGCCGTGAAATAGTATCGAAAGTCGGTGCACGACCCGTCAGGTTAATTAGTTCTTAAACTGACGATGGGCAATAAAGGATTCGGGCAGATAAATTGTAAGGGCTGTACGTGCCGCGAGAGCAATGCATTGCCTCAGATGAGGTGAAAAGAATACTGCGCCGGTATGGACTGAAAGCCAGGAAGAGGCTCGGGCAGCATTTCCTGATCGATACCACTTATACAGGTAAAATCATTGAAGCAGCGGAGCTTTCACACGAAGACACAGTTATAGAGGTCGGCCCGGGACTGGGTATTCTCACAAGAGAGCTTATAAAATCAGCGAAAAAGGTCTTTGCCGTAGAACTGGATAATGAACTGGCCTTACTGCTTAAGCGCCGTCTGGGCAGCAGCGGTAATTTACACGTTATTAACGAAGATATACTTAAGGTAGACCTCGTACAACTCCTGCAAGACGAGCGGTGCTACAAAGTCGTAGCTAATCTTCCCTACTATATCACCTCCCCGATACTGCATTATTTTATCGATGCGTTACTCCGTCCTTCGCGCATGGTGCTCATGGTACAAAAAGAAGTAGGAGAAGCTATAGCAGCATCCCCGCCCAACATGAGCGTACTGACTGTCGGTGTGCAAATTCACAGTATCCCATCTATCGTAGCACACTTGCCGGCAGACAAATTCTATCCGCCCCCTAAAGTCGATTCGGCAATCATCCGGCTTGATATGCGCCCTGCGCCATTGATCCGGGTCGAGAACACAGAACATTTTCTTGCTCTGGTCAGATGCGGCTTCAACGCCCCCAGAAAAACGCTGCGTAACTCACTGGCACAGGGCTTAAAAAGAGAAACAGCGGAAATAACAACTCTTCTGAATCAAGCAGGCATATCTCCACAGAGAAGACCGGAAACATTAACTATAGCGGAATGGGAGCATCTCTATAAAATCATGCTTACAACAGGTGAGGTAATGCCGGCATGTTGACCGTCCTGGCACCTGCGAAAATAAACCTGGTTCTGGAAGTACTCGGGAAACGTGACGACGGTTATCATGAAATCCGCTCTATAATGCAAACGGTCGATTTCTGCGATAGTCTTACATTTACTCTCCATACAGAAATAATTATGGAATGTAATGAGCCTGCATTGCGTACGTCCGGAAACCTGGTATTGAGAGCAGCCGAACTGTTACGGGAAAGGGCAGGATACAAAGAAGGCGCACGCATTATACTCTCAAAATCCATACCGGTAAGCGCGGGGCTGGGCGGCGGCAGCAGTGATGCGGCATCCACCCTTATCGCGCTGAATACGGTATGGAAACTGGGACTTACCGTAGATGATCTGGCTTCAATAGCTTCTGAACTGGGCTCGGATGTACCTTTCTTTATTTACAGCGGACTTGCACTTATCAAAGGAAGAGGAGAAATAGTAATTCCGCTGCCTGCCACCTGTCCTATGTGGTTCGTGCTGCTCTTTCCACCCCTGCCCCCGCTGCCTGATAAGACAAAACAACTCTATAACGCTCTTACCCCTGCACATTTCAGCAACGGCGAAAATACAGGCAAACTCATGGAGCACTGGTCCATCTGCGGGCAAATGGATACAATTCATATGTATAATGTCTTTGATTCCGTCGCTGTGAGCGCGTTTCCTCGTATTGAAGATTATATAAAACATCTACGGGAATCTGGCGCAGAGCATGTACATCTTGCCGGATCAGGACCAACGCTTATTGCACCGGCTGCAAGCTGTGAACATGCCCGGCAGATGGAAAAGGACTTGAGAGCAAAAGATATGACTGCCCGTGCAGTGCCGACATTGGCCGTTTAAGGAGCAGCAGATAACTTGGAACAGGAAACAGGTGAGGGATCAGCACCTTCAAAAAAAAGAAAGTGGCTTAACACAATAGCATTTGTAATCGGCATCATTGCGGTTACGATAGGGCTTATTTACCTTCTTTACTTTATTCAGGATCACTTCAGTGTATCCATGCGGCAGTATGCATGGCTGGCATACTTGCTTGTTTTTATTGTTTCTGTGATATCAACTTCCACCATAGTATTTCCGGCGCCGGGAATGGCGGTTACCATGGCGATAGCATCTATATGGAACCCTATTATCGTTGCGCTGGTAGCGAGTATCGGCGCGGCACTGGGTGAACTTACCGCTTACTACGCGGGTTATCTCGGCAAAAAGATAATTATAGATGAACAGCGGCGTGGCTACCGTCTCGCTTCACGCTGGATGAAGCGCTACGGAATGTGGGCGGTACTATTTTTCGCCCTGATTCCTGTATTGATCTTTGACCTGGTTGGAATAATAGCCGGAGCATTAAAACTCCCTGTCTTACGTTTTTTCCTGGCAACATGGGCCGGACGTATTCCCAGATCATTCGTCGAGGCTTATATAGGCGCCGGTGTGATTCCCCTTATTTTTCCTTCGTGGTTCTTATGAATTTCCTGTAAAAGCGCGGACTAATTCTCTCTCTTCAGCAACTGAACTTATCTGCCCGTTAAGCCTGGCGTCACGCAATAGTTCCAGCATACGTCCCATCTCAGGCCCTGCGGATATGCCCATGTTCTGAAGGTCATCGCCCGAGAGAAACGCATGCACATAACGCAGGCTTACCAGATAGTCACGTATATTTCTTTGTATACTCGCTGAAGCAGAAGCAAACAAATTGGCTTCCACAGCCGGAGGGGAGAAGCCTCTGAGAAACCGGTATATTTCACTGGGTTTGCGTTCTTCTGAATCAAGGTAATGCACCCTGTTCTTCAAGGCAATGGTCTGGCGCATGATTTTAGCCGCCCTATTGGAAAAATTAAGCCGGGAAATAAAATCGTTGACCTCTTTTTCCGCCAGAGAATATACCAGCAAACAGAGATTCAAATTCATCCGTGAGTCCCGTTTGGGAAAAGAACGGCTTTGTGCATACCAGCTCCTTACAGAAGCGTCACCCCTGAGAGCGGGATTGATTTTTTGCAATACATTCAGCTCCGCAGCTCGCAAGAGAAACCTCTCCGGATATTCCTCAGACAGAACCGCTTCTATTTCATGCCTCAACCGTGTTCCTGAGATAGTCTTGAGCATGTCGAGATCCCGCTCCAATAACCCCATGGTCTCCGTTGCCAGAGTAAATTCTAACCGCTGCTCGTATCTCAGTGCGCGGAATATTCTGGTAGCATCATCAATGAAACTACCGGGATGAAGTACCCTAATCAAGCGGCTACGAATATCATGTTCCCCGTTATGCGGGTCTATCAGTTCCCCAAAATGACCGGTAGTCAAACGTACTGCCATAGCATTTATAGTGAAGTCCCTGCGGGCCAAATCATCCAGTATTGTTCCCCTTTCCACAACAGGCAGCGAACCGGGAAATGGGTATTTCTCACTGCGGACAGTCGCCAGATCAAGGGTAAAATTATCGTATTTTAGTTTCGCGGTACCGAAACGCTGATGGACAGTCAGTTTTGCATTGGTCTCAGCGGCAAGGTGCTCTGCCATTCTTATGGCATAGCCCTCTACTGCAAGATCGAGGTCAAGATTTCTCCGTTCTAAAAAAAGATCACGGACCACTCCTCCAACCAGATATAGCTCCTCACCCTGTTGGGCAGCATATGCACCGGCACGCCTAATGATATCTGCAATATAGGGCGGTAGACAGGCTATTACCTTCTCAGAAAGATATGCCATCCCGTTTCCTGATCTTAATTATTCCCCCGGAATTATCCCGCTGCATGTAAATACCGTAATCCGTAATAGAGCGGTACGCGCCATACTATAGATATGGCTTTAAGAAATTTAAAACAGGTTACTCTGCGCAGGATTTGACGGATATTCTTGTACTTGTTAAATATGCGCCTGCGTATATTTATTAGTCCTGTAACGGCCTACTTGCTTTTGCCATGATTTCCTATAGATTTTTTTTCTGTCGCCGCTCATTTCCTTGATTCGCCCACCCGCATCAGATACCTTATCTTTGATGAGATCACGTGTCTCATGACCTGATTGAGGTGCGAAAACGAACGCGAGAACCAGACCGGATATCAATCCAAGCACCGTTCCTGCAACAAGCCATCTACTGGATTTACGCATACTCATATCGTCCATTTCACAATACCGGTGTAGTAATATCTCCTGACTACTATATTACATGAACTGCTTAGCTTTGGAAAGACCTTACACGCACGTCACGACAGATATGTACAGCGGTAGCGATAAAAATGAAAGAAAAAGAGCTATTACAGCCAGGTGACTACAGCAAGTATATTCCAGGCTACTATAATTCCCATGCCTACATTCACCCAGCGCAGCAAATGCATTTGATTGAAGCGCGCCAGACCAAGCATAATCACACTCATCATGGTAATCTTGGCTGCTGCAAATACATAGATGCTCCCCATAGAGGCAAAAATAGGATTTAGCTCAGGGGCGCCAATTGAAAGAAGAAATACCGTCAGCAACAGATCCGCTATATTGAAACCGATGAATAAAGAGCCGGGCTTATAATGTACACTTAAACTATATGCTATCTGTCTCATTCAATCACCCAGTACTTTAGTACTAGGACTATTATACTAGAAGATTGAAAGTCATTACAATAGTATCAGACAAATACTGTTGCGGTTAAAACAATGTACAGTCAGAAATGATATTATGACGCCAGTCGTTTGCCAAGCTCAAATGCAGCTGTGAGGTACTCGGTGTGCTCTTTTATTTCCCCCCTGTCATCCACACCCCATACTAACAATTCATCTGTATAGTGAGCAGCAATCGCCTCAAAAAAGTATTTCACGATGAGAATAGAGCCTTCAAAGAGATTTTTCCCTTTGGTGGCGCCCACACCAATAAATGCCCCTCGCTTGGGAGAATGCGGTACGGGCTGTTTGAGTAAATATTTGCGTGCCCACAGCGCCTGGCAACGATCTATAACGGCTTTGATCTGCGCGCTGAGACTGTAAAAAAACATGGGTGATGCCACGATCACAACATCCGCTTCCAGCAGCTTGTCATAGACATCATCCATATCATCACGGATAACGCATTTGCCGTCCCGCGCACAGCCGTAGTATTCCTTGCAGGGTGATATCGCAAGCTTATCGACAATAATTTTTTCAACCTCGGCACCACAACTCTGCGCACCCTGCAGAACTTGATCGAGCAGAAGATCGGTATTGCTCCTGATGCGCGGGCTGCCCATAAGTCCCAGAACCTTCATAGAACACCTCCTCCGGTAACGGCCGGTGAAAACTTAATGTACCTGCGTAGATCAGGTCTGTCAATACTTCACGCGTGTAGTACACTACTCATAATCAAACTGCCATAACACCATCAAGCAGTCTCTGTAATTCCTCTTTAGGATGATAGCCGATAAGCTTCTGAGCAACCTTGCCATCCTTGAATACAATCAATGTAGGAATGCTCATAACACCGTAGTTTGCCGCAAGCACAGGATTATCATCAACATTGATTTTAAAAAAACCTATTTTGCCCTCATACGCTTCAGCCAATTCCTCCACTACCGGGCCGACCGCCCGGCACGGCCCGCACCATGGTGCCCAGAAATCAACCAATACCGGAATCTTTGCTTCCATTACATCTTTTTGAAAACTGTCTTTTATTGTATCGTTTACCTTTTCAGACATTTTCACCTCCCTGATTCAATAGGCTTGCCATCTGGCGATGTTTTACGCCCGTTTGCACTATATCCCCTATTCAAGCTTTTTATGATCGACCCACCCATCATTTCCACTATTTCAACACGTGACAGGACTTACATCTTCCAATAAGGCTAACTGCCTTTGCCCTCATCTTCAGCCGCCGCCATAGTTCATAAAACGAGATAACATACGGCGAAAATCGTTTTCATTTTTCAGAGGGACCTCCTCCGCATTTTCCACCCCACAATTCATACAGGTAATCTGTGTATCTCTGCCGCAGCAGGCAGAATCAACCTCAAACTCCTCTCCACATTGTTTGCATTTATAGGTCCATTCCATCTTTTATTCCTAGCTCCTTAGATAGTAAATAGTAAATATCACAGCATCAATGTAACTTTATACCGTTATTCCGGTCTATAGCGATTAATGCATCACACTTTGAGTAAAATCCCTATCCTCTTCAAGTATCGCCAGCAGTACCTGATGCACCATATCACAAGCCTCGATAATCCGGTAATTGCTTAAACTATAATAGACTTTTACACCGTCACGTCTGGGCCTGACAACACCACGGCTGCGCATAAGTGATAGTTCTCGCGATACCACTGCCTGATTCATACCCGTCAATTCCGCCAGTTCCCCAACAGCCTTTTCACCTCTCCTCAGCTCGTTGATTATCATAAGTCTTTTAGCATCGGCAAAAGTCCTGCACAATGCCGCCTTGCGGTTATAGAGCTCAATATCCTTCTCATTCATAATATTCATTATTATATATATTCATATATTTATATAAATCATTATATATGGCCAGCTCCCGTAAGTCAAATAGTATAGCTGGCAGTTATGCTATTGTTGTGGTAATCTGTGATTTTAGGGGAGGATAACAATGCCGCAGGAATATGAAATAGCCGAATTTGCCAAAGAAGAAAGCTGGCGTATGTTCAGAATTATCGGAGAGATGGTCGAGGGCTTCGATACACTCTCTGACATTGAACCGGCGGTCAGCATCTACGGCTCAGCAAGGCTGCAGATCGATGAAAAACTTTATACGCACACTGAGGAGATCGCCTACCGTTTGGGCAAAGCCGGTTTCTCCATTGTCACCGGAGGGGGGCCGGGAGTGATGGAGGCAGCCAATAAAGGAGCAGGAAGGGCAGGGGTGAAATCTATCGGCCTCAATATCACACTCCCTGAGGAGCAGATGCCGAATGAATATGCGACCATCTCTCTCACATTCAAGCATTTCTTCGTACGCAAGGTTATGCTGGTCAAATATGCTACCGCCTTCGTTATCATGCCGGGTGGGCTGGGCACACTCGACGAACTGACCGAGGTCCTCACCCTGATCCAAACACATAAAATAAGACCGTTTCCTGTGGTGCTTTTCGACAGCGAATACTGGCACGGCTTCCTGGAATGGCTAAAACAGGTGACTTTGGAACGCGGATTCATTTCACATACAGATGTGGACCTGCTGCGTATTTGCGATACACCCCAACTGGTAGTAGATACCGTCGAACAGTGGTATAACAAACAGGAGATAGTAGCCCGGAAAGCCGTGGGCTAAGTTCAGCAGCAAACCATCTTCGCCGTATTCAAAAAAAACACTTATGGGGCACACTGAAGGAACAGTAAGAAACAGTAGCAACCAGTGCATATATTACCGCAGGTGGCTTCCGCCTGATGTCTGTAAAGCTGAAATCATGATTGCCCACGGCCTGGCTGAACATGGAGGCCGCTATTCTACCCTGGCTGAACGGCTGATTGATAAGGGATATGCTATTGGTGTTCCGGATCTGAGCGGTCACGGCCGTTCCGGCGGCTATAGGGGTCACATAGATAGCTTTTCCGCTTACTGCGATGACTTATACTGTTATCACAAATCAATAGCAGAGAACAGCCGTAAACCGGTATTCCTGCTCGGCCACAGTATGGGCGGTGTAATAGCCCTGCAATATGCTCTCCTTTATCAGAGCAGCCTTTGCGGCCTGCTGCTTTCCGCGCCCTGTATCAAAGCCTCCATGAATACAACTCCGCTTCACCTGCTGGCTGCCGAACTGCTCTCAGTTCTTGTCCCCCGCATGGGCGTAACTCGCCTGCCAGCTCATTTTCTCAGCAGGGATAAGGAGGTATTATCCGCCTATATCGATGACCCGCTGGTTCATCGCGGCAAGATCAGCGCCCGTCTGGGCACGCAGTTGATTAAGGCCGGCCGCAGCATGCCTAAGCGTTCAGCTCAGATCGACCTGCCAATGCTGATTTTACAGGGTACCGCTGACAGGCTCTGCGCTCCACAGGGAAGCAGACTTGTCTATGACTCTGTCAGTTCCGCCGACCGTACGCTCAAATTCTATGAAGGGTTCTTTCATGAGGTCTTTAGTGAGCCGGGGAACGAGCAGGTTTTTACGGATGTGGAAATGTGGTTGGAAGAACATATCCACAGAAAATAACGGCCTGCGGATTAAAAAAAGACGGGCGTAATAAGAAAACCCGTGCTTTCAGAAAAAGTGCAGACACCCGGAATTTCATAGTAAGGTGGATATTGCTTAAGGGGATTACACCCATCCCCCCATTACCCATAATATTCACAACATCGAGAATACCCACAAAAAGTACACTATCCCCAGAAAGAGTAAGAAGTGATTTTCGACAAACTTGCGCAACTTTCAGGCAAGGGCATAAATAATAAGAGCGATAATGACCGCATAAAGCACGACTATAACGTGAGATATACGGGGAGTATATAACCAGACCGCGTAAAGAGCGGCCGAGATGAAAGCAAAACGGATAGATATTTCGTACCGGGAAAACAGTTGTTTCCCTGTTTATACGGCACAAATTCTCTGCATTTTTCCCTATTTACTTTTCCTCCGCCTTCACTGTAAGACCGGATGGAAAATGCGTATTTAGCGCAGATAACAGGAAAGTCTGTGATTGTATCCCATTCTCCTCAGTTTGGACAGGGCATGTTTCTCGATCTGGCGAATTCGCTCTTTTGTCAGCCCGAATTCTTCGCCTACCTCCTCCAGCGTTCGATCATTTTCTCCATCGAGCCCAAAGCGGTACTCTATGATCCTGCGTTCACGGTCTGTAAGTATTTCCAGAGCTTTACGCAGCTGGTCGCCCAGAATGCTGGCAATAGCCTGCTCTTCAGGTTCAGGAGCGGTAATATCCTCAATGAAATCTCCCAGTTGTCCTCCATCCTCGCCGATCGGTGAATCAAGTGATAACATATATTCCGAACTTGCCTTTTGTATACGCTCAATCTTCTCTAAAGAAACATCCATCATCCGAGCCATCTCTTCATCAGTAGCTTCACGTCCGTTCTGATGCCAGAACTTGTTGCGCTCTCTGGCCAGTTTTCTGGTTGACTCTACCATATGGATGGGAAGGCGTATGAGCCGTGATTGCTCTGCAATAGCCCGCGCCATCGCCTGTCGTATCCACCATGTGGCATAAGTGCTGAATTTATACCCCCTGCGGTGGTCGAACTTCCATACAGCCTTCATCAAACCGATATTGCCTTCCTGAATGAAATCAAGAAAAGACATATTTTTAGCAGTTCTCTTTTTTGCTATACTGACTACCAGCCGCAAATTAGCGCGTACCAGTTCATCGGCAGATTGCCGCGCCCTGCGATCTACTGAGGTGAAGTGTTTTTCAAGTTCATCTGAATATCCGGTCAATTTCCTTGCATACGCCGGTAAAGCAATTTGATCCTCCAGATCCCTGAGCAGACAGAGTGGTGCCGCTTTGGAAATCACCTCCCATGGTATCAGGCGGGAATTGAGCGAAAGGCTCACACATTTATGTTCTACATCATTGCTAGTTAGTCCCAAAGCTTTCCCCATGTCCTGCAGCAGATTCACATCTATCTTCCCATCGATAGCCGAACGTAATTCAGGACAGGTAAATTTCGCAGCAAGCGATCTTCCCGCAGGAAGTTCCAGATAATGGTAAAGTTTCTCAAAAAGGACGCGATCGGCAATTATCCGGTTTGATGCAACCAGTGTTATTTCCAGTGCAGACGGCTGTCTGCCGTGCAATGTTTCGAATTCCCTGCAGATATTTGTCAGCTCATTTCCTAACTCAATATCGGAGCTCAATGCCTTTTCCTGTTCCGCATTTAGAAGAATCGTCTGCCTGCAGTCAGCCATATATATGCTGACGGCATCCGTCTCAACCAAAGCATTAGCGTCAAAATCATCGGCGTTGTCGTTAATAAACTCTTCAACATACCCCTCTTCTATAATAAACTCACCCTCTTCGAGTTCGAACTGATTAGATAGTATTTCATCATAATCATCTATTTGTTTGACTACCATAACCCTCCCCTTTTCGCAGCTTAAACCTTACTTTTACTGCAAATTGAATTCATATCACTTGTTCCTTGACGCCGCGCTATAAATTCTAGCGCGCAATAGCAGTAAGCTCCCTGTGTGCAGGCCAATATGTATCAAAGCATCCGGCACCGGGTATCGGGTCTGCACCCTTTCCCATTACCGCTGAAGTATCAATCTGGTTCTGTAACATACAGTCAGCACCATAGTCACATGCTTTCTCCCACCCATCCATACGGGCTCTGGACGATGCAACTATGACAGGCATCATGGAAGCGGTCATATTCATACGCAGCCACCGACAGATTTCATCACCATTGACTCTCGGCAGCGTCACATCCACAATAATAAGATCAGGGAACCGGCTGATGGTCTTGCTCATACCTGCAAATCCGTCATGCGCCAATAAAATATCATAATCCGCATCACTCAAAGCGTATTCCGCTAATCTGGTGGAACTTCGATCGTCTTCAATTACCAGCACTTTTCTACGCATGATATTCCCCCTCAGACTTTATTTCCGGCACATAGACCCGTAACTATCGCTAAAGGCTTAAACGAACTCAAACGAACCGATTTCCGTATACAGACTCAAGCAAGCATCGACTACGTTGCTGTCATAGAGAATGCCTTTTTTATTTATAAGCTCCAGCAAGACCATGTCAGTATTGACGGCAGGGCGGTACGGACGGTAGGACACCATGGCCTCGATAACATCGGCAACCGCAAGCACCTTTGCCTCAAACATTATCTGGTCCCCCATTATTCCCGAGGGGTAGCCGGAGCCGTCCAAACGTTCATGATGCTGCAGTACAATTCGAGCGATCGGATAGCCGAAATCGATATTTCTCAGTATTTCATAGGCGACCTGTGGATGTGCCTGTATGATGGAAAATTCTGCTTCACTCAGCCGTGACGGTTTGGACAGAATCTGACTCGGCACCTGTGCCTTGCCGATATCGTGAAGAGCAGATGCGATACGAATCCACTCAATACACTCCTGCGAAAGGCCCATCTGGCGTGCGATGGCACAGGCAAGTCTCGCAACACGAATTTGATGCCCGCCGGTATAGGGATCACGTACCTGCACCAGCATCGCCAGAGCATCGACAACACCTTCCAAAGGTACAATAAGCGGGGTTGTTTCGTTGAGTTCACTAAACTCCAGTATCAACGTTTTCACTCCAGACATATCTTTTGCTGCCGGTTTATTTGCATTACTACTCACATCCATATGAAGCTCCTTAGCCCAAACCTGATTTGCGCAAATCTATACATAAGTTGCCCGCAGGGAAGAACATTTTGTTACCTCACGCCCATTGTCACCCACCGCTAAAGGATAACTGGCACACGGAGATGAAACAGCGATAATTTCAACAACGCCTGCGGCTGCGTATTTGTCAGCAATATCTTTTGAACACCCTATCACCACACCGGTTTTCTTTTTTATTACGAGTACACGTTCCATTTTTTACAGCAACCCCTTTTCACCCTTACAGTATCAGTCTAGGGTAAGTAACCTAAAAGACATCTAAATTTGTATGCGATTGTCCTAAATATTTTCTAAAGATCGTCACAACGGCTAAATAATATAAACATCATGGAATTGCAGGTGTTCACGGGTACGCATGTGGACCGTGCGCAAATGGCAAATGCTGCAGAAGAAGGTCAGTAAATGATCAAGACCAACGAACATAGTGCCCTGGTTATAAAAGACTAAATTGAGGGTCTATCCTCTATGTCAAGAATTTCAATTGTCACCCTAACTTTTTTACCATGGAGGTCAGCAAGCATTACTTTGCTATCTATACAGCCTGTATTCCATAAAAAATATTCATCCACGCCCATGCACATATTGCGGTTTACGTCACCTTCAAATACCTTTTTATCCCGGACCTCCGGTGACATAAGGTTAATAACAGGACTAAGACCCGTTACCTGTGTTTCATTCTCTATCGGCGGATTCACTGTGTTTATCGTATCTATTCTCAGCATCTTCTTTACTTTCACCCTTATTCTACAGCGTAAAACAGTTGTAATCCTGTTATAAAAAACAGTCTAAATAAATACTCCTAAAGGAAGGCTAAAAATGCAGGCAGCAACACTAAAAATTCTCTAAACAAGGAGGAAAGCCGCTGGGAGTGAAATGACAATCAATATATTTGCACTAGCCGGTGTACAGGCAGAAATTATTTCTTCCGGAATCCTTGGCGCGGTACATGGCGGCATCGGCGTTCTTTATAAGAGTCGTGATATCGCTTCCGTCGCGAGGAAAGACCGCAACACCGATACTCATGGTCACAGTAAGCATACAATCATAGAGCTCGAAAGGTTCAGCAAATATCTCTAAAATCCTTTTGGCGACAAGCTTCTCTTCCTGTTTACCGGCAAGTTCAGCAACCATACAAAATTCATCGCCGCCCATTCTTGCCAGCGTATCGCTGGTACGCAAAACAGCCTTCATTCTATCGGCAACGGCCTTCAGCAGCCTGTCGCCCGCGTCATGTCCTTTGGTATCGTTTACGGCTTTAAAATTGTCCATATCCATAACCATGACCGCAAGTTCTTTTCTATACCGTTTTGCCCTCGATAACGCCACGGTGAGACGATCATGAAATAAAGCTCGATTCGGCAGACCTGTCAGCTGGTCGTTATTGGCCAGATAAACCAGCTTGTCCTCCATCTGTTTACGCTCCGTAATATCGCGTATAATAGCAATAGCGTTCCAGCGGTCCTTCAGATTAATAGCAGACAATGATAATGACGAGGGGAAAACCGTCCCATTTTTCCTTTTACATTCAAGATCCAGAGTTATTCCCATAACCGCAGCTTGTCCGCTCGACTTAAATTTCTTAAACTCCTGTTGATAAGGCTCGCAATGATTTGCAGGTGCGATAATTGTGAAAATTTTTTCACCGATAACGTTTGAGGTTTCATAGCCAAAGAGAATCTCCGCAGCCTTATTCCAGTATATGATATTGGATTGGTCGTCCAGAAGAATTATTGCATCACGTGCGGACATGCTTATCGCTTCGAACTTCTTTTCCATCTCCTGAATCCGCTCTTCGGCACGTTTGCGCTGAATGATGCTGTCCACATCGCGGGCAATCGTAGTAAGCAAGACTTTTTCCTCTTCACTGAAAAGTTCTCCGGTAATATCCGTTTCATCCCCCAGAAAATAAACCTCGATAGTGCCTGCCTGTTCACCCGCAATGGTAATAGCCGCAGCCTGCCTCAAGGGTGTTATGCGAAAACGCGCCGTTTTGAATTCCTTTCCATCGAGCGTAATTCTGGCGCAGGTCAATTCAGGATACTGCCAGGCAGACGGTATAAGATCTACAATATACTGTAGCGTTTCATCAAGCTGCCGCTCCGGTGAGGACTTGATAGTTGCTATTTCATACAGGCAGTTCAACTGCTGAAGGCGTTTACTCAGTGTAACAGCCTGTTTATGAAGCATGTCTTCTGTTTTTTTCAAATTGGAGATATCACGCGCTATCGCCAGTACCTGGTATTTGCCTGCTATACGTATTGGAAATGTATGTATTCCTACTATCACTTTGCTGCCGTCCTTGCGGTTTAGAAAAAACTCATCAGGGCCGGTAGGGCGGCCAAGGGCGTTTCTGGCCAGCAGTTTGGCAGCTGTGACTATTTGTTCAGGCGCAAGAAGATTTAAATGGAGATAATTTTTACCAATGAGCTCTTTCTTTGAATACCCGATCATCTTTTCCGCAGCTATATTGCCGTCGATAAATACTCCTTTTGTATCACTCAGGTAGTATGCGTCGGGAGCATATTCGAACAGCAGTTTAAACCATTTGGCAGAGGTTTCAAGTTTTGCTTCTATTTCTTTCCGGTAGCTGATATCAAAAAAGGAACCGATGATTACTTTGTCATCCTGACATCGGGCTGATGCCAGATGCATCAGCACCCATAAAAGCGCACCGTTTTTGTTGACAACACGACATTCGAATGAGTCAATGACATTTTTTTCTTCGGAGAGCTCAGCATATCTGGTTTTAAAAACCTTTTTGTCATCTTTGTAAATAAAAGAGGCCGCGGCTCTGCCGCATGTCTTTTCCCATGAACAGCCGCAAAGTTCCTGAAAGATTGCATTGATGTACTGGAGTTTTCCGTTGCTGGCGATAAAAACGGCTGATCCGATATTTTCCACCAGGCATGTGAGCCCATAAACCGGATCGATTGAGCCTAAGAACTCAGGAACCGGCTGTGCTTTTTCACTTGCTTCCTTGATATTTGCCATAACACTGAAGCCCTGATTGATAATTCAAGCATCAGGTCTTAGTAATCATTTTTCCATTATAAAATTTTTATACGAAAAACCCTCTAAATGTAATCGATAATTCTTAAAATGTAGCTAAAATTCTTACATGCCCGCATAATCCTGTAAGGGATTGTCCCGTCATGCTCGACATTATTCCCTGAAGCGATACCCGATCCCGGGCACCGTAATAATATACTTCGGCTTTTCCTGGTCCTCCCCCAATTCTTTGCGCAGGCGGCCGATAAATACATGTAGATATTCTCTCTCCTCAGCATATTCAGGCCCCCACACTCTTCCCAATAACAGACTGTGAGTCAGTACTTTACCGGCATTGAGCACCAGTTCCTGCAGCAGCCGGTATTCCGTAGGAGTAAGCTTTATCTCACGTCCGTCAAAAGTGACTCGCCTCTCGGCAAAATTAAGGTTTAGTTTACCAATAGATACTTCTGCTTTCATTTGGTCGCTTTTCAATGCTTCGGCACGCCGCAGGACAGCTTTCATGCGGGCGATAAGCTCTTCGATGCTGAAAGGTTTGGTAACATAGTCGTCCGCGCCCATATTAAGGCATTTTACCTTATCTCCCTCTTCTCCTCTGGCGCTGAGCATTATGATAGGAACCTGTGTCCACTCCCGCACGCGTTCACATATTTGAAAGCCGTCTATACCGGGAAGCATAATATCAAGGATAACAAGATCGAGTGCTTCTTTCTCGATAGCATGAAGAGCTTCATCTCCATTCATGACCGCTATAACCTCAAAACCCTCCGCTTTCAGATTAGCGCGCAGCAACTTTATGATTGAAAGATCATCATCGACGATAAGTATACGGAAATGACGCATATATAATTTTACTCCTTAAGAACATTTTTCACCGTCTTAAGCAAATCATCAAGATCAAATGGTTTCAATAAATAGTCGGTAACCCCCAGCTGACGTGCTTTCTTCTCGGTTAAGCTGCCGATTGAAGCGGTGACAACGATCACCGGAATGCGTTCAAGTCCTTTATCCGCCCGCATTGTGCGGAGGACATCCCAGCCTGACATTTCAGGCATAAGCAGATCGAGCAGGACAATGTCAGGCACAGTATCACGCATAGACTGAATTCCCTCCTCACCGTTGCCGGCAATCAGAACGGTATGCCCGTTGGCCTCCAGATTTGCTTTCATTACTTTCTGAATACTGATCTCATCCTCGATAATCAGAATGTTAGCCATGTTCTTCCTCCTCGGAAAGAACAGGAAGGCTGAATTTGAAAATGGAGCCCTCGCCATGCTTGCTCTCCACCCAGATTGAACCGCCGTGTGCCTCCACAATACCCTTGCAAATTGAAAGGCCAAGTCCGGTACCTTTCTTTTTGCCGCTCACTATACTTTCAGTTTGAAAAAACCTGTCGAATATTTTATTTTGCATCTCCTGCGGTATACCGGTCCCTTTATCAATGACCGAGATGATGACCTGCCAGCGCGCAGATATTGCTTCAACCTTTATAATACTCCTTTCAGGAGAATATTTGGCGGCATTTTCCACCAGATTAATCAGGACCTGACCAATGCGAGCCTTATCAATATAGAGAACAGGCAAACCGTCAGCAAGACTGATTTCCAGCAGATGACAGGAAGTCAAGCTGGCAAGATTGGTATGTATAGATTGAAAAACATCAGCCGCAGTATAATATCCGCGCTTGAGCCGTAATGTACCTGTCTCAATCCGGGAAATATCGAGTGTATCATCTATCAGACTTGCTAGCCTGTTCGTTTCTTCAGCTATGGTTTTAAGAAAGTCTTCTTTTTCCTCATCGCTCCACTGTACATCTGTACGCAGCAGTGTAGAAACAAAACCTTTTATAGCCGTAAGCGGAGTACGCAACTCATGAGATACATTGGCCACAAGCTCTCCGCGCAAGGAATCGATCTCTTTCAATGCTTCCAACTCTCTGGCTCGTTTCTCTGCATATTTGCGTTCTGTTATATCGAGTATATAGGCAACAGTAGCCGGCTTGCTTTCATACATGGTAATGCCTATAGCCACTTCAACCGAGAGCAGATCACCGTTATTGCATATAATATCTATTTCAATATTGCCTTTTTTGCCGTCATCAGCCAGCTTTTCCTCATAGTATCTCAGGCAAAGACTGCGGTGGTCAGGTGCAACAATATCCAGCAATCGGGCCCCGATCAGGTCTTTTTCCCTCAGCCCCAACATTTCAGGAAGTCTGTTATTTACATATACTATGATAGATCCCTGTTTGCTATCCTGTACAACGGCTATCCCCACACCGGCATTTGCAGCAGTCTCAACAAGCGCCCTGTTGCGCGCTTCACTTTCTTTGAGAGCATTTTCGGCTTGTAGTCTCTCCCTCCGGTTGGAGGACTCCCGCAACTCTCTCTCAACAGCCGGTACCAGTCGTTTAATACTATCCTTCATAATGCAATCGTGCGCCCCCGCCTTCATAGCTGCCACTGCCAGCTCTTCACCGATATTTCCGGAAAGAATGATAAAAGGAATATCAAGGTTGCTCTTTTGGAAAATATGCAGCGCCGCCAATGCATTGAATTGCGGGAGCGTATAATCGGCAATAATAATATCCCAGATACAGCCGCTTAACATATCGCGCATCGCCTGCTCTGTTTCCACCCGTTCCATTACCGGCGTATACCCGCCGCGCATGAGCTCATGGAGAACAAGCACCGCATCGTCTACCGAGTCCTCAATCAACAACACGCGTATCGGAATACCCATGTACCCTCCCCCCTGAGATCATGCTGATATGATTACCGCTGCCGCCTGAACAATAGCTGATGTAGTATATTATAATATGACGCGTCAATAGAATTTCAGAGCAGTTTAATCATAGCAAGAGAGTTAATAGCTCAAAAAAGAGAAACTGAATAATAATGATCAGGATATTTGGTGTATACGCCCGCAGTGAGGACATTTCACCGTCGGGCCTTTGAAGGTGGGGGGTATTCTAAACCTGGTACCGCAATTGCAATCGATAGTCTTATAATTATTCATACGCCATAGCACATCTGATGTTTCACGTGCCCGCGACCTCTCATCCGGCTCTTGTTCCTGTACGGTAGCTGCAGCGCGCAGGGGAACAGCACCGGCAGCAGTCAGGTCCGGTCCGGTAATGATATCTTTATTGCCTCCATGCACTGACTTATAAGCTCTACCATAGTCCAGGTAGGAGGCACCTGCCATTGAGCGGAGAATACGTATGCGCTCTTCAATTGGCGGATGAGTGCTGCTCAAGTTGGCAGCTGCCATACCCTTCTGTCTGAACGGATTGATGATATACATCGGTGCGGTTGCCTTATTTGCTGATTTTAACTGTACGGTAGAACCGGCGATCTTCTCCAATGCCGATGCCAGCCCCTCGGGATAGCGGGTATAGAGCGCTGATGAAGCATCCGCCATATACTCCCGCTTGCGTGATATGGCAAAATAGATAAACTGCGCTGCTATAGGCGCTAAAATTATCAAGACCAGCGCCACCGCCAGTATGATAAGCTGGGCTCCTCCCCCACCCGAGGAAGAACTCCGGCGCGAACCACCCAATCCTCCGAAGATCATGATGCGGGAGGCATACCAGGAAAGTATAACAATAGTTCCCAGCAGCACACCGCATATAGCCATCAGTAATACATCACGGTTCTTTATATGTCCTAGCTCGTGGGCAATAACACCCTGCAGTTCATCTCGGTTCAAACGCTGCAGCAGACCCGAAGTCACCGCAACAGAGGCTTTTTTAGAATCTCTCCCTGTAGCGAAAGCGTTGAGGGCGGGATCATCTATTATGTAAATATCAGGCATGGCCTCAAGACCGGAGGCTATTTTCATCTCCTCAACGATATTATAGAGCCGGGGATGGTCTTCCTTCTTTATCTTTCTGGCTTTGGAAAGAGAGAGAAGAATGCTATCACCCTGAAAATAGGCAATCAAGTTCATTACAGCCCATACTACTAGAGCGATAATCACTCCGGCAATGGCATCATCAAAAAAAGCCATTCCCAAAAAATAACCGATAGCCAGCAGCAGTGCTCCCATTGCCGCTACCAGCACCACGGAGCGTATTCTATTGGACCGTATTTGCGACCACATTGATTTGCCGGGGAACTCCCTATGAGAAGCTTACTTTCGGAGCTTCACGTTCCGCAGCAGCCTCCACTTCAAAAAATTCGCTTGCCTTAAACCCGGTCATACCCGCAATTATGTTGGAGGGGAACATCTGGGTCTGATTATTATATTTCATGACGGAATCATTGTAGAATTGCCGGGAGAAGCTAATCTTGTTCTCCGTAGAAGTCAGTTCCTCCTGCAGAGCAAGAAAGTTCTGATTGGCTTTAAGATCCGGATAATTCTCCACAACAGCAAGCAGACGGGAAAGAGCAGAGCTTAATTCGCCTTCCGCTTTGGAGCGTTCGCCCACACTGGCCGATGCGGCTTGCTGGGCGAGATTGCGCGCATTGGTAACGGAATCGAGGGTTTCCCGCTCATGTTTGGCATAACCTTTCACCGTCTCCACCAGATTGGGTATAAGATCGTACCTTCTTTTTAGCTGTACATCGATCTGAGCCCAGGCGTTCTTTACCTGATTGCGCAACCGTACCAGTCCGTTATAGGTGGCAATGAAAGCTATAACGATAATAACAACAATACCAATGATCACCCATACTGCTATTCCCATATTTTTCCTCCGGAATATCGTTCACCATTTATTATACAGCAGGACGAAGATAAAACCTCGCCTGTTACATACACATCTAAGAGGCGCAACGGTCAATGCTCAGACTTGAATACTTCACCTATAAAACGTACAATCTCCTGCTGCGCCCCACCCGGCATATTTCCTTTCTGAGCAATTTGTGAGAAAAGCTGGCCAAGTTCTCCACCATCGAACCAGATACCATCACCCTGCGGGCATACATCTAACAGAACCTGCTCCGGGGAGCCGATATGCGTTTTTTTCATAGACGCGGCACAGAGAGGGCATTTACGCTTCTTTTCTCCCGCCAGCGTCTCCTCGGATGGGATTGAAAGTACACCCTCCATGCCTGCCGTTTTCATCAGGAGATCAAGCTCTCCTGCATCGAACCATACCCCTCCGCAGTCCAGACAATGGTCCAGCTCTATGCCACTGTACTCGACCACGATCATATCAGTTTTACACACCGGACATTTCATTTTAGAACTCCATACATAGTGCGGACAGTGTAACCAGCGCAGGGTAGCATGTCAAGCACGGGATATGCTACCCTCTGAGAGCGGCAATCAAATAGCCATAAATTTGCTTATACCCGCCGCTCCTCTGGCGGGCAAGAGCATAATCGATTTCCCCCCTGGCCAGTCGGCAGCCTCCGCGCCATAGTATTTCCTCGCTTTTGAGTATTTTAAAGACAGAGGAAGGAAAGCGTACAAATAGAGAGCGCAACACACGGGCAATTTTCAATTCTGGGAAAATGGTACCGGCAACAGCACTCTGGTATTGCGCAAGTTTTTCCTTTCCGTAATGGAGTGCAGCCTCAAATGCTGCTGATGCAAGCTGTCCGCTCAATACAGCGCTGTAAATACCTTCACCGGTCAAAGGGTCCGCCAATCCTGCCGCATCGCCTGTGAGTACGATACGGTCTGCAAACAGAATCTGGTCGCGCTTAATAACCGGAATAATATGGCCGCTGCGCTTACGTAGATTGTGGCTTATGAGACAAAGGCTCTTTTCATAAAGGTCATATGCTTGACGCAGACCGCAAGCATTGATTCGGGCCAGAGAAGCAATTCCTATAGAGAGGTGGTCGCGCTTGGGAAAAACCCAGCCGTACCCGCCGCGGATGCAGCCAATATCAGCCCGGATACAAGAGCGCCACGCGTTCAAATCAACAGCAGAAATCTCGATTTCGTTATTAATACCAATGATATGGTCGTGCTGCCTTTTTATGCCTGATTTGCGCGCCACGATGCTGTGCGCGCCGTCCGCACCGGCAAGAAATGAGCTTTTAAACACACCCGCAGATGTTACTACTTCTACTGCAGCGGACAGATTGCGTACATCGGTCACGCTTACCCCCTGCAGAAGAGTAACACCACAGCGCTGCGCGCGCTTTACCAGCTCATAGTCAAACATGTCACGGTTGACCGTATAGACAAGTGCATCTTTCCAGGTACCGGTAAAATTCGCCTGCCCGTTGAAATCGATCCTTGCCCCGGTGACTGTGTTTTCAACAAGATGGCTGATATTGAAACCCAGCAATCTGGCTGCGCGTACCGTTATCCCGCCGGCACAGCATTTATAGCGGGGCAGCATCTCCTTCTCTATGAGAAGCACTTCGAAACCTCTCTCTGCCATCTCATAGGCGATGGTGGCTCCGGCAGGACCGGCGCCAACTACTATAATATCGTACCTATCCTTCATGCAGGTATCACCGTACACAAAATATATAGTATTGTAATTTTCACAGTAATACAGTTATAGAAAACTGACTGATAGTATGATATCCGCAGAGCACTCTGTCAAGCAGGAAAAAACAATATCCCGGCTGTCATATGTCTTGCAGATCGAAAAATGAAATCTAATTCATATGAATTATTATTGCAATTAGTTGCAATAGTTGCATTATATCGGCTTCATAAAGGAATTTAAGACGAATAGAGAATTTAAGTAATATAAGCATTTCCCCATAGGGGAAACACTATAGCGATTTGCTCTTGTCACGGAGTATATTTGAGGTAAGAAAGAGTATAAATATATTACTGCAAATAGTTGCAATAATGAGTTTTGCTTGTAAGCATACAGGCAAGCTGATATACTTAACAGCACAGCTATGAAGTTATGGCGAAAACCCTTCGATCAGCTTGAAAAAAGCCCGACAGCAGTCCGCGTCACAATAAATACCGACCGCTGTAAAGGATGCGGATACTGCGTCGAATACTGTCCCAGAGAAGTCTTAAAGAAGAACGCTGAGATAAACTCCAGGGGATATACGCAGGTTAAGGTTGAGGACGAAAGCAAGTGCATAGGATGCGGCTTCTGTGAAGCTATCTGCCCCGAGTTCGCCATCAAGATACACACTTCCGGTACAACCGCAGCAGCAGAAACCATCCGTTAAAGCGGGCACTATTTTGGCAGGTAAAGCATGAAAAACGGAGTCCTTGTTGGAGAATATTTTATGAACGGCGATATCGCCTGCGCCGAAGGCGCTATCAGTGCGGGCTGCCGCTTCTTCGCCGGTTATCCTATCACCCCCGCCACAGAGGTAGCGGAGAGAATGAGCCTTAGACTGCCGCAGGTAGGCGGTGTCTACATACAAATGGAAGATGAGATTGCCTCGATGGCTGCTATTCTGGGTGCATCCTGGGCGGGTAAAAAAGCGATGACCTCTACCTCCGGACCCGGGTTTTCCTTAATGATGGAAAACCTGGGACTCGGCATCACTATGGAAACCCCATGCGTACTGGTCAATATTCAGCGCGCAGGCCCTTCCACAGGCCTTCCCACTATGGTCGGACAGGGCGATATCATGCAGGCTCGCTGGGGCACTCATGGTGTCTATGAAATAATAGCCCTTTCACCCGCCTCGCCGCAGGAGATATTCGATCAGACAGTAATGGCCTTCAATCTCTCTGAAAAATACCGCATTCCGGTGCTGGTAATGGCTGATGAAATAGTA
Organism: uncultured Dehalococcoidales bacterium; assembly: GCA_964519615.1. GTDB lineage: Bacteria > Chloroflexota > Dehalococcoidia > GIF9 > UBA5629 > CAZFIM01. Next base: position 37,992 of record CAZFIM010000015.1, read on the forward strand.
GGCCACATGAGTGAAAAGGTAGTGATTCCGGCTCTCGCTCCGGAGGATCTTTATTACAGACGCAAGCCTGATATCAAGCCTGAGGACTATCGCCCCTACCAGAATAGTGAAAACCTTATACCGCCGATGGCCGTTGCCGGAGATGGTTATGAGTTCCACGTTACCGGCCTGACACATGACGAGAGAGGCTATCCCGTTATGACGGTTGAGGCGCAGGAATGGATGGGACACCGGCTGATAGACAAAATCCGTAATAACCGTAAGGATATTATTACCTATAAGGAACATAAAATAGAGGATGCTGATGTCGTGGTATGCGCTTACGGCATTACCGCACGTATCGCCATGCTGGCCGTATCGCTGGCGCGGCAGCAGGGTATAAAAGCCGGAATGGTCCAGCTTATAACCATCTGGCCGTTTGCCGAAGAGCTGATAGGGGATATTGCCCGGCAGGCAAAAGCCATCGTTGTCCCGGAAATAAATCAGGGACAGCTTGTACTTGAGGTGGAACGGTGCGCCTGTGGTAAAGCCAGGACTATATCGGTTCCGCATATGGGTGGAAGTGTACATAGTCCCGATGTCATATTGGATGCAATTAAAGAGGCAGTCAAATGACCATAGAAAGTATGAAGCAAGAACAGGACTCTGTTGAAAAGTATCTTCGACAGGATAGGATTCCGCATATCTGGTGCTCCGGCTGCGGCATCGGTCCGGCACTGGGATGTTTCCTGCGTTCTATCGACCGCTGCAAGCTTGACCCGGCTAAAGTAGCCGTCGTATCCGGAATAGGTTGTACCGGCCGTGCTGCAGGTTATGTAAAATTGGCCTCTTTCCACACCACTCATGGCCGCGCACTTCCCTTTGCTACCGGACTTCATCTGGGAAATACGGAGCTTAAAGTAGTCGTATTTTCCGGTGACGGAGACCTGGCCGCCATCGGAGGAAACCACCTTATCCATGCTGCCCGCAGAAACATAGACATCACTGTAATTTGCGTTAACAATTTTAACTACGGTATGACCGGCGGGCAAGTTGGGCCTACTGCCCCGTTTGAAGCCAGAACAACCACCAGCCCTTACGGCAACTTCGAATACCCCTTTAATCTTCCCTACCTGGTTGCCGCCAGCGGAGGCACCTATATTGCCAGATGGACGATTATACATCTGCGCCAATTTGAGAGCACCATTTCCGAAGCCCTTCTTAAGCCGGGCTTTAAATTCATCGAAGTAATTGCACCCTGTCCCACCGTATATGGACGCATGAATAAAGAGCCGCATGGCATCGATTCACTGCACCACTATCAGGAAAAAAGCATTATCCGTCACGGTGCGGACCCAAAAGACGTCGATATCGATCTAAACGGTCCCATTATCGTGGGCAAATTTGTTGATATAGTGCGCCCCACGTTATGGGAGAATATGCAGTTTATCAATAACAAGATGAAAGAAAAAGAGAAAGCCAAAGTCAAACTTAAATAGATAATCTAGAGTATCGTAACTTTAGAGGCTGGTATGTTAAGAAAAGAGATAAGAATAGCAGGCTTCGGCGGGCAGGGCATCGTGCTCTCCGGCTCCATTGTAGGTAAAGCTGCCGCCATATATGATAAAAATCTCGGGTATGCTACATTCACTCAGAGTTACGGCCCTGAATCGAGAGGAGGGTCATGCCGTGCCGAGGTTATAGTCAGCGACGAGCCGGTGGACTATCCGTATCTGCGCGATCCCCAGGTGCAGGTTATCCTTTCACAGGCCGCCTATAATGAGTTCGGTAAAAACGCGGCACCGGGAACATTACTCATCATCGATTCAGACCTGGTCCAGCCGGAGCAGGGCATGAAGCATGAGCCGCTTTCTATCCCGGCAAGCCGCCTTGCTCGAGAGCTCGGCCGGCCGGTAGTGGCAAACATCATTATGCTCGGATTTCTGGCCGCAAAAAGCGATCTGGTGACAGCACAATCACTGAAGGATTCCATCCTGAATTCCATCCCGGCAGGCACCGAGAATTTGAATATGAAGGCATTTGAACTGGGTTACAACTATGGCAGTGAAAAAACCGGCACATAATGATGCTGAAGTGTCCGTGCGCGCCGCTGTTCTGGGTAGCTCGGTCTCCGCTATTCAGGCGGCATTTACGCTGGCAGAGATAGGACTCGAAGTCAGCGTTATCACGGATTCACCTGCCCTGGGTTGGGACAGCATTATCACAAACTCCGGGCAAGCATCCTCAGATGATAAGCGGTTTGTCTGGCCCCTGCTGATGCGTGCCGCAACTCATCCCGCTATTACCTTTCACACCGGTACCGAGCTTTCTTCTATTGAAGGCTGCACCGGAAAATTCACGCTGCACCTGACGAGATATCCGCGCTATATCGACGAGAATAGCTGTACAGGCTGCGGGCGATGCCAGGCAGCATGCTCATCACGAATTACGTCGATTATTAACGGCCAAAAGACCACTCACAGCGCCATTCATGCGCCGGATATGGGGAATAAATCAATCCCTTCTGCTTATCTGATAGAAAAAAAGGAGCTTCCACCGTGCAGAGCTGCCTGTCCGCTCGGTATAAATGTTCAGGGATTCGTTTCACTGCTTGCTAATGGTAAAACAGACCAGGCGCTGGCATTGATCAATGAGTCGGCACCTCTGGCAGGCATCCTTGGCAGAGTGTGCCGGCACCTGTGCGAGGATAAATGCAACCGCGCCCAATTGGACAGCGCTGTTTCCATACGTTCTCTGCACCGGTTTGCCGCAGACGAAGCAAAAGGTGGAATACGCTATACTCTGAAAGAGCCGGTCAAGGCGCATATCGAGCGGATTGCCGTTGTCGGCAGCGGTCCTGCCGGCCTTGCCTGCGCATGGGAGCTTAAACGCAGGGGATATTCTCCTATCGTCTTTGAATCGCACAGCGTTATAGGCGGAATGCTCGCCACCGGAATTCCCAGGTTCCGACTTCCTAAAGAGATACGGGAACGAGAGATAGCCGCTATTAAAGATCTCGGCGTTGATATACGGACGGGGATCACAGTGGGACGCGACGTAAACTATCATTATCTTAAGGAACGGGGTTTCAAGGCATTTTTCCTGGCCATAGGCACGCAGCGCAATAACTGGCTAAATATCCCGGGTGAATACCTTAACGGTGTAGTCGACTGTATGTCCCTGCTGCTTACGCTCAACCTTATGGTTGACAGTTTTGTGGGACAGCACATCGTCATCATCGGAGACGGTAATACGGCTATCGATTCAGCAAGAACCGCCATCAGGCGCAATAAAGGGCAGGTCACAATATTGAGCTGGACGATTCCTCAGGAAATCACTGCTGCGCATGAGGAGATAGAAGAAGCGCTGCAGGAAGGCGTTACTATAGAGCACTGTGTAGTACCGGTTGAGATACTGGGGGATGGCGGCAAGGTGACAGGAATACGCTGCCGGCGCACACAATTGACAGACGAGCTTATGGCCAACGGGAGACACAGACCACAGGCCATACCCGGCACTGATTTCATTCTCAATGCGGATCATGTAGTTATGGCCATCGGGCAATCACCCAACGCCGATGAACTACGCATGGAAGGACTGGACATAGATCCGAAATCAGGAGTGATACAGGTTGATCCGCTCACCTTGCAGACCAGTCTGCCCGGGGTTTTTGCCGGTGGTGACTGCGTTACCGGGCCCAATAACGTGGTAGAAGCCATGGCAGACGGGCTGAGAGCGGCTGAATCTATAGACAGATACCTGCAAGGCTGCGATCTTAAAGAAGGCCGCTCGCTTGAGCCCCAAAAAACAGCAGAGATAGATGTCAATACTAGCGAAGCTGCACCATATAAACGTACAGCGATGCCCGTTATCAGCCCCCAAAAACGGATGAACAGCTTTGAAGAAACGACCAGAGGATTTTCCCAGAAGCTTGCGCAGCGCGAGGCACAGCGCTGTCTAAACTGCGCTTTATGCAGTCAATGTATGGAATGTACCAGAATATGTGAATTAAACGCTGTCAATCATGATGACTGCATACAGCATCTGGAACTACCTGTTAATGCGGTTTTACAATTTACATCCGCTGTTAATAAAACTGTTTCCATTAATGAATTAAATAATATCAACGGCATTCAGATGGTACCTTATGATAACAAAGAGGATATTGTTGTCCGGCTAAACAAAGCTATGTCCATAGCACTCAAAACAGCTAACTCAATCGATAGATATAAGCAGACAAAAGACTCCACAACAGTCTCCAGAGAAAAAAGTACCTCTATCAGGATAATATCCACCGGTATGGAACCGTCTTTAGACAGCCAGAGAACCGGCGTCTTTCTCTGCCGCTGCGGCGGCAGCATCACGGAAACGGTGGATTTCAGGGCGGTCGCACGCCGTTTGCTGGACTCGACCGATGTCGCCTGTATACAGGAGGTAGCTCAATCCTGTACCGAAGAGGGCGTCAGGCAGATTGCAGAACAGGTACGACAGCATCGTCTTGACCGCATCGTTCTGGCAGCCTGCCGCTGCTGCAATCTCGACCAAGCGTGCTATAGTTGTACGGATAGAAGAGGCAAGTGTCTGTATTATATTAACAAACATCTCATTGAGCCGGAGAATACCATTGTAGAGTTCGTCAATATCCGCGAGCAGTGTGCATGGGTACACAAAGACAACGTCAAAGAAGCGACGCGGAAAACGACGCAATTAATACTTTCAGGAATTACACGGGCAAAATTATCTCCCCCTGCAGTTCCCGCGGGTATTCCCGTTTTATCCAGTGTTCAGGTCTTAGGCAGCACTATTGCCAATATGACCGCTGCACGTGCTCTCAAAACCCGGGGATATCAGGTTGAGCTTATTGAAAGCAGACCTGATACCACAGATAAAATGCATAACGAGCAGTATAATGCCCTGCTGGAGCAATTGAAACAGGAAAATATCGTCATAAAACAATGGCCTTATGCCCTGGAAATAAGCGGCTCCCCCGGATCATATCAGATCACCAGGAAACCGGGCGGTAAAGCAGACCGGACAACGGCAGGGGCGATATTAATAGACGTACAGGCTGTAAACTCCGGGAACCCATCGCTGTGGGAGACTACAAGTTTTGATGGTGTAATAAAAAGACTACTGGAACGGAGAATACATTTAGACCCTCATGAAAATGCGCGGCATGACCTCCTGCGCAGCCTCACTATCAGAGATACGACGGGGATATTCCTGACTAACAACGGCTTTAGCGAGCCGTATAATGATGCTGCATTGAATGGGCTGGCTGCAGCAGCAAGGGTTGCAGCTTTTATCGATAAAGGCAGTGTTATCCCCCGTACCACCAGCGTTATCATCAACGAGCAGTTATGCCGAAGCTGTGGCAATTGCAGTGATATCTGTCCTTATATCGAGATGAGGGAGCGCGTAAACGGCACTACCTTCGCATATATCGATAGCGCCCTTTGTCTCGGCTGCGGTGCCTGCGTTGCCAATTGTCCTACGGGAGCGATAACGCAGCCTTCACAGAGCAATAAACAGATAGTTTCCACGCTGCGGGCATTACTGCAGCAGGGAAAGGCTACGGCAGAGGTGTATTGATTATGCAGCCCGTAATATTGGTGTTTGCCTGCAATTGGGACGGCTGGAGCTGTACGGAAACAGCGACAACTATGGGGCTGACCTATCCTGCCACCGTTAAGGTGGTACGTGTGAGCTGCCTATCGAGAATACATATGGGTCTAATATTAAATGCATTTAATTTCGGCGCGGATGGTGTACTGCTGCTGGGCTGCGAACCAGGCCGCTGTCACTATTACAGCGATAGGGATTACATTGTGAATGAATATGAAAAGGCCAGAGAAATAATGGGCATGCTCGGGATATGGAAAAACAGATTATCACTGGTACATCTGCCGGCATTTGATGGTCAGGGTTTTGTTGATGAAATCCAAAAACTATCTGAAGAAATTGAAGGTATTCCCGCTGCCCGGCGTTCCAAGCTGATAGGGTCTGAACGGACACAGCAGAGCACGGATGACAGATAGCGGATTCATTTATCGGTATAACATAAAATGAGCGATTTTCAAAATACTATTAAGAATACAAAAATTCGTCTTTGCCTTGACTGCGGTAAATGCACCGTAGTATGCCCTGTTGCCAAATACGACCAGAACTTTAATCCGCGCTTATTGGTGCAGAGTGCTTTGCGCAATGGCGGTATGCAGCCGGTCGATGAAAAGATCTGGTCATGTATCAGCTGCAACATGTGTATGGAGCGCTGTAACTATAATGTTCAGTTCACCGATTTTATCATGGCAATGAGAAATAAGGCACTTATGCAGGGTGTCGAGGTGAAATACAGCCACGGCGGCACACCGCAGGCGATTATGCGCATGATGGGTCATCATGAAATCAAGCAGAACCGTATGGGATGGCTGCCGAAAGATATTCGTGTCCTTAAAAAAAGTGAGACCGCTTTCTTTGTGGGATGCGCCCCATACTTCGATATCCTCTTTAAAGATATAGGTGTCAAAACCATCGACGGCGTAATCGGGGCACTGCAGTTGCTCAATAGAGCGGATGTTCCCTTTACTCTGCTCCCCAATGAGCGCTGTTGCGGGCGTGACCTCCTCCTGTTGGGTGACATCGATGGTTTTACGGCACTGGCCAGAGCCAATCTATTTGAATTTAACAAGCGCGGCATAAACAAGATAATCACCGCCTGTCCCGAGGGCTACCATACATTTAAAGTGGACTATCCCAAATACATAAAAAACTGGACAAACATCGAAGTATTCCACATCAGCGAGGTCATCGCCCCCCTTGCGGAAAACGGCACGATTGCCTTTGGATGTACCCGGCAGAGGATCACCTACCACGATCCCTGCACGCTGGGCAGATATTCCCGCATATTCGATGCTCCTCGCACTATGCTACAGTCCATAGAGGGAATTGACCTGGTGGAGATGTCCGATAACAGAGAAAAAGCCCTTTGCTGCGGCGCCAGCCCCTGGGCATATTGCGGTGCAACCAATAAGCAGATACAGCAGGAGCGTCTTCGACAGGCAACCGAGACCGGCGCAAAATTACTGGTAACCGCATGTCCTAAATGCCAGATACACCTTAAATGCGCCCAAAAGAATACGGATAATAATGTTCATCAGATAGAAATCAGAGACATTTGTGATATCACATCGCAGTTGCTCTCTTCCGAGGAGGTTTAGCAGGTGACTCAAGAAGAGAAAAGAATAGGAGTATTTGTCTGCGACTGCGGACTTAATATAGCGGGCTCAGTCGATACTGAGGAAGTAAGGTGTTTTTCCGAAAAACTTCCTGATGTGGTGGTAGCGGTGCGTAACAAATATACTTGTGCAGACCCCGGCCAGGAGGAAATCAAGAAAAATATCAGGGAATACAAGCTTAACCGTGTGGTGGTAGCGTCATGTTCACCCCGCATGCATGAGCTCACTTTCAGAACATGTGTTGCCGAAGCAGGGCTTAACCCCTACCTTCTGGAGATGGCCAACATCCGTGAACATTGCAGTTGGGCACATCTGCATAATAGAGAAGAGGCGACTAACAAGGCCAAGGATATTGTGAAAATGGCTGTGAGTAAAGTGAGGCTGCATCAACCTCAGCAGGAGACCAGTATAGCGGTAAAAGATGCTGCTCTCGTCATAGGCGGCGGTGTGGCCGGAATCCAAGCAGCCCTTGATCTGGCTGATGCCGGACATCATGTCTACCTTGTCGAAAAGCAGCCGTCCATCGGCGGCATCATGGCACAGCTCGATAAGACCTTCCCCACGATGGATTGTTCCATCTGTGTACTGGGGCCGAAAATGATGGATATCGGACGGCACCCGCACATTACTCTCCTGGCTTATAGTGAGGTGGAAAGCATATCGGGCTATGTGGGTAATTTCAAGGCCCGTATCCGTAAAAAGGCCCGCTTTATCGATGAAAATGAGTGCAGCGCGTGCGGCAAATGTGCGGAAATATGTCCGGTGGTGGTACCGGATGAATTTCAGGCGGGATTTTCCTCACGCAAAGCAGCCTATATACCTTTTCCTCAGGCTGTTCCATCCTCTTATATTATCGATATGAAGAACTGTCTGGGAAACAATCCTGTTACCTGCGGTAAATGCATCGATGTCTGTGAGAAAGAGTGCATTGACCTCAATATGACAGATGAATACATAGAGGT
>CAZFIM010000016.1:0-45198 GCA_964519615.1 uncultured Dehalococcoidales bacterium
GCGGGCAAAGCTCTTTATCTGCTTTCAATACCCGCTCAGGGCGCCAATGTAGATATGGTAAAAGTGCTGGGCAATCATCTGCGCGAGCTGACCAATAATGCTGAAATCAGGGGTGGAGATTTCTACTGGGCCAGGGGAGTAGCTCAGGTCACGCTCATATTTTCCAATTTGAAATATATAGAGAAGGTCAAGAGCTATTATGATAGAGCTGTCGGGACGCGTCCTGCAGTGGCGAGGAGGCCGCCCGTAGAGGCAAAGAAGCCTTCTGCCGGCGGACGAATGCCCTCAGCGGCGGGGCAGACCGCTGCAAGAAAACGGGCAGTGCCGGCACGCAATAAAGCCTCTGCCGCAAAGGAAAGCGGGCCGCCGGAAAAGCCCGCAAGAAAGGTCGGGCGTCCTAAAAAAAACGCCGGGGCGCAGAAAAGCGCTTCCGAGACAAAAGCTCAGTCCCCGGCTGAGAAAAAGACTTCCAGAAGCAAGAAAAGCACCTCATGACACTCTTTGATGTGGACCGGTTCGATTCCAAGGACGGGAAATCCGCCGGACGCACCCCGGATTTACATAACCGCATGCCGCTGGCGGCCAGGATGCGCCCTGCGACCTTTGAGGAATTCGTGGGGCAGGAACACCTTATCGGCAGCGGGAAAGTATTAAGAAAATGCGTTGAGTCCGACCGTATACCCTCACTCATTTTGTGGGGGCCTCCGGGGAGCGGCAAGACCACTCTCGCTACCGTAATCGCCAGTGTAACCAGAATGCATTTTACCTCTCTAAGTGCCGTAACCGCCGGAGTAAGCGACCTGCGCCGGGCAACGGATGAAGCCAGAGGGCGGCGTAAACTCTCCGGTCAGGGAACGATACTGTTCATAGATGAGATTCACCGTTTCAATAAAGCCCAGCAGGACGCTGTTCTGCCCTTTGTCGAGAACGGCGATGTTGTGCTTATAGGCGCAACCACGGAGAATCCCTCTTTTGAAGTTATAGCACCTTTGCTTTCAAGGGCGCGGGTGTTTACGCTCAACGCGCTGACCGATGAGGATATCGGGCTTATTGTCAAACGGGCTCTTGCCGACAGCGAAAGAGGCCTGGGTACTCTGAAGATTGAGCTCAGCGAGGAAGGGCTTGCTCATCTTATCGTGTTATCCAACGGAGATGCCCGCGCGGCCTTGAATACGCTCGAGATGGCGGCACAGGCCACACGGCCGGATGATGAAGGGAAGATTGTCCTTGGCCTCGATACGATCGAGGATGTGCTTCAACACCGCGCGCTCATGTATGATAAAAACGGAGAGCAGCATTATGACCTGATTTCCGCCCTGCATAAGTCTCTGCGCGGCTCCGATCCGGACGCGGGCCTCTACTGGCTGGCGAGAATGCTGGAAGCGGGAGAGGACCCTCTCTTTATTGTACGGCGGTTGATACGCTTTGCTTCCGAGGATGTGGGGATGGCCGATCCGATGGCGTTAACGGTGGCTGTGGCAGCCCAGCAGGCCGTGCATTTCATCGGCATGCCTGAGGGCAATCTCGCGCTTGCCGAGGTTGTAGTGTATCTGGCTACAGCGCCAAAGAGCAACTCTCTCTATACCGCCTACGGAAGAGTGAAAGAGGATATCCAGCATACCAGAAACGATCCTGTTCCCCTCCATTTGCGCAATGCGCCCACACGGTTGATGAAAGACCTTGGATATGGAAAAGGATACAAATACGCGCATAATTTTGAAGGTCATTATGTGTCTCAGCAGAACCTGCCCGATAAAATAAAGAACAAACGCTACTATTTTACCTCCGACCAGGGATTTGAAAAGCAGATAGCTGCCCGGCTGCAGCACTGGCGAAAAATCCGGGAGCAGGAAGAGCTGCGGTGAAGCAGAGTGAGGTACGCTTTAAAGCGGGAGAATCGATGCTGGAAGCGGTATGGTATCATCCCGGAGGCAATGCTCCCTTTCCCGCCGTCGTTCTATGCCACCCTCATTCGCTTTACGGCGGCTCGATGCACAATATAGTTATTGTAAAGATCGCTCAGGCTCAGGCCGTCAGGTCTATTGCGACGCTAGCCTTCAATTTCCGCGGTGCAGGCAGGAGCGGAGGACGCTTTGCTGAAGGAATCGGCGAACAGGACGATGTACTGGCTGCGCTTGAGTGGCTCAGGCAGCAGGCAGAGGTAGACAAGGAGAGAGTAGGGCTGGCAGGTTATTCTTTCGGCGGCGGAGTGGCGCTTGAGGCGGCCTGCCGCACTGACGCGGTTAACGCGCTGGCATTGCTTGCGCCGTGGACAGGAAAACCGGCGGGAGGCTGGGAGAACTGCAGAGCGGCAACGTATATTCTCGGCGGAAGCGTTGACGATGTGGTCACAACGGACAACCTTAAGCTTATTTTCAGGCATCTGCCTGAGCCGAAGAAGCTGGAAATAATTGACGGTGCGGATCATTTCATGGCGGACTTCAGCGGTGCGGCGGCGGAGAAGATAGCAGCGTTCTTTGAAGAGACGTTAAAGGGATAATTCACAATACAGACGGCGGTCCGCCTGTTCTATAACATACTGCGTACTAATTGCGCAGTTTCTGCAATTTACCTCAGCAGAGGAATCAGTATATATCCACAGGAACAGCATTTCTTTACGATGGATGCTGTTTAGATATTTTATGTAATTAATGTACTGAACAGGTACACAATGTTGACAGGCCTATTTCCATGGGTTATAATTGCAACAGGTTGCAATTGAAATGAGTTGCTTTAACACATTAAAGAAAAATGGATTTAAACTCACTCAGGCTCGCAAAGTAATCCTTGATTACATACATAACAAAGACAGTTATCTCACGGCTGAAGAAATACTTGATTATGTCCATAGAAAGTGTCCGTATATAAACAAGTCAACTATTTACCGAACTCTGGAACTTATGAATAGAAACGGATGTTTGCTCAAAAGCGAATTCAATGGCCGGACTATCTATCATCACATTGAAGAGAGACACCGTTATCATCTGGTATGCAAACGGTGCGGTAAAACTATTGTTTGCGATGAAAATATATTCTCTTTGGCTGAAGATATGCTGCGTATAAAACATGGTTTTGAAATTGATACCAGGAATGTTATTAACGGACTTTGTTGGGCGTGCTTGAGTTCAGCCGTCTAAGGTCCCAATAATTTTTTTTGCCTATTTTAATGCAACTAGTTGCAATTAAGATAGGAACCAAAGTATTACTCAGTTGGTACAGGTTTTCATGGAATTGTATTTATTTCTTTGTAATTTGATGCATATAAATGCCCGCTAAACTGTACGGCGCCTTTAAATTTGAGGAGTAATAAATGGTCAACTTAATAATCGATGGTGTAACAGTTTCTGTAGATGACGGTACCACTATTCTGGAGGCTGCAAAGCAAATAAATGTGAATATTCCGCATCTTTGCTATCTTGAGGGACTGGTTCCTGACGGATCCTGTGGTATATGTGCGGTAGAGATTGAAGGAGAAAGAAACATTACCCGCTCCTGCGTTCGCCCTGTACAGGAGGGGATGGTTGTACACACAAATACTCCCAAGATAAGGAATATCCGCAAACAGCTTGTTGAGCTCCTGTTGTCAAATCATTTTGCTGAATGTACTACCTGCGAAAGAAGTAATAACTGCGAATTGCAAAAGCTATCTCACAATCTAGGGATAGAACATATTCACTTCGAACCCAATAAGCCGGTCAGGTCACATGATGAAACGAGCGTTGCTATTATACGCAATCCCAATAAATGCGTGCTTTGCGGCAGATGTATCCGGGTATGCAGAACTATTCAAACCGTAAATGCCCTGGACTTCGCTTGTCGTGGTGACGGGTTGATAGTATCCACCAGCATGGAAAGAGGATTGGGTAATACCCGGTGCGTTAGCTGCGGACAGTGCATACACGTCTGTCCAGTGGCTGCTATTACCGAAAGAAAACATATCGAATTTGTGTGGGATGCTATCAATGACCCGTCCAAACATGTTGTCGTACAGGAAGCCCCTGCGATACGTGCCGCTTTAGGCGAGGAATTGGGCCTTCCGCCGGGCACATTGGTCACCGATAAAATGCATGCAGCTTTAAGGAAACTGGGATTTAACGGCGTGTTTGATACCAATTTCACCGCAGATTTAACTATCATGGAAGAAGGCAACGAATTGGTCAAGAGGATTAAAGAGGGCGGTGTCTTACCCATGTTTACCTCGTGCTGTCCGGCGTGGATAAAGTTTGCCGAACATTTTTATCCTGACCTTCTGCCAAATGTATCGACCTGCAAATCACCTCAACAAATGTTTGGCGCCCTCGTGAAAACGTATTATGCGAAACAAGCAGGGATCGATCCTGCTGAAATAGTCTCTGTTTCAATAATGCCGTGTACGGCAAAGAAGTACGAAGCCCAGCGTCCGGAAATGAACAGCAGCGGCTATCAGGATGTGGACTATGTTCTGACGACTCGCGAGCTTGCCAGTATGGTAAGGGAAGCCGGAATTGATTTTGCTAATTTGCCGGGCACTTCTCCCGACAGGATGATGGGCCTCTATACGGGCGCAGCCACTATCTTCGGTGTTACCGGCGGTGTAATGGAGGCTGCTCTCAGAACGGCATACAAACTGATCACAGGAGATGAACTGGAACATTTTGATATCGAGCCTGTCAGGGGTATGGAGGGTATCAGGACGGCATCCGTTAATGCCGGAGGGCTTGTTATCAACATTGCCGTTGCCCACGGACTGGGCAATGCCCGCAAACTGCTTGATGAGGCACAGGTAGGAAGGTCTCCCTATCATTTTATCGAGATAATGGCCTGCCCCGGTGGATGTGTTGGGGGTGGGGGACAGCCCATTAGCTTCGATATGGCGTTAAGGCATTTACGCGGTGAGACATTGTATAAAGAAGATAAAAACCTGACTATACGGAAGTCACATCAAAATCCAGCCATACAGGAGATTTATAAGGGATTTTTGGGTGAGCCTTTGGGCGAAAGGTCTCATCATTTATTGCATACTACCTATGAGGACAGAAGCGATACGCTCAGTTTAGCAAAGATATTAGCGGATTGCAGAATTTAACAAGAAAGGCACGTCATGAATAAAAATGCATTAGCCATTAAAAAAGAAGCATTACTGGTACTGGTAATACTAGTAGGTATTGCCATGGCAGCACCCGTACTATTCAAACAGCAATATATTACGGGTACTATAGTAAATGCCACCCTTATTCTCGGTGCGGTCATACTGGGCAGCAAAGACGCAATACTCATAGGCCTGTTACCCAGTACCATGGCTATTAGCGCTGGTATTATTTCACCGGTACTTGCCCCCATGATACCTTTCATCATTGTGGGTAATACTATTCTGATATTGACCTTCTGCTATCTCAGCAAGATTAACTACTGGTTAGGGGCAGTCGCCGGTAGTGTGCTGAAATTCGGATTTCTCTATGCTACCAGCACAATAGTCATCGGACTGCTTCTAAATACGCAGGTAGCCCCTGTTGTTGCCCAGGCTATGAGCTGGCCGCAGCTGTTCACCGCTCTGGCAGGGAGCATACTGGCATTCGGTATCTTAAAGGTAATGAGAAAAAGACCTTTTTGATTAATAAATTACGTAATGGAGTGTGTGATGACTCTTGCAACAATCGACAATGACATTAAAGGATTTGCAGCCGAAGAAGATCAGAGTAAACTTTTCCTGGAAGTACGGTCTATTATTGATGCCAATCAAAATAAGGCCGGCGCTGTGATACGGATATTGCAGCAATGTCAGGAACTGTGCGGGTATTTACCTGTACCGATAGTTGAGGTTATCTCACAGGAGTTAGATATACCTTTGAGTGAACTATACGGTATTATCACCTTTTATCATTTCTTTACCCTGGTGCCCAGGGGCAAATATACTATTCAGGTCTGCAAGGGCACAGCCTGTTATGTAAAAGGCGGACAGAGAATTCTTGATACTTTAAAAAGGGACTACAATTTAGAGCCCGGCGGGATTACGGAAGATGGACGGTTCTCTCTGGAAATCGTTCGCTGTCTGGGTGCTTGCGGCCTGTCACCTGTAATAGCCATTAATAATGAAGTACATGGGAGGGTCAAAGCCAGTGCCCTGCCGGATATACTGGCTTCCTATGAATAAGACGATACGATCGAGAGGTCAAAAATAATGTCCAAAATATTATCGGCTGAGCAACTCAATACTCTGAAGGTTCAATTTGAGCCGCGCTTTAAAGTGCGGCTTGACAAGAACTTCAATAAAAATGCTGAAGAGATCAGCATCCGGATTTGCATGGGCAGCAGCTGTATAGGTTCCGGGGCTATCCAGGTTAAAGAGGCTTTCGAAAAAATTATAGCTGAAGGCGGATTGAGTGAACGGATTAAGGTGCTGGAAACCATTAGTACAGGTTGTCACGGGCTCTGTGCTATGGGTCCGATCATCCTGATTAATCCCGGAGATATACTTTATACCAGGGTCAAAGCTGAGGATGTACCTGATATAGTGGAGAAGCACCTCATCAACGGAGAAATTATCGAGCGTCTGCTTTTCCACGATCCGAATACAGGTGAAGTAGTCTACAATTATGAAAATATCCCCTTTTACCGTCATGCCACCAGAAGGATTCTAAAATATAATGGCTTTATTGACCCCTGGAGTATTGAGGAATATATAGCCGCCGGCGGGTATGAGGCTTTAGCCAGGGCGCTGACTCAAATGACCCCCGATCAGGTTATTGAAGAGATAAAGAAATCAGGCATTCGCGGGCGCGGCGGCGCCGGTTTTCCCACAGCGACCAAATGGGCCTTTGTCAGGAACTCGGTAAGCGATGAGAAGTATATAGTCTGCAACGGAGATGAAGGCGACCCGGGAGCTTATATGAACCGTTCCGTACTGGAAGGTAATCCACACTCTGTTGTTGAAGGTATGATTATAGGGGCCTACGCTATAGGTAACGTAAGACAGAGCTATGCTTATGTACGTGCGGAATATCCACTGGCGATTAAAACATTAACGCAGGCTATTAAAAAGGCCAAAGAGTATGGTTTCCTCGGTGAGGATATACTCGGCACCTCATTTGATTTTGATATCGATATTTTCCCCGGTGCCGGAGCTTTTGTCTGCGGTGAGGAGACAGCTTTGCTGACATCCATAGAAGGCAAGCGCGGTAATCCCCGCCAGAGGCCTCCCTTCCCCGCTAATAACGGCGGCGGCCTCTTCGGAAAGCCAACAGCCATTAACAACGTCGAGACCTGGGCAAATATTCCTGTGATTATTAAAGAAGGCGCCGATTGGTTTAAGTCTGTTGGCAGCGAACGGTCAGGCGGGACAAAGACTTTTAGCCTGGTGGGTAAAATAAATAACACCGGCCTGGTAGAAGTACCGCTGGGTACCCCCGTTGGTAAACTTATTTTCGATATCGGCGGCGGCCCGCTTAACGGCAAGAAATTCAAAGCAGTCCAGTTAGGCGGGCCATCCGGCGGGGTTATTCCTGCAGAGCATTTGAATACGCCGGTTGATTACGAATCAGTCTCGGCGCTGGGTGCCATAATGGGGTCGGGCGGCGTTGTCATTATGGATGAAGATACCTGTATGGTTGACGTGGCGAAATACTTTCTTGAGTTTACTAAAGATGAGTCATGCGGCAAATGTATTTCCTGCCGTGAGGGCAATCCCAAGATGTATGATATTCTTTCCAAGATCACTCAGGGAAAAGCGACTATGGATGATCTGGAAACCCTGGAGGAATTAGCCAGCCTGGTAAAAAGCGCATCGATTTGCGGGCTTGGTCAAACTTCCCCCAATCCGGTACTTACTACTTTACGCTACTTCCGTGATGAATATGAGGCCCATATTATCGATAAGAAGTGCTCAGCGGCAGTCTGCCAGGCGCTGTTCAAAGCGCCCTGCCAGCATACCTGCCCGGTAGGGCTTGATATCCCCGGTTATATTTCTCTTATTAAAGAAGGCAAGTATGAGCAGGCTTTCCATCTCATCATGCAGAGGATGCCGTTTCCAATGAGTGTCGGGCGTGTGTGTACGGCTCCCTGCCAGAGTAAATGCCGCCGGGCGCAGTCAGACGAAGCCCTTGCCATCCGGCATTTAAAGCGTTTCGTCGGCGATTATGCTTTCAAACATAAACTGAAATATAAACCGGAGATGAAAGCAAAAAAGCCGCAAAAGGTGGCTGTTATCGGCTCCGGCCCGGCCGGACTATCTGCTGCCTGGGATTTGACCATTGAGGGTTACCGGGTAACTATTTTTGAAGCACTGCCTGTAGCGGGCGGCATGATGACAGTTGGGATACCTGAATACCGTTTACCCAGAAAAGTACTCAATTATGAAATTGACAACATCAGAAAGCTCGGAGTCAGGATTAAGCTCAATACTAAAGTAACCGATATTCCCGCATTGTTAAAAAATGGGTATAAAGCTGTTCTTATAGCTGTCGGGTCTCATAAACCTAAGAAATTAAATATACCAGGGGAAGAGATGGGTGGCTGTATCGACGCCATTGACTTTCTCAGGGCGGTTAACCTGAAGGAAGCGGTTGCACCTGTCAAGCGGGTAGCCATTACTGGCGGCGGCAATTCGGCAGTAGATGCTGCGAGAGTGGCCTTGCGAAATGATGCCGAAGAAGTCCATATACTCTATCGCCGTGAAATAGATGATATGCCGGCAGAGAAAGAAGAGATAGCTGCCGCTCTGCAAGAGGGAATTATTATCCATACACTGGTCAACCCGGTAAAATTAATTGAAAAAGCCGGTAAAGTTGCTGGTGTCGAATGTGTAAAAATGGAACTGAAAGCTTTCGATAAGAGCGGTCGTAAAAAACCTGAACCGGTAAGCGGTTCAGAATTCTCTATGGAAATCGATACTTTTATTACAGCCATCGGGCAGGAACCTGAAACTGTATGCTTAAATTTAGATGGGGTTCAAAGGACCGATAGCGGCAAAATAATTGCTGACCGGCGGACGCTGCTTGCCAGCGAAAAGGGCATCTTTGTTTGCGGCGATGCATTCACCGGCCCGGCAACTGCCGTTGAGGCCATCGCTTCAGGGCAGCGTGCCGCCAGCTCCATAAAACGATTCCTGAAGGGTGAAGCCATGTCTTTGCTGGTTGACCGCAATAACTATAAGCCCATTGAGTATTCTACTGTTCCTCCTTCGGAAGCGGAGACCGGGGAGAGGCCAAGAGTTGCAATTTCTGAATTAAGTGTGAGTGATAGAAAGAACTCATTTAAGGAAGTGATTGCTTCTTATACGGTAAAAGAAGCCAGAACCGAAGCCAGCCGCTGTCTCAGGTGTGACCTTGAAATCGAGGAATAAGCAAAGCTGACGCAGGCTGAAGGCATGCAGTGCATCCTGCGGCGCCTACTGCTCACATTTAAGAATTTTCTCAAGGGAGAGGCTGTTGAGGTCGGCTGTAGAGCAGGCACGGGTGTTTTTATTTTAGGTCCAGGTGCCGCTGGTAAGGTCATCCGACCAGCCCAGGCGCGGGCCGCTGATAGTGTAAGAATTGCCGCTGGCCTGATTGATTTCCCAGTTGGGTGCAACCTGTATGATGTTCTGAAGCGCGGCGTTTGAACGGTCTTTCATATTCTGCGCCTCCTGTTTTTGGCCGGTGAGCGATGATTGAAGAAAGGTCAGTTCATTTTCTATAATCTCCCATGCAAGACCTGTGGGAATGGGGTCGCTGAGGTCAGTCACCTTGATAACAGCATCAAACTGTCCGCTCGATGTAGCTTTGCCTTCCAGTATTGTGACCTGATACTGCTCGTTCATCATTTCGTCCAGTTCTTCCGCTGTTGCTCTGGCAGTCCAGGAATGTCCCGCTGTTTGGGCTTCCTTTTTACGCAGGTCTACCCATGCCTGCGCCTTTCCCACCACCTCCTGAAGCTGCTGCAGCTTCAAGGTTGTGTCTGCAAGGCTGCCGTCAATATCTGCCGTGCTTCCATGCTCCGCATTGCCTCCTCGTTCAGAGAGGTAAGCTCTGAAATGAATTCCGTCCTCACCTGTTCCACCTCTTCAGTGCTCCGGCAACTGCGACGGCAAGAATCAGAATAATGACCAGAATGGTCAAGCCTCCAATTCCTTTTTTCTGCGGTGTCTGGATGGAGGCGGGTATATACGGTAATGCTTCAACAGTGCGGGAGGAAGCGCCCTGCTCCGGTATATTGGCTCTCGGGAAATATGATTCGGAAGAGGGTTTTACAGGGGATAATGAGGCCTCCACGGTTAATTTATATCCGCCAATCTGTATCACATCACCCTGAGAAAGAGTTCTGGGTTATTGCGGTTTAATAGCTACAACGTTAACTACAGTACCGCCTGTGCTGTTGAGGTCGGTAATACGCGGTGCACCTGAAGCCCAGCCGATCAACGCATGCTGACCAGAAACAGACGCATCTTTCAGTACCACCTGATTATCATCCTCGCGGCCTATGGATATCATGGTGGAGGAGAGAGGATATTCGCTGACCTCGGTACCATGCCTGATTTTCAATATATGGTGATTCTCGATGAGTTCTTACCTCCAGTATATATATACTATATACCCCATAAGTAGAATTGCGAGATGCGTAATAACCAGTCTGTAATGTACCATAAACATTTTCTGATGACAATAATCGGACTCGCATCCGCGCCGTTAGGCGTATGCGACATTGTCAGCTTGATGAAATAGAACATATGTACTACTATTTTAAGGATGAAACGGCCTCTTTTGCAGGATGCACTGAACGGACAGCGTTATGAGCTGGTTGCTCATATACTGGTATACGGGCTGATTAAAGCGAGGAAGGATGACCAGAAAAAACACTCAGAAAGGCGCAGCGCGCGGATTTTACGGCCGGGCACTCGATGAAGCCGAGAAGGTTGAATTGGAGGAGGCGCGGGAAGTTGAGGGGTTGGATGAGGAGATAGCAGTGCTGCGCCTTAAGCTGCGCGAGCTGATGGAGAACGAGCCGGATAGAATAGACCTGCACTTGAAGGCAACCAATACAATCGCGCGTCTGGTAGGTATACGTTACAACATAAGTAAAGAACAGAGAAAATCTTTGAAAGAAGCGATTACCAGGGTATTGACGGAAATAGCAGTGCCTCTGGGAGTAAAGATACTGGTGAAGTAGCATGCTGCGCCCTTATCAACAGGAGGTTGCCCGCGCGGTACTAAAAAGTGTGCAGGAAAATATGGGGTTAACCCTTTCGGTCGAAATCGCCCGTCAAGGCGGCAAAAACGAGCTCTCGGCGCAGCTGGAAGTACTGCTGCTGACCATGCATATTGCCCGCGGCGGCAGCGCTATAAAATGCTCGCCTACTTTTAAGCCGCAGACGGTGATTTCCATGATGCGGCTCAAGGAGAGGCTGGATGATTACGGATTTAACGGAATATGGACCATGGAAATGGGATATATCGTCCGCCTGGGAGCGGCACGGCAGGTATTTTTATCGGCTGAGGAGACGTCATCGGTTGTAGGGCATACCGCCGATATTCTGCTGGAGGTGGATGAATCTCAGGACGTGAGCAAAGAGAAGTATACCAAGGAGTTCCGCCCTATGGGCTCATCCTCCAATGTCACAACCGTTCACTACGGGACTACCTGGGATGACAGCACATTGCTGGAGGAGATTAAGAACACCAATCTGGAGCTGGAAAAGAAAGACGGCATCAGACGCCATTTCCGCTTTGACTGGCAGCATGTCGCCGCCCATAACGATGCCTACAGGGCATTTGTGGAGGTGGAGCGGCAGCGGTTGGGGGAAGACCATCCGTTGTTCCGGACGCAGTATGCGCTCCTGCCCCTGCATGGCGGCGGAGGCTTTCTCTCCCGGCGGCAGATTGCTCAGCTTGCCGGAAAGCATGCGCGGCTTTCAGGGCCGCGCGATATCAATAAGGTATATGCTGCCGGCATCGACCTGGCGGGTGAGGCCGAGGTTACGGAGGATGAGGTCATGACCCGCCCGGGACGTGACGCTACGGTTATCACTATCGCTGAAGTCGATACTGCAGCCTGCGCCGGCGCTGCCGCGCAGCCGCAAATCAGAATTGTGGAGCATTACTGCTGGGTGGGGCAGAAGCATCCGCTGCTGCTGGAGAAGATAACGGAACTGCTGAAAAATGTATGGGGCTGCAGCCGTATAGTTGTCGATGCCACCGGTGTGGGCGAGCCTGTAGCTTCTTTTCTGCGTCAACGGCTGGGGAGCAGGGTAATCCCTTTCAAGTTTACGCAGAGGAGCAAGTCGGAGATTGGGTTTGAGCTGCTGGCGGCGGTGAATTCAGGCAGACTGAAGGTTTACCGGCAGGATGAATCCTGCGATTACCGCGAGCTGATGCAGGAGCTTGCAAAAGCAAAAAGCATCTACCGCCCCAACCAGACGCTGGGATTCTACGTCGACCCGGCCGAGGGACACGACGATTACCTGATGAGCCTTGCCCTGACGGTACACGCGGCGGGCAGATGCGCAGCCCGCCGGGCGGTCGGAGAGGTCCATGAATAATTCCGTTGTTTTATCATATGCCTCGATCTCCTGCCTGACGGTTTCACTACGGATAAAGCAGGTATTTTTAGACAGCTCCCCGTGCTGTCCGTCCGCACTTGCTGCAGGCACGAAAGACAAGCTGAGGCGGCATCCCCCGTGGCTATATTGTGCGCGGTGTATAAATACCGTTTCTTTATACGTGAGCGGCTTTATAATTCACCGCAATCGTGGTATCATTTTACAGATCGGTCCGTCCTTCTGAACTATTTCTTAATAATAAGAATTACCTAGCATATTCTACGGCTGCTTATACGAGGAGCTGTTTGCGGCAGCGGGAGAGTTTTACTCCTGTATTTTTAACGGTTTTATATGAAGGGGTGCGCAATGTTTGAGTCCAATAACCGCGGTAAAAGCCTCCAGGCAGATGACGAGAAATACATCTACAGCGCCTGTACGGGATGCATGCAGTCGGATTGCAGTACGAGGGTTCATGTGAAAAACGGGGTGGTTATAGGCATTGAAGGCAATCCAGACAAAGTGCCGCCGGGCGGGGGCAAGATATGCACAAAAGGGATTGCCTCTATTATGTCGCTCTACAATCCCTACAGAGTGAAAGCTCCTCTCAAGCGTACCAACCCGCAAAAAGGACCTGATATCGATCCGGGGTTTGTGGAGATAAGCTGGGAGGAGGCGATAGATACCGTATCGAGGCGTTTTAAGAAAATACGGGAAGAAGACCCTCGCAAGCTTGGTGTCTGGTGGGGCTGGGGGCTGCCGCAAACGCTGCTGATGGCAACAAAAACGGTAGATACCGGCACAAGCGATATTCCCGCAGCCGTCTATCCCGTAGCCTTCGGTACGCCGAACGAACTGAACTCCCGCTGTCTCTGCGCTATCCACTATGCTTCTAACCTTGTGCACGGGCATCATGCCGAGAGCATCAGCGATGTACAGCACTGCAAGTATCTGATTAATTGCGGCAGGACAGTGGGGCCCAATACCGCTACCGCGCACGGTACGCAGCGGGTGCTCGACGCCATAGACCGCGGCATGAAACTGGTGGTCGTTGATCCCCGCTTTTCGCCGGAGGCGGCGAAAGCCTACCGCTGGATACCGATACGTCCCGGTACTGAGCTCGCTTTTGCTCTGGCGCTGATACAGGTTATGTTTTACGAGATCGGGACCCTCGATGAATGGTTCCTTAAGAACCGCACCAACGCCCCTTATCTGATCGCTCCTGACGGTTTCTATTTACGGGACAGGGCAACGGACAAGCCTTTGATATGGGATGCAAGCGAAGGGAAAGCGAAAACGTTTGATGACAGCTCGGCAGGGGATTACGCGCTCTTCGGCGAATATGAGGTCGAGGGCGTAAAGGTACATCCCGCACTGCATCTGATAAAGAAAGCGATGGAGAGCTATACCCCTGAGTGGGCGCAAACGCTCACCACCATCCCCGCCGCTACTATCAGGGAAGTGGCTTGCGAGTTCGTGGAGCATGCTCAAATCGGAAGCACCATTACCATCGATGATTATGTCTTTCCTTTACGGCCTGCCCAGTTCGCCGGCTCCGGCCGCGGCGCTGTTTCCCAGCGCAACGGCACCTTTTTCGATCTTGCCGGCAAGATGATCAACCTGCTGGTGGGGGCAGTTGAGGTGCCCGGCGGCATTACCGGCAACCGCAACCCCGGCCCCGGCCCCCATGTGATACACCCCGATAAAGACGGGATATCGACTCCGATTATGGAAGCGGTCGGCCTTGATTTTCATTTTCCGCCGGATCATATCTGCTGCAACGAGTTCTATCCTCATGCCCACGCGCTGCCCTATGTGATGGCGCGGGCCATACTCGAGCCGGATAAGTACCACATTCCCTATGAGTTTGAAGCGATGCTGAACTGCGGCGCCAATTCAATCCGCAGCGGCCTGGACCGCGAGCTGCTTATCAAGGCGTTCCAGAAGGTCCCCTTCATCGTTACGTTTGCGGTCAACTATGATGAGGTGACCATGATGTCCGACATCGTGTTTCCTGACTACCATTTTCTGGAACACAAGTATGCCAGGTTCTATATCGTTACCCATCAGAATATAGATGACAGCATACGCGGCTTGACCTGCGTTACCGGCCGCAATCAGGCTGTGGAGCCGCTCGGCCGCACCAGATCGGCTGATGAGGTGCTGCTGGAAATAGCGGACAGAGTGGGCTTTCTGCTGGGTGAAAACGGCATCAATGACCTGATGAACCGTTCGTTCAAACTGGAGGGAGAGCGTAAGCTGGATTTGAACCGGAAATACAGCATCGATGAGATGATCGACCGCAGAGTAAAGCAGATGTTCGGAGAGAAAGAAAGTTTTGAAACGCTTCTGGAAAAGGGAGCCCTCTTCCGTATAGACAACCCGGGCAAGAAAGGCCACAATTACTTCTGGTGGCCTGAAAACAAGACCAGACATCCCATTTACTTCGAAAGGCTAAAAAAGAGCGGCGCCAGGATGAGAGCAAATCTCCTTAAACACAATGTGGGCATCCCCGGCTGGAAAGACAGGGAGGAATATCTGAGATTTTTTGATGCCGTCCCTCACTGGATAACACCGCCGGAGATGAACGCGCCGCCCGAATATGATATGTATGTCATCAACTGGAAAACGTCCTTGATGCGCCACGGCACCGGCAATACCCAGGAGAATGCCTGGCTTGCGGAGATACGCGATAATGACCCTTATGAGCTGTATATATGGATAAACAGGGAGACAGCCGCTGAAAAGAGGCTTGCGGACAGAGACAGGGTATACGTAGAATCGCCCTTCGGTAAAACTGCGGGCGTGCTGAAAGTGACCGAACTGATTCACCCTGAAGTGCTGGGCATACCGGCATGCTACGGGAGTGCCACCTCCATGATGAGCCCGGATGCTAAAAAAGGCACGTATTATAATATCCTGCTCAGCGGCAATGAAGAGACCAATATAGATCCTATCAGCGGGTCAATCACCATCAGCCCTAAAGTAAAAATCTATAAAGCGGAGGTGCGGAAATGACTCGATACGCTATGGTCATAGACCTCTCCCGCTGTATAGGTTGTGATGCCTGTTCTCTCGCCTGCAAGGCGGAGCACGCCACTCCCCGCGGAGTGCTGTGGAGCCATGTAGTGAAATATGAAACCGGCGTCTATCCTCAGGGACGGATTCATTACCTGCCGGTGTTGTGCAACCACTGCGCCAACCCGGAATGCGTAAAAGTATGTCCGACGGGAGCTATTTCCCGCCGTGATGACGGCATAGTGACGGTTGACAACGGCAAATGTATGGGCTGCGGTTACTGTACGCTTGCCTGTCCTTACGCTTCATTACATACTCTGGATAAGATATGCTCTTACTATGAAAAAGAGCTGACTCCCTTTGAGGAGATCGGATACCGCAAGCATCGTGCGGGCAC
Source organism: uncultured Dehalococcoidales bacterium (assembly GCA_964519615.1). Lineage (GTDB taxonomy): Bacteria > Chloroflexota > Dehalococcoidia > GIF9 > UBA5629 > CAZFIM01. The sequence goes on from CAZFIM010000016.1 coordinate 15,900, forward strand.
ATCGGGAAAGTGCGATTTCTGCCGAGACAGGGTTGAGCAAGGCTTGCAGCCCGCCTGTGTGAATGCATGTCCGGCACAGGCACGGTTTTTCGGTGATATGGATGACAGCCAAAGCGAGGTCTACCGGCTCGTTCATACCAGAGATGCGTTTGTACTTAGCCCCGAGCATGGAACGGAACCATCCTGTTATTATCTTCCGGAAAGGCAGGCGCAGTCATGAGCGGTAAAAAAGTGAATATCACGCAAAGATTATGGGGATGGCGTATTGCTGTCTATCTCTTTTTATTGTCTGCCGCTGCCGGGGCATACGTGACAGTTTTCTTGCTGGAGGTAATTCAGCCGAATGCGGCAGACGCTCACTATTTGCCGGCAGTGCAAGGGGGCATGATCGCTGCCGCCGTGCTGGCCGTTGCGGGAGTCTTTTTCTTCGTCGCACACCTGAAGGCAAAAGTAAATGCTTTCAGGATATTTGCCCGCCCCTTTTCATCATGGCTTGCCGCAGGAAGCTGTGCCACACTGCTGTTTATCATATTGGACGTGGTGTTAATTGCAGTGCGGACAGGTTCTTCTTCCGGCTCTCTTGCCGCTGTCTTTCTCGTGCCCGGCATCATTGCCTTTATACTTGCGCTTTTCATACTGGTATACAGCGGCATGTTGATCAAAACGCTCAAACCGTTCTCCTTCTGGCACAGCTGGCTGCTGCCTCTGCTCTTTACCGTATCCGGCATCGCGGCAGGAGCCGTGCTCGTTTTGCTCTTGGCCGCTGTTTACGGTTTCATCAGCGCTGTGAATATGTCGGAGCCGCTGCTGACAATAGTGTATTACCTGAATTTCCTCCTGCTTGCCTGCATTGTGGTAGCCGCCCTTTATATCGGGCACGCCGCACTCAGCTCTTCCTTAAGAAGCACAGTGCTCGTTCTTATCAAGGGACGGTCTGTTTTGCTTTTCTGGGCTGCGTTTGTCCTTTTGGGACTGGTCCTGCCGTTGGTAGCGGGTTTTTATCTTGTTTCATTGCCGTCTGTCAGCACAGGACTTCTGTATACTCTGCTAATCATCATAGCGCTGTGTGTGATGACCGGCGGATATGTCCTGAGATACCTTGTACTTACTTCGGGGACTGCAAAGGCAATAACCGCCTCCGGCCAGCAAGTAGAACTGCATGAAACCGCCTTTATTCCGGTCTCTCACAGGGTAAAATACCGCGCTGACTAGAAAAATGCTGCTGATGCCGCTATAAACAGCAGAAAAATGGAAATAAAAAAAGGGAGGGTTTTTACCCTCCCTTTTGTGTATCCGCAATAAATTCTTAGATAAGGCTGGGAAGCTCTTTGGCGGCGTCTTCCATATCGCGCAGCCGTCCGGAGGTCTCGCGCAGTCTGTCTTTCTGGGTATGAGCAAAAGCAGAAGCCCTGTCATAGTAGTCCCTGATCTTCTGGACAAAGGCCAACTGCGAGAACATGATAGTGACGTCAACGGAGCTTTTATCTCTGGGGAAGTCACCGGCTCGCACCACGGCATTCTCAGCCAGTTCTCTGAGGTAGTCGCCCAGCCCCTTGGCAATATCCATGCTCATTTCCTTGCCCGGTGCCGCCAGCAGATACATAGCTCTGCCCGCGTCCTCGGGACTGCAGCTCACTGAGAGCTCACTGAGCGCGGCATCCATTGCCTGCATAGCCCTGAGCGTCTCACTGCTCTTCTCCCTGAAGCTTAACCGCGCCAGCTCCCAGGGGAACTTGAATCCGCGCGGTATAGCTGCGCGTCCGACACCGATAGCCGTCCAGCCGTCGATCGACTGGATGATATCGCCGGCATCCAGCGTTTTGGCGCCGACATGCTTGTACTTGGTGATTTCTCCCGCGCAGAGGATGTCATAGAAAGGTTCTACGATCTGCGCGTTTATCCTCTCCAGGTTGGCGCCCATACTGGCGTCTTTTCTCACATAGCGCTGGTTATCGGCAAGAAAGATGCCGTCTGCGACCGAATGAATTGATTTAAGGCAGACGGCTGTATTGTAAACGCTTCTTAGCTCGGCTACCTCTTCATGTTCAAAGGGCAGGACCACCATGGCATACACCGGTTTGCCGATGTAACGCTCTTTGATCATCTGGGAGATAATGGAGATAGCACCTGAACCGGTACCGCCTGCCGCGCCCGCAACCAGCAAGAACGCATGTGATTGATAGAAATCAGGAGCCGTCCTGATGGCATCGATGACTTTATCGCCATCTTCCCGGGCCAGTTCGGCACCCATCTCGTTGACTTTACCAACACCGTGTCCCCACGTCCTTCGTCCTCCGATGAGGATTCGATGCATATAATCTGAGCTTATAGAGTTAAGACCAGTCAAGTCCGCCTGGTCGGTATTAACTGCGTATGCACCGGTAATAATGGTTGTTTTACGCTGCTGATAAGCGATCTTGTTGAGGCGAGCAAACTCATCTGCGATACGAGAGCCGCACTGCCCTAACCCTATTACCATCAGTTTCATATCAGTTCCTCGCTTTCACGATTAGTTTCTGTATTCTTGCCTATATTAATTGTTGTATTTTGTTTTGTCAAGTGTAACAGATTCATTATTTCCACTCTCCGCGCCTGCTCATAACTATGACCCGCCAGGCTATTAGTATAACGGCAACAACGGCTAAAATGATTATAGGAATAACCCACCATTCCATCAGCCCCACCTTAAAAGGCTGTTCGACCGCCCACTCGCTTTCATTTCCTGCGCCGTCGACCGCTTTCACCCGCCAGTAATAGGTGCCTTTTTTCAGGGCTTCTTCTTCCGTAAGTGCGTAATGGGTCTGTGAAAGCTTCTCTTTACGCAGCATCGAGCCTGAGAAATCTGAGCTCTGCCCCACTTCCAATACATAAATAACTCCGCTGGGGTCCTCAACCTCTTCCCACTCAAAAGTAAGCACGGCGCTGCCGATGACCCCTATCCTTTCTCCCGTCTGGGGCGAGATGAGTGACGGAATGGGGGGCGGGGTGGATTCCAGCGCAAATGTGACCGATGCCACCGCTGCTTTGCTGTCCGCAACAGTGATAGTGTGTTCTCCGGCGCCGATTGCCGGAACTATAAAATTGACGGCGAAATTGCCCTTCAGATCGCTGGTTACCTCACTCTCTACCTTGTTGCCGTCGACGCTTATCGTTATTGCCTGGCTGCTGCCGAAGCCTGTGCCGTTAATAATAATGGTCTCGCCTATCGCGCCGGATGCGGCGCTGAGAATAATCTCCGGAGAAATAACCAGCACGGCATCTGACACCGTATCAGCCGAGGTCGTTCGTCCTGAAGCATCGATGTAATGGCTGCCGCACGTGCTCGCCGGTACCTGAATACGGGTTGCCCACGACCCATTGGCATCCGCCGTTATAGTGCCGGCAATTACAGAACCGTCGTAGGTTATCTGGATGCCCCCCTCGTTTTCTTCAAAACCGATTCCCGTAAGCCACAGCTCGTCTCCGGTATGGATGGCATCGCCCAAATTGCCGGAGGCCATCTCCAGTTTCAATATCGGGGCCACCGTGAACGCTGCCTCATCTATATCGCCTTGCAGCGTTGTGTCTCCGAAGGCGCCGATGCCATGGCTGCCTCTGGTTGAGGAGGGGATAAAAAAGCTGGATTGCCATGAACCTTTGGTGTTGGCTTCGATGCCGGTTTTTACCGCCAGCCCATCGTAGACTATGGTGATACCTGTTTCACCATCGGCAAATCCTGTCCCGTTTATCTCCACCATAGTACCCACTGTGCCGGATGAAGGGGTAATAGCTATGCCGGGTTTGATTTCAAAGGCGGCCGGAACCACCTCTTCTACCGGTGTCGTGCCGCTTGCGCTGATGGTGTGCACTCCCGAATAACCGTTCGGTACTTTAACGCTTGCCTCCCAGCTTCCTTTAGCGTCTGCCTTGATGCCGCTGGTCAAAGTAGAATCATCGAAGAGCAGCTTGATATTCGCTTCATTGGCGGCAAAGCCGCTGCCGGTTGCGGTAAGATCGGACAGCGCCGCTCCCCCGCTGTCGCTGAGGGTGACCGAAGGCAGAATGCTAAAATCTGCTTTATATGTCTGCCCCCCGATTTTAAGAGAGACGGTATGTTTTCCGCGCGTATCGGCAGGGATGGTAAACAATGCTTCTGACTGGTTTGTTTCACTGCCCTGGTCAAGGAGCTGCTCTGACTCGTTCCAGTAAATGGAGAATTCGCCGGACCCGTAGCTGGCAAGCGAGCTGATCAGAACTTCAGTGCCGACAACACCTTCTTCAGGGAGAAGCGTAAGGGTGGCGGCCTGTGCCGGAGCCGGGCATATCAACGGTATACAAAAGCTTAAAAGGAATGCCGCAGCTGCCAGCGCTCGGACCCGCATAAAGCTTCTCCATCCGGTCATGCTAGTTATCATAACATAAAATCCACAATTGTTTTAGATTCAGTTAGAGGATAAACGTTTTACGGCCGTATGGAGTTTACCTTTACTCGTGCGGTGATGTCTTCAGGCAGGCAGATTACAACGCTTGTGTTACATGTCTTTGGAGAGACTGGCAAGAAAGTCAGTATTACTCTGCGTACGCGCCAGCCTGTCTATCATTCTCTCGCTGGCCTCGGAACTGTCCGCCGAATCCGAGAGCATGCCGATGATACGCCTCAGTATCTCCACCTGCTTGAATATCTCCGGAGGCATCATGAGCTCCTCTCTGCGCGTACCGCTGTGGAGGACGTCTATTGCCGGGAATACCCGTTTCTCAGCCAGCCGGCGGTCCAGATGCAGTTCCATATTGCCGGTACCCTTGAACTCTTCATAGATGAGGTCGTCCATACGGCTGCCGGTATCCACCAGACAGGTTGCGATGATAGTCAGGCTGCCGCCCTCCTCGATATTCCTGGCTGCGCCGAAAAAGCGCTTGGGTGGGTAGAGCGCTACCGAATCGATGCCGCCGGAAAGCGTTCTGCCGCTGGGCGGCATGGCCAGGTTGTACGAGCGGGTGAGTCTGGTGATGCCGTCCAGCAGGATGACCACGTCAGTTCCTATTTCAGCCAGCCGTTTGGCGCGTTCCAGAGCAAGCTCAGCCACGCGGGTATGATGCTCAACCGGCACATCGAAAGTAGCCGCAACTACCTCAGCGGGCACCGAGCGTTTCCAATCCGTTACCTCCTCCGGCCTTTCCCCGATAAGGCATACCATGATATGTGCCTCAGGGTATTTGGCGATAATGGAATTGGCGACGTTTTTCAGAAGCATCGTCTTGCCGGCTTTGGGAGGAGAAACGATAAGTCCCCGCTGACCGCGGCCGATGGGCGCGATGAGATTGATCAGGCGTGTGGATAACTGGTTTTTGCCGGTTTCCAGATCGAACATTTTATCCGGGAAAGTAGGCGTCAGGCTGCCGAAATGCCGCCTGTTGCGGGCATTTTCAGGGTCCTGCCCGTTGACTTTTTCCACGCGCAGGAGGCTGAAATATTTCTCGCCGTTCTTGGGCGGTCTGGCTTCTCCGCTGATGCTGTCGCCGTTCCTGAGGCCGAAACGCCTTATTTGCGAGTTCGAGATGTAGATATCGTTGGAGCCGGGCAGCAGGCTTTCCTGCCTTAAAAAGCCGTAGCCGTCATCCATGATATCCAGTATCCCGCTTAACAGCATATGTCCCTGCTGTTCAGCCTGTGCCTGTACGATACGCTGGATGATATCGGACTTGCGCAGTCCCCTGCATCCTTCGATTTCATTCTGTTTGGCAATCTCGAGCAGTTCGTCACGAGTTTTATTTTCTAAATCATTCACATTCATTATAAAAACCCCTCACATATTGGTTTACGTGTTTTTTCCTTATTTCAAACGTTTAGTAGTATTGTTGTCATACGTATGCTTATGCTGGTCTATTGTATAGAGGCATTCTCCCCCATCACCTTGTGCCAATCGTCCAGAAAGCGTTTTATGCCGATATCGGTGAGCGGATGCCTGGTCATCTGCAGCAGCACGCCGAACGGCAGCGTGATAACCGGAGCGCCGGCGCATGCCGCTTCAACGCAATGTTTGGGATGCCGGATGCTTGCCGCCAGCACTCTGGTGGTGATGGTATGCGGATAGTTGCGGTATACCTGTACGATATCGCGTATCAGCCCTATCCCGTCTTCTCCGATATCATCGAGCCTGCCGACAAACGGGCTCACGAACGTCGCTCCCGCCGCCGCTCCCAGCAATGCCTGGTTTACCGAAAAACAGAGGGTGAGATTGACCTTTATATTCTCCGTTGAGAGCTGCCGGGTAGCTTCGATGCCGGCCTGGCTTGCCGGGATCTTTACCACCACATTATCAGCCCATGCCGCTATGCTTCTGGCTTCTGCAATCATGCCCTCCGCGTCAAGGCTCAGCACTTCCGTAGAGACAGGGCCGGGAACGATATCGCATATCTGCTGCACCAGACGTTTGTAATTCACCTTCCCTTCTTTTGATACCAGGCTGGGATTGGTGGTCACGCCGGTTATGCCCATGCGGACGCCCTGTTTAATCTCTTCGATATTGGCAGTATCCAGAAAAAGCTCCATTGATTACTCCTCGCTCACTCTCTACATTATATAACCGTAATTAAATAGGCATGGTTACCTGTGTGCCTTCTACCATGGTATTCTTGGCGGCGCCGATAAATCCCATGAACAGGGGGTGCGGCTTGTTGGGGCGGGATTTGAACTCCGCGTGAAACTGGCAGGCAACCATCCATGGATGGTCTTTGAGCTCGGCTATCTCCACTAGATTTCCATCAGGGGATGTGCCGCTGCAGATAAGCCCTTTCTCCTCCATCTGCCTCCTGTATTTGTTGTTGAACTCATACCTGTGGCGGTGGCGTTCATGTACCAGCTCGCTTTGATAGGCCTGTGCTGCCTTTGTGCCGGGAAGAAGGTGACAGGGATATACGCCCAGCCTCATCGTACCACCTTTATCATTGATGTGCTGCTGTTCCAGCATAAGGTCGATCACAGGATAGGGGGTGTCCGTATCGAATTCGGTTGAATTCGCGCGGTTATTTCCAAAGGTATATCGTCCGAACTCTATCACCAGTATCTGCATGCCCAGACAGAGTCCCAGATAGGGGATATTGTTCATGCGGGCATAGGCGGCCGATAGTATCATGCCCTCTATGCCGCGGTAGCCGAATCCGCCGGGGACGATAATTCCCTGAGCGGTTTTGAGCATCCCCTCTACCTCGCCTTTCTCAAGGTCTTCCGATTGAACCCAGATTATGTTGATATCCCTGTCATGTCCCAGCGCGGCGTGGTACAGCGCTTCACGTACCGAGTAATAGGCATCCTGAAGCTCCACGTATTTGCCCACCAGGGCGATAGTAACAGGCTCTTTAGGCTCTTTGATCAACCCCACCATGTGCCGCCACTGCTTAAGGTCTGCATTACCGGCGTCCAAACGCAGGCGGCTTACGATCAGTTCGCTCAAGCCCGTATCCTCGAGCATGAGTGGGACCTCATAGATGGTCTCGGCAGTGGAGAGGGGGATTACCGCATCTTTGTCCACATCGCAGAAAAGAGCTATTTTATCCTTGATCCCCTGTGAAATCTCATAGTCCGCCCTGCATAAAATAATATCCGGCTGAATACCTATACGCCGCAGCTCATTGACGCTGTGCTGCGTAGGCTTTGTTTTGAGCTCGCCCGTGGTGCCTATATGAGGGAGGAAGGTTACGTGTATATACAGTACGTTATCCCTGCCCACCTCGTTTCGCATTTGCCGTATCGCTTCCAGAAAGGGCTGCCCTTCAATATCGCCGACGGTGCCTCCCACCTCCACAATGACTACATCCGCATCGGAGAGCTCTGCGACCTTGCGTATCCTTTTCTTTATTTCATTGGTCACGTGAGGGATCACCTGTATGGTGCCGCCGAGGAAGTCTCCTCTCCGCTCTCCCGCTATCACGTCCGAATAGATTTGCCCTGAAGTGACATTGGAAGCGCTGGTAAGGTCGAGATCGATGAACCTCTCATAATGTCCCAGGTCTAGGTCTGTTTCCGCACCGTCATCGGTCACAAAGACCTCTCCATGCTGATAGGGAGACATGGTGCCCGGGTCAACGTTCAAATAGGGGTCCAGTTTCTGTACGGATACGGATATGCCGCGGCTCTTCAATATCCTGCCGATGGAGGCAACGCTGATGCCTTTTCCTACCGAGCTTACTACGCCGCCTGTTACAAATATATATTTACTCATTTTCTTTTTACACCATGACTATCAACGGTATATTCTTACCGGATATCCGCAAAGGGAAAGCGCTGTGCCTCCTGACTCTCGTATCTGAAGAACCTTTCTGCCAGCGTGGTATATGTGCAGTCATACATCATCTGGTAATTGTGGTAATCAATAAATAACTAACCTAATATAAATCCAGTATGGAAAGAATTAAACGAACTATCAGCTATAAAGGTATGGTACGGAGGTTTTTCTTAATTATATTTATCCGCCTTTTGCTTGTCAAGTTCCGAAGCGGGCATTATCACTGCTTATACCACGGATACTGGTTAAGGAGATTGCGTAACTTTGGGGTCCTGCCATACCGCCCAGTTTTCTTTGTAGAGAGCGCCTGCCTTATCCTCCACGCGCAGCAGGAACCTTGTCTTGCGGCCTTCCAGACCGCTTAAATCAACTTCATAGCTGTCCAGCGCGCCGTCGTAGGCAGCGAATACGCCGGGAGCCCATGCCACACGTCCCGTGGCATCCAGATATCCGAACAAAAACCAGACGCCGTCCGTTTCCTCCGCGCCCTTTTTGAAACCGACTTTCGCGGTGAACTTGGCCTGCATGGGAACAACGATGTCTCTGCTCATAGGCGCGCGCGACACCGAGTCGGTATAGAAATCAGCGAACGTCCCCTCTATCCATCCCTGATCTATGGGCGGAGGATAGGTGGCAAGGATGGAACCGTAGCCTCTGTCATCCTCCAGAGCCATATTCTTGGTGAAAGCGGCGCCGGTGGAGCTGGTCGAGGGCGAGGGGAACATGATCGTTCCGGAATTGGTCGTCCAGTTTACCCGGTGCGCGTTATCGACAAAGCTGTAGACGAACAGATCGCCGAGGATAGTGCTGCCGCAGTTGTTATCATCGATTGCCTCGGCAACGGCGTACTCCTCATCGACGCAGACTTTGACTACATACTGCGTGACGCTCTCGGTGGATTTAAACGCGGACGATTCGAGGGTGTAGGGGTAGTTATAGCCGGTGAAATTCTCCGTGCGCTCCTCGCCGGCCTCCATCGGGGCAACGTAGTCGTCGGACTCCTTATGTCCGTTGACATAAAGATAGGACCTGGTAGCGGCCGCCTTGCCTTTGCCCTGATTGACTATCGTGTAATAGACCGTCTTTCCCTGCAGCCAGACCTTCGTTACTATCAAATCAGCCTTTTCTACAACGGCAGCGGCAACGTTTACGGTAACCGTCGCGGTGGTAGTGCCCGCCTCATTGGTGGCGGTGAGGGTGTAGGTGGTGGTGGCGGCGGGAGACACCTGTACTGTGCTCACCGGCCCTACTGTCCCTACTACGGGGTGTACGGTGACATTGGTCGCCCCCGAGACATCCCAGTCCAGCCTTGACTGCTGCCCTTCGGTTATGGAATCAGGAGCCGCGGTGAATGAATTAACCACCGGATGGGAAAGCACCGGTGAGCCCTCCTGCGGCGGCTGATGCTCGACGACGGTGATACAGCCGGATAAGAGCGCAAATAGCGTTATAAGCAGCACAACTATGACACACTGCGGCCGCTGTTTTTTCATCGCACGTTACCCCCGCGGAAAATGTAGCTAAGGTTAGTATAGAGGCGGGCATGAGAGATGTCAACTGTTTTGAATGCGCAGTTGCAAGACCTGTTTTATACGAGCTGCCTGCCCACAGGCAGCCGTTGCTCCTGGCGGTGACAGTACTGTTTGCCAGCGGGGCGACAGGCCTCATCTTACCTGCCGGCGGACTCCTTGCGATGACAGGCTGCAAGAGAGGGAAAGAGAGTAAAAAAAGGGGGCGGCTTAAGCCGCCCCCTTTTCATCACCACTTCGTGGCGAAATTACACACGGCGGGTCTTGAAGATGAGTATCAGGGTAACAATCACGAGGATTGCGCCGATGGCGATAATCACCCAGACCCAGATCGGGGTAACTTCCTCTGGAGGAGGCTCAGGGATCACTTCCTCAGGCTCAGCCTGGGTCATGAAGCTGAATACTGCGCTCCACTCGCTCGGTGCCGGTTCAACCGACATCACGCGCCAGAAGTAGTTGGTATTGCATTTGACGGTACCGTCGTACTGGTAAGAGGTGGTGGAAACCGTGGTTGATACCAGCGGGCTGCTCATATCAGCGTTCTCGGAGAGCTCGAACTGATATTTCGTGGTCTCTTTGAACGGTGACCATGAGAAGCATACCGGGGCATCGCACGGGCATCCGCAGCCGTTGTCAGGAGCCAGCAACTGAGGACCGTAGTACGGAGTGGTTACACGGAAACCGGCTTTGATGGTGAAAGCGCGGGTCTCGGACCACGGGCTGCGTACTGCATCATTGGTGGTCTCGTCGCGAACTCTGATCTTCCAGTAGTAGGTATGTCCGCATTCCATTGAGTAGTCAGGAGCGGCAACCGCGCCGTTCAGGGTGGTGGTTGCCTGCGGGCTCAGGCCCTCTCCGCCGGCCAGATCGATAAGGGCAGGCGAGGTGACGCTGTAGGGCTCTACGAAGGCGTCCAGAATTCTCAGTGTGTGGGCCTCATCCTTGCTTACGTTGATCTGGTAATCGGTGGCTATGCAGAGCTGCTCCCAGGTAAAGTTGACTTCCTGGTTCCTGCCGGTGGCGGGATCGCAGCCGATGATAGCGCCGTCATCGAGGGTCAGGTCGGGCCCGACCTTGGCCAGACAGTCCTCATAGGCCCAGAGCAGACCGGCTGAGCGCAGCGCCCAGTCGACATGGGTAACGATTGCTGGGTCGACATTGACGCCAACATTATTACCGTGGCCGCTGGCGACGTTATGCTCGTTGGCATACCAGTCGTTATCGATGGCCCAGAGGATGGGATTGGTATCCTGAGTCAGGCAGCCGCACATCTTCAGTGACTTCGGCTCGAGGGTGAAGTCAACGATGTTGTTGGCGGCCATTGTGCCGGTGATGCAGGTGCGGAAGGCGCCTGCTGCATCCATGCAGTCCCAGGCAACGTTGGGCTTGGGCACGCCGGTCAGCGGGGCAAGCGTTCTCTCCACGCCGCAGAAGTTGGTGTTGGCCGGGTTAAGTACCCAGTCAGCCGGGCCGGTCGGACCGGTGGAATCCTGCCCGAAGCGGTGGGCGGCATAGAGGATGCCCTGTCCGGTGACGTTGTTGGAGTTGGTCTGAACGATACCGTAGTAGGAGCGGTGGGTGGTGGTGCCGTTCATCATGTCTGTCCACATCGCGCCGGAGCCTGCCGGGAAGGTGTTGCGGTAAACTTTGCCGTTGGCATGGTCGTTGCCGACGTAGACGGTATCGTTATCGTCGAAATCGGTATCCATAATGGCATGGTGGCCGGCGACCTGAGGCGTTCCCTCCGGCAGCGAGCGGGTCAACGGGATAAATGACTGAGCGCCGTTGAGCGAGCCGTATGCGGGGAAGGCAAAGGGGCCGGTACCGATGATGAGTTTGCCCTCGGCGTATGCCTCGATGGTGTGGCCGAGCGGGCCGACGCCGGCTACGGAGTTAACCGAGCTGGACCAGGCGGTGCCGGTGTAGGGCAGTTTGTGGATGAGGTTGCCTCTGCTCAGCACGTAAAGGATGGTGCTGGACTCGGCGGCCATATCCTCGACGGCGATTCTGGGTTTGATGTTCGCCCAGTAGTCACCGTAGTCGGGAGACCAGGCCACAGCCTGAGTGTTGGCCCCGGTCGGGAACGGATGAAGTGTGCCTGCTGTATCGGCAGTGCCGAGCGCAGCGCCGTTTGCGCCGCCGGCTGCCCAGAAGACGACCTGTCCGTCCTCTTTATCGGGGGCAAGGCGCAGAATGGAGTAGTCGCTCTGCGCATCGATGCAGGTCTCTGCGGTCACGTGGCAGAGTACGCGCTCCCAGATGGAGCCGATGGGCAGCGCCGGTAGAGGCGGTGCGACCACGGCCTCGTTGTTGCTTGAGCGCCACACGCTGTCAAAGCCCTCGCAGGCGGTGCCGTTGTTGACTGATGCCAGGTAGACCGTGCTGCAGTCCTTGGAAGGAGCGACATCGGTCAGCTTGGACATTCTGGTATCGATAAGTGAGAGCTGGTTCCAGGTCTCGCCGTTGTTGCGGGTGAGACTGAAAGCAGTCTCGTCATGGATCATGAAGTTCAGGTAGCCTGACGGCCAGCCGGGAGTTGCTAAGCCTTCACCGGCGGTGAAATCACCGAGTACCGGAAGATTGAAGGCAGCGTCCATATCGGCTGCGCTGGTGACCGCGTAGGCCACGCCCTGGTCTGCATAGGTCGGAGACCATACTACCTGAGCGTTGCCCCAACTCTGCGATGCAGCGACACAGTCAGCCATGCCTGCTGCGCCCGTAGGCGGCTTCTTGGAGGCATACCAGCAGGGGTCGCCGCAGACGGTGGGCGAATCGGTGAACCATACCGGCACCGAGGCCGTGCAGGAATCGCCGAGGACCTCGCCCGCCAGCAGCTTGCCGGAGGCATAGGTGCCCCAGTAGGCGATGCTGGAGATGCGCCTGTTGGCTACGTTGGCACCGGCAACAGACCAGGTGCTGGAGCAGTCCATCAGACAGTAGAATACGCTGTCATCGAGGCGGAAGATGCCGGTGTGGGGTAATGCACCGCCTCTGGTGACTGCGTCGATAGCAACGTAAACTCTGCGCAGGCTGGAGCTCTTGCCCGAGAAATCGGAGGGGAGCTCGATGTCTGCGGTGACGATCTCGCCGATCAGCGCTGATTGACCTGCTATTCCGCCCGGCTTGAGGACCTCATAGCCGGATTCCCAGGTGGTATCGTTGCTGGAAAGATCGTGATCGCCGAAGGTCAGCCAGGTACCGGTAGCTGCGGTGGTGTAAACCACCACGATGGTGGAATCGCCGTTATAGGTGGTGGAGAAGACGGCGTCGATGATATCGCCGGTAAATCCACCGCCGGTGGTTGTAGTCTGGACTTTCCAGCCGCCGAAGCCCGGCGTCTGGAGAATGCTGATGTTGTTGGTGCCGGCGCCTGTGCCGTCACGGGTGGCGACCAGGATATCACGGCCGTTGTAGTCCATGGAGATGTCCATGGCGCTGATGATATCAGTGCCTGCTACGACTGCAGGAGTCGCCGGAGGCCACTGGGTATCGGACCAGTTGTCGCCGCCGTCGGTGGACACCCAGACCTGCTGGGTGATGCCGGCGCCGTCATCAGGATCGGCTACGGCTATGGCGATAATCGCCGGATCGTCAGGGGCTATGGCCATATCCCAGCAAACGGGATTTGCCGTATTTACTGCGATCTCGCGGAAGTCAGCCCGCAGATAATCGTATTTGGCTGCGGACCAGGTGCGGCCGCCGTTGGTTGATTTGAGCAGCACGATGTGGCTGCGCCCGGCGGGCGTCTCGAGAGCGGCACCCTGTGCCCTGACGAGTGCATACATGGTATTGCCGTCGTTGCCGACAAGCAGCTTGATGATTTCAGAGCCGCCATCATCACCGGCTACCAGTGGTGAATACAGTTCATCGGTTGATTGAGGCAGTGAATCTGGAGTGTCTACGGGAGTCCACTCCATCAAGCCCGGGTCAGCTTCGACCGGCGCTGGACTTGCCACGCTTGCCGGTACCACGAAACTGGCAACCAGCAGCATGACTGCGAAAAGCCCAACAAAACTTGATAATTTCGCTTTCATTATTCCTCCTACGTTTTAAACCCCGGAATTATATTTATATTTTTCCGGGGACTTTCGGTAAGTACTTACCTACTACCTCCAGTTTTGGAAATTGGAATCCCAAGAAACGGGAATCTATTTGGAACCCCAAAAAGCGGGAATCTATTCTCTTATTAATGAGCAATTTTGAGCCCTCCCACCAGGCTACTCCCCAGGGCGTCCGTAGTGGCTACAGACGTAAGGCTTTATGTCCCGGAGCCAGGACTGCGCGGTCTTGCCCCGGCAGGTCTTCAGCCCGCCCGGGCACTCCCTCATGGGCACCACCTCCTTTCAAGGTGTAATATCCCCTCACCGCCGCCGCAAACCACCATTAACAGAGCATAGATAGCTCTGTCTGCGACATATTGTATCATGTATGTCAAGCCCCTGTCTCTATAGTGAGCCTGACTGCAATTATATCTATCCCTGTCCCTCATAACAGCACTCATCCAAGATTAGTCTACAGGGAAAGCGCTATACGCATATCGGCAATAAGTCCGATTTTTGGTCGGAAAAAAGGCTGATTTGTGGGTAGACCCGCACGCGGGCCTCAGCGTGCGGCATACTGCCGCCGCACCGGACGTGTGGTCTGTCACCGCTATTTGCAGCCGCAATAAATGAATGACATAATGAGGCCTTAGATCAGCTTAATAGAGTGAAACATCCCATGAGCAAGCAGTATTACGTCTATATCATGACCAACAGCGGCAATAGTGTCCTCTATACCGGCGTAACCGGAGATTTAAAGAAAAGGGCATTTCAGCATGAAGGAAGGCAAACAGCAGGATTCACAAGGAAATATAACGTTCACAAACTGGTATATTACGAGGTCTGTTCAGATGTACTTAGCGCTATTGAGCGGGAAAAACAAATAAAGGCCGCAAGACGGGCAAAAAAGCTGGACATGATCAAGGGCTTCAATCCCAACTGGAGCGATTTGAAGAAGCAGTTGTAGGCCAGCCATCCTATTGTCGCGGGTATAAAGCCGCATAAAGCAATTCCTGTCATCGCGAGGAGTCCGCCGGCAGGCGGACGACGTGGCGATCTGCTCCAATGGCTTCAACACGGTCAACACCACCGGCACAGAGTTGATCCTGATTATGTAATATAACTCAGTACCGCGCCGTACGCTTGAAAAAAGTGAAGGCCGCCTGTGCAGATTGCCATCCGCCTGAGGCGGACCTGAGGCGGATTCGCAATGACACCGTAGAAGGGTCCTGTCGCCGCGCCGGACGTGTGGCCTGTCATCGCAATGACATAATAGTGGCATACTGCTGTTTGCTTGTGGAATGTTGCTCTAAAGGTATGCCGCTCTATATATAGAGGTAAGGTGCTAGTTGTAGTACTCGCTTAAGCGGCGGAAGAAGGTGCGGATAAGCAGGACAAAGACGATCAGGAATATGACCGCACCCGCGACGATGCTCCAGATGGAGATAAAGCCCACTTTAAAAGGATACGGTGAAATGCTCCATTCGCTCTCATTGCCTGCGCCGTCGATAGCCTTTACCCGCCAGTAATAGGTACCCGGCTCGATAGTTGCCGTGCATCTGCTCTCCGTCAGGTCAGCCTTTTTCATGCCCGGCTTGAGCGGGAAGAAATTGAGGTTCTCCGCTATCTCCACCACATAGGTGACGCCGCTGGCATCGGATACTTCGCTCCAGGTGAAGGTTACCAGTTGAGAGCCGAACCAGCCGAACCTCTGATCCTTGGGGCCGATGGGTATGGGTTTATCGGGAGCCTCGCCTTCCAGGTCCATGCCGAAGGTCTCGCTGTTGCCGGCGGCATCGGTAACGGTAACGATATGGTTGACCAGCGAGCTTTCCGGCACCTTGAACTCATAGCTGAAGGTGCCGTTCTCGTCGGTGGTGGGCGAGTCAGCGATGCGGATATCATCGTACATAACCTCAAGCTCGCTTGAGGGGGCAAACCCTTTGCCCGCCACTACCGCGGTAGAGCCGATCTCGGGATTCTCCGGCTCAAGGGTGATAAACGGTATGATCTCCATCACTGCCGATGCCGTATCCGTATAAAGTTTGGGCGAATCGGCCGTGAATTTATGGGAGCCGGCCGCCAGATCCGGCGCGGTATACTCGACCGTAAACGTGCCCGTCTCATCGGGTGTAAAGGTCAGGGCTGTCTGCTCGTCGTTGAAGGTAATGGTGCCGCTGTCATCAGGGACGAAGCCGTATCCGCTAATGGTGACATTCCCGCCCGGCTTGACCGTCCTGGGCTTCACATCCAGGCTGGGGGCAATTTCAAAATATTCACCTATAGGCTTATCGCGAACGCGCACGAACTGGACGTACATCTTTCCATATTTGGCTTCGGGCACGGTGAAACTAACGGCAACACTTGTCTCCCCTCTGGCTATAGTGCCTGTTTTGAGTACCGTGTATTTGGAATCTTCCAATCCCGGCGCAGGGCCCCAGCGCAAGGTGTAATCGCCGTCCAGCGAAAAACCGGAACTGCTTACGGAAAAAGTGGCAACGGTGCCTACTTTGCCGTAGCTAGGGGTCAAACTGACCCCGCAGCCTCCATCGCCTCAGCCGTCTGCGTTTACTGCGGCCGGCGTCATCATGAAGGCGCACAGCAGCAGCAGCACAACTATATGCAGTTTAAGCTTCATGCCGTAATTTATAGACGTTTTTATTTGCTTTGTCAAATATCGGTATCGCTTTGCGAGGTAGTGTAACAGGGCATTCATATACAACGGTTGACAACGTACAGGCAGGAAAGAAAGGCCTGTGCCGCACAGGCTGCCTTCACTGTCTTCAAGCGTCCGGCGCGGCACGGAGCTATATGAGGCGGTCGAGGTTGACTCTGCCCCGGCGGCGGTGACAGAAAACCCGTATCAGGCTCTGAAAACAAATATTCTTATACGATAGGCGACAAAACTCTCTTGAGAAACTAGAACAAATGTACTAATATTGTTGCCGTTATGGTTGTAAGCGATACTGACCTGCTCCCTGAGGATGTTCACTGGCGGGATGAGGGGTGCGAGTTTTTCCCCTCCTGCCTCAACTGCCCGCTGGAGCGCTGCATCGAAGAGGAGCCTGACGGCAGAAGGCGGCTCAAGAAGCTGGCGCGGATGCGGTATATCGAGGGTTTGAGGCGTGCCGGCCGAAGCCCGGCGGAAATAGCCCGCGGTATCGGCGTGAGCATCAGGACAGTTCAGCGAGCGCTTGCTGCCGCCAAAGAGGAGGCGCGGCGGTGAGCGAACTTACGCCTTCGGAGCTGCCGCAGATGGACCGCGTGCGCTTTAACCGCTACCGTCAGAACCTGGAGTTTTACCGGGGCAACCAGTGGAGTGAGCGCTCTCGCAGCAGGCAACTGGTCTTCAACTATACCAGAACGGCTGTCGATAAAATCACCAGCTATTTGATGCAGGGCATGGGTTTTGCCTGCCAGCCTGCGGACGGCACCGCCGAGGCCGCGGAGGCGGCGCGTGAGGCCGAGCAGCTTCTCTACCGGGTCTATGAAGAGAATAACCTGGCGGAGATGGACTATGAGACGGAGATGGATGCCGCCATCCTCGGCGACGGCTGCTACAAGGTGACCTGGGATACGCGTGAGGGCAGGGTAAGGATCACTTCTCCCGATGTGGCCGGTCTCTATGCCTGGTGGCTGGGAGACGACCTGGCCCGGGTGTGGCGGGTGGCCTCGCGCTATCAGCTGGGCAGGGAGGAGATAGCCATGCTCTATAATATCCGCATCTCCGCTAAAAACGCCGTGCTCACCGAGATATGGCAGCCCGGCCGTTTCCAGCTTTTTCTTAATAACGACATCATCGATGACAAGCCCAATCCGTACGGCTTTATACCTTTCGTAATATTCCCCAATATAAGGGAGCCGAAGCACTTCTGGGGCGTTTCCGATATTCCCCAACTGACTGAAGCTCAGCGGGAATTGAACCGGGCTCTTACCCAGCTTTCACGCATACTGGAAGTTTCGGGCAATCCTGTTGCCGTTCTGGAGGGGGTGGAATCTTCACAGGATATTAAAGTACAGCCGGGTGCGGTGTGGAACCTTCCCGAGGAATCGAAAGCCTATCTGCTGGACCTGCTTCAGGGCGGGGGAATCCGCCTGCACATAGATTACATAGACCTGATCTACCGCTGTCTGCACGATATCAGCGAAGCGCCCAGAGCTGCCTACGGAGGTCTGGAGCGGGAGCTTTCCGGCACAGCGCTGGAGGTGGAGATGCAGAGCCTGCTGCAAAAGGTCGGCAGGAAGCGTACCATCCGCTCTTCCGCCTATGCGCTCAGGAACCGCATGATACTGCAGTTGTATAAAAAGTACACAGGCCGGGACCTGACAAATGTTGCGCAGCGCATAATCTGGGGTACGGTGCTGCCTCAGGACCGGGCGCGCGAGGCAAGGAACGAGCAGCTTCTGGTAGAGACAGGCGTGCATTCACGCAGGACGGCTATGGATGAGATGGGGATACGGGATCCTGAGAAGGAGTTCGAGCGCTGGATGGAGGAGAGGCGCCGCATTCTGGAGATGAATCACAGGTATCAGGCAGGGGCTGTGAGCACAGGCGCAAGGGAGCATTCGAGCTCCGCAGAGACAGCTTATGTGCCCCAATAGCGACAAGAGAGCAAAAGGAGGAGATACATGACGGAAGAAAAGGTCAACCAAAACGGCGGCAGCGCAAGCGGCGGGACAGCGCAGGCCGATGCCGGCGTGCAGCGTAACGAACGTATCGCGCTGCTCGAAGGCGAATTGGCCGCAAGAGAAGAGGAAATCAGGCGGCAGAGAGCGCTGATACAGGAGCATGAAGCAAGGCAGCAGTCTCTCAGCGCCGGCCGGGAGGCGGCCGTAGACGCCTACCGCGGGCTGGTAGCCCGCGCCAATCCGCTGGTGCCGGCTGAGCTTGTCACGGGCGGCACGGTGGAGGAGATAGATGCCTCCCTGCGCAGGGCTGTGGAGATGGTGGGGCATATACAGGCGGGGTTGGAGCAGCGGCAGAAGGCAGACCGGCAGGCTCAGACCGTACCGGCGGGAGCGCCCGGGCGCATGCCGCCGGATGTGAGCGCTATGACTACCCGTGAGAAAATCAACTACGGTCTGAACCAGGCCAGACAGAATAGATAGAGGAGGAAATAAAAAATGGCGATAACGCTTTCCGAGGCAGCGAAGCTGTCTAACAACGCGCTGCTGGCAGGGGTGATCGAGGAGATCATCAAAGACTGTCCGCTTTTGCAGTTCATGCCCTTTATTGAGATCGTGGGCAATGCCTTAACCTATAACAGGGAGAAAGGGCTGCCCTCCGCCGAGTGGCATTCGCCCAATGACGACTGGACCACCAGCCCGAAGATTAACTTCAGCGAATGCACCGCCACGCTTAAAATCGTTGGCCAGAACGCAGATCTGGACGAGTACATCAGGCAGACCCGCTCCAATATACAGGATGTGGAGGCGGCGGTGATCGAGGTGACCAGCAAAGCGGTCAGGCATGAGGTGGAGGAGAAATTTATCTACGGCGACAGCTTAAGCGATTCCAACCAGTTCGACGGGCTGCGCAAAATCATCAATACCGGCCTGTCCGGCCCGCAGGTAATTGCCATGGGGGCGTCCGGCGGGACGCTCACGCTCAGCGGGCTGGACGAGCTTATCGATGCGGTCAAAGGCGGCAAACCTGACCTGCTGGTGATGAGCCGCCGCTCCCGCAGGAAAATAAACGACCTTGCCCGCGCTGCCGGCACCAATCTGGAAGTGGGCAGCGGCAAGCTGGGCGAATTCGTGCAGCTTTATAACGGCATCCCCGTTGCCGTAAACGATTTCATTCGCGATACGCACAGCGTGAGCGGGGGTGTGGAGACCGGCCTTACCGGCGGGACGAACTCCACCATTTACGCTTTCCAGTTCGGGGAGGATGGGTTGTGCGGGCTCACGGGGCCGGGCGGCCTGCAGGTGGTGCCCATAGGCCCGATGGAGACCAAGGATGCCACCCGTACCAGGATAAAGTGGTACGTCTCGCTGGCGCTCTTTTCCACCGTCAAGGCCGCTGCCCTTATCGGCGTACAGGATTAAATGAAGGAGGTAGCAGGATATGGCATTCAATGATCCCGGAAAGGATAGAAAAATAATCAATTCCAACGCGGGCCCCGAGGCTCCGGAGGTACTGCTCGCCGAGGACTGCCGCAGAGGAGACGTGCTGGGCTATGATGAGGGCTGGAAACGTGCTCTGGCGGCGGCCGGCGGCGTGATACAGGGCAGGATGGTAGCACTTCAGGATGGGAAAAGCGGGCAGAGCGTGCCGGCTGCGCCCAATCCGGTGGTCGGCGGCTATGCCGGTGCCGCACCCGGCGCGTATGTCTATGTGGCGGAGGATGACGGGTATGGGAAAATAACCCAGACGCAGCCCTCCACGGACGGCGACGCGACAACCGTTATCGGCATAGCCCTTTGTGCCGATACGGTGCAGTTTTTCCTTAACGCCCGTCCTGACAGCACGGCATAAAAGTAACGGCGGGGAGGGGATTCCCTCCCCGCCGTTTGAGGAGCAGGTGATAGCCATGACAGATATGTTATTCGATGAGTACGGGCATCCGATCTCTATACTGGTAGACCCCGCCCGCCCGCAGCGCTTGTTCGACGACTACGGGCGTCCCTATATTGTAGTACGGGATGCAAGCGGGCTGGACCTTGCCGCCGCCGATGCCATCTCGGTGCTGGCCCGGCGCGGCCTATGGATGCCGGCTTTTAACTGTGAGTGCGTGGAAACATGGAATAACGGCTCCGGCAGCGGCTGGGCTTTTCTAAACGGCAGGGCGGCCGCCAGCGGCCCGGCCGCGGAAAGCTCCCACATATCGTCAGGAAGCATCGTGGGCGGCCGCGGCCTCTCTCTGGAGCAGTATAACTGGGATAAAACGGCGGTAATGCATTTTTTCGTCACCCGCAAAGGTGATGATCCGCAGGCGGTCTGCCGTACGCAGTTCAAAGCCGATGCGTATCCGCCTGCCGCGGCAGAGCTTGCAGATGCCGGCATCGGGCTGGAAGTGCGCAACTATTCACTTTACGGCGAATCGTACGGCTTGACCCGGGCCGAGGTGGATCTGGAGACTGAGCTTTGCGATGATAGCTCTTCAGAAATCCTTATCGTCCATATGCCCGGCGAGAAGATAGAGTGGTATATAGATGGAGTTCTGAAGGGGATGCAGACCGCAAGCGGCGTTCTGCCCTGCGGGGTATGTACTATGAATATCTGCAACAGTGTGAAAAACGGGGCAGGCGGGGGTGTAAATGTCCGGTACTATTTTTCGGGATTTACGCTCTGGCGGGCGCCGTAAGGAGGAGATATGCGCAAACTTACCATGACCAATATAAAGACATGCTTGCGGCTGGAGCAGGAGCTGGGCCTGACCAGAGGTGCGGTGAAACAAATAGCACAGAAGGCTGATGGAACGGTCGAGGTGCTTCTGGACGGAGAGCTGGACAGCGGGCAAAAATCGAGGCTGGAAGCGCTGTTCAATATGAAAATAACGCATGATGCGGAGATGCGCTGATGGACCTGACCGTAATGCGTGCGCAGGTACGGCGCGATCTTAAAGATGAGGATGAAGGCGCCTGCCGCTGGTCCGATGATGAGGTCGACCGCTCTGTCATGCGTGCGCTGGAGGAGTTCTCGCTTTCCTGTCCAAGGGAAATAATAACAGAGCTTGCCACCGTGCCGGATTGCGATGAAGTGGATATCAGCGCATTGAGCGGACGTATCGCGGTAAAGAAGGTTGAGTTTCCTGTAAATGCCAGACCGCGTTCATTTGTCCGGTTCGATATTTTTCAGGATACATTATACCTGCTTGAGACCCGCGGGAACGGGAATGTCTGCCGCGTATTCTGGAACTGCCTCCACCATCTTGACGGGTCCGGTTCAACTGTGCCGCGCCGTTACGAGGGACTCATTGCTCTGGGGGCGTGCGCCTATGCCGTCTTTTCCGAAAGCCAGTATGCAACTGACAGGGCTACCTACGGCGGCGAGGGCGTGGACAGCGATTACCTGCGCTGGGCAAACGGGCGCATGCGTGATTTCAAGCGCGGCTGCCGCAAAGCGGCTGCTGTGCTGCGCAGCGGACAGTTATACTGCTGAGCGGCCAAAGGGAGGTAAACGTATCAATGGGAGAAAAAAAGCGAAAAAGACTCACCTTTAGCTGGAGGGACTATGCCCTGGTCGGCGATAAAAACGATCCTTCCACCTGGCAGCTTCTCCACCATACCGGGCTGAGTCCTTCCTCAGGGGACAAAGACAGCCGGGAGGATACGGTGGACTGGGAGCTTGCGGCAGTTGCCGCAGCCTCTCTTTCACGCAGCGGCTATCAGGGACGGCGGATACGGGCCGGAGCGCATGAGAAGATCGCCGCGGCAGAGCATCTGGCCGGGCATTACCGGCGAGCGGGCAGACCTCTTCCCAACGCACTGGCGGTGCTGGTGAAGGTGGAGCGGGGTGATGCGGCGGGCGGAGCGGCATAGCGACATATATAAATATATGAGAAGCGACAATTAGTAAATAAGGAGGCTTTCGATGACCGAATATTACACTAAACCGTTTTACCAGTCCCGCAAATGGTGGGCATGGATTATCGGTCAGGGCTTTGCCCTGTTTGCGGCAAGCAAGGGGCTGATAGACTGGCAGTGGGTACTGGCGCCGGCGCTGGGTTTTTCCGTAGGCCAGGGTCTGGCAGACCTTGGTAAAAACAGAGGGCAAGCAGAGAGCGGCGGCACTGTGGGGCAAACGGGAGCAGCGGCGGCAGAAGAGAAGGAATACGCAGATGAGAGCTCCGAACCGGCTCAGCAGGCGGCCGCGGCCGTACCCGCGGCGGCACCGTCTCTCATGCAGCCGCCGGGCGGGCGTTTCGACAGCGGCGCATTCAGAGCTGAGGTTATGCATAGAGCAAAGACTATTTACTGTGAAGCTGCCGGGACAGACTGGGAGAGCCCAGGCGCCAACTGGCCGGGAAGGTTTTACGCTTCCGCGGCTTATCTCGCCGCGCTGCCGGCATATACCATCGGTCAGGTGCTGGCTGCCTGGGATGAGCATCTCAGAACAGGAGAAAGGGCTTTTGGGCAGCTGTTCGGCTTTACCCTCGATGACGCCTGTGATCATCTCAATGAAGGCGAATGCCCTGCCCGTACCGTACGGTCGATGGTGAGGCAAAAAGGAGATGCGTATTATGCCATCTATCTGGAGCTTGTCAGGGCGCGCATCATACTGGACGAGCTGGAGCAAATAGAGGCGCGCGCACTTGACTGGCAGTCTGTTCTGGGCATGCCGATAAGCGTCTATCATGTGGGCGAGCGTGCTGATATAGTGCTCGATCCGGCTAAATACAACAATGAGGGCGGCAGGCTGGTGCCGCGTCCGGGGATAGGCGCCGCCGGCAATTACACAGTGATATAAGTGGAAAAATATGGAGGCATGTGCGTCATGAAACCTTTGAGCCCTGAGCTTGCGGCCGAGCAGAAAAAGCCGTTGAGGCGTCCGGCTATCGAGCTTTCCTGCCGGCATTACGGGCATCCTCAAAAAGCGGGAGGGGCTGCGGGTGAGGGGATGGATGGAATCCAATGGGACATGTTCGGCTGGCAGCTGCTGCATAGAACTTCTGCCGCTCCGGTGCATCACGGAGTGACCATACCTCAGGACGGCTCATTGAACAGGATAGCATTGAACGGCAGCGCCGTACTGCACCAGCGCGTAGCCGATCCCGGCCCGGGGGCCGATTTCAGCGTTCCCTGGAATACGATTTTGACCTTTAATATGAGCGGCGTCTGCGCGATTGCCTCCTGCGGCGCGGAGATACTGGTAGTCGGCCCTGTAGCCAACGGCGGCCGCTCTCTGCAGTATGTGCGTTCTGCCGATAACGGCCAGAGCTTCGGCTTGCCGGCAACCGTTGCCGGGACCAATTGCCCGGTACACGCCGCCGCTGCCTGCAGCGGAAACAGCGGGAGATGGGGCATCGTGTCATCATCTTCCCCATCAGAAGGCCTGTGCATCGACATATTGAACAACAGCAGCCGTATTTTGCTTACTCATTCTTTCTGCCCTGACTCCCCCTCCGTGTACGGGCTGGCCATGTATTTTGCCGGGGACTGGAATATCGTAGCGCTGGTACAGGATGACAGCCGCCTTCATTTAAAAAGATATGTATTCGGCGCCGGCTGCAGGGTGGCGGCGGGTGCGTGGGCGGAAGGACAAACGCTGGATTTGGGCAGCGCATCCGTGGATCAGCCCTCGCTGCTCACCAGATATCTGGAACGGCAGGAGCCTTACAGCGATTTTGCCCGGATGGCTGATGAGTATGAGTATTTTACCATGTATAGAGGCAAGACCTATCCGCAGGCGGATTTAGGGGCATTGCGCCCGGAGCAGCGCCATCAGGTATTCCATACCTCCCGGTGGAACGCGGTATCCTCCATACTCACTGCCCGGGCTGTCGATAATCTTGACGTGGATGCTCCCTTTGTCTGCGGGACGGACAGCGGCGGCGCAGTACTGTCACTCTATAAAAAACAGGAGCGCTGGTTCTACCGTCTGCGGCCTAAAACGGACTTCTATGATGCGGATTGGAATACGGCCTTCAAGCAGCGGAGTGCGTGTCAGTACGGCATCGCTCTTGCCTGTCACGGGGGCTATCTGTGGGGCACACGGCGCAATGAAGTATGGCGCTGCCTTATTCCCGGCGGCTGCTGGATTTTGCCTGAGCAGGGAGCCGGCCCGGCTCAGGATGCGCTTGCCGTTGCGCAATCTCAGGTGCTCTCTTTGCGGCAGGTGGCAAGAGCGCATGGGTGCGGCGAGCTTTCACTGACTCTGGATAACTCACACGGCGGCTTTGACTCTCTTCCGTCCGCTGCCATGGGAAAAGGATCGATGATAGAGTTGCGAATCGGCTACCGCACCGATACCGCCCACACAGTCCCTGCCGGCTGCTACTTTATTGAGGACTGGACCTATCACTACGCTCCCCACCGCTCCACGGTTACGCTGAACTGCATCGACGGCTGGGGTTTGCTGGAACGCTATATCATACCGGGGCCCGCTGAATTCAATCTGGTCTCAGACAGCTATAATGTATACCAGTTGATGGCACGGCTTGTGCAGTGCATCGGAGGCACTCTCAGTTACCGGTCGCGAAGTTCTCTCGCCACCGCTCTCTATCCGCAGCTTGTAGTGCATGCGGGTGAAAACGGTGCTGATATAATGCGGCGGCTGCTCTCGCTTGTCCCCGATGTACTCCATTTTAACGGCCTTGACGCGGTTCTGATATATCCGCAGACTGGGGATGAACCCGGGTACGGGCTCTACTGGCCGCCGGGGGATAACGCAGGTACGGACCGGCACTACATGTGGTACGGCGCATGGGGAACGGGAAGCAAAGCTGAAAATCGTGTGGTTGTCATCGGTAAAGATGATGACGGCAACGCGGCCTGCGCTGCTGCAGCCGATGAGGGCGATATCGATCTGGTGGGGGAGCGGCTGGATATCAGAGTGCAGCCTTTTCTTACAGGTCTTGCTCAGTGCGGGGATGCGGCTGATGCTGCGCTTGCTAAAGCGCGTCTGGAAGGCGGTCGTGGTTATGCGGTGCTTCCCCCTCACTGCGGAGTAGAATTATGGGATGTACTTGCGCTGCACGGCCCGCATAACCCTGAAGGGGTACACTGCAGAGTAAAGGGCTTCAGCCTCTTTTATGATGCGCAGGCGGGCATTTTCCGGCAAAAGCTTATGCTGGGAGAGGTCTAGAGGGATTAAGTGAATATCCCTTAAGCTTCCTGTCATACGGGTACAGCAAGGCAGCAAAGATGATATACAAAAAGGGAAAAAGGAGAAAGGCCGCCGTAAAGCGGGAGAAAAGGCTTATGTCCCCGGTATTTTTTGCCCCGGACTGAGGGTGATAAGTCCGCGCCTTATAGCAGTTACCACTGCCTGTGTACGGGCATTGGCATCGAGTTTACGCAGAATGGAGGTGATGTGATTTTTGATAGTCTGCTCGCTGATATTGAGGCTCACTGCGATCTGCTTGTTGAGATACCCCTGCGCCATATAGGTGAGTATTTCGGTCTCTCTGGGAGTGAGCGGTGATACGAAAGATTCCAGCTCTTTTCCCCATGAGAGCTCTTGAAACTGCTCCAGGACCTGTTTGGCAACCTTCGGCCGGGAAAGGAATGTGTCGTTGATGGGGTGACCGCCTGCGGCCGCTTTGCGGATGTTATCCAGTAATTCTTCAGTTGCCACGTCGCGGCTGAGGTAGCCGGCAGCTCTGGCTTTTATCGCTTCAAACAGTTCGTCGTTATCTGATTGGGTGGTGATGATGATGATCGCAACGCTGGGAAGCTGCTGTTTGACGGTGCGCGCCAGCGCAAATCCCGTATCAGGAGGAAGCCCTATATCCAGCAGAATGATATCAGGGGTTAAAGTGGCAACCTCGGCAAGCAACTCCTGACCTGTGCTGGACTCGCCGCACACCTCCATATCGCTTTGACCATCGAGCACAAAACGCACTCCCTGCCTGAATATAGGCGTCTGATCGGCGATAAATACTTTTATCGGCTGCACTCTTTCCTGCACCGGCCCCTCACTTACTGCATAATACTGATTAAGCGCAATCAGTTTAGCAAATTATCAGTAATTATACAATAAAGTACCGCCGTGTCAACTGCCGGTACGGTAAGAAGCTGTTTGCACGGGCAGCGCACTGTCTGGTTTTCAATAAAAAAGCGGACATACACCTGTATGTCCGCTTCATTGAGAACGTTTATTGCGGCTGCTGCGCGGGGATTATTGGAAAGCCTTTAATATCTTTATTAGTCCTAAGTCCCGCTCACGCAGATACTCGGTTTTGCTTTTATCCGAGTAGTCATACCAGCCTTTGCCTGTTTTCAGCCCCAGATGCCCCTGCTCTGCCAGCTCGAACACCTTCTTCGGCATATAGTCCAGAGGAACAGGGTCTATGCCGGGGTTCTTGAGGTTATTAACAGTAATATCGATTCCGCCGAAGTCCATGCGCTTGTAAATACCGAGAATTAGCATGCGCAGCGCAAGGCCCCATTTAGCGGCCTCATCGAGGTCGGCAGGCGAAATATAGTCATTATCCACAAGGTAATGGCATTCGCGCTGAAACGCGATCTGCAGCCTGTTGATGATAAAGCCCGGGATGAATTTCTGCAGTACGGCGGGTTTTTTGCCCATTTTACGCAGAACGGCAGCCATCAGTTCGACGTTAGCATTGTCTGTCTGAGGTCCTTTTACCACCTCTACAAAAGGCATAAGATGCGGCGGCGAGTACCAGTGGGCGATGAGGATTTTATCCGGCCGGGACGTTTCAGCGAATTCGAAGATATTTAAAAACGAGGTATTGCTGGCGATAAGCGCCCGGGGAGGACAAAAGCGGTCAAGCTGCTTATACATATCTTTTTTAACTTCCACGTTCTCCACCACCGTTTCCACAGCGATATCGACGTTCTGAGATCCTTCCTCCACGGAGCGTGTATATGATATACGCCCCATAATCGCGGGTATCTGATTGCCGTCTACCATATTTTCCTGCGCCAGCGTATGAAGGCCGGCGTTGATATACTCTTTGGCGCGGTCCAGCGTTTCCTGGGAGCGGGAATACAGAGATACCGTGTATCCTGCCTGCGCATACGATTGCGCAAGACCGCTTCCCATCGTACCGGCGCCGACTACGAAAATTTTTTTGACATCTTTTTCGGTCATCATAGGAATTACTTTTCTCCTACGTTAGTCCAGTTTATTCATGAATACCATTATTGTTGCCGGTTCAGTGCCGATCACCTCGACAGACCTCTCCTCGTTCGGCGGGATGTAGAGCATGTCGCCCGGCTCGACGATGAATTCCTCGCCGCCCTTGCTTTTGCAAAGTATGGCGCCGGAAATTCCCACATATACCCTCTCCGTCGGCGAGGCAAGCATATCCGCTCCGCCGTTGGGCAGGAAGTGGGTCATGGCACAGGTCATACGTACGGTTTCTGTTCCTCCGAGGAATTTACGTATGTTCCAGCAGTTGAAATGTCCTTTTGCTTCGTAGGGTACGCCTTCTCCATCTTTGACCAGTTTCATTTACTTTCACCTCTTTTTCTCTGCTGCGGCATCAGGCCTCAGCAGGCATTATTAATATACGTGTAATAACTACTATTATCCGCGGCACAGGAATCTTCAAGAGCTGATCCTGTACCGCAGACTATTTTCTGGTCGAGGCTATTTCTTAAGGGGTTTGAGGCCGAGAATCTGTCTCGCTTCTTCAGGTGTTGCGGGCTCTTTACCCATCTCACGTGCGATTCTCACGATACGGGCGACAAGCTGGGCGTTGCTCTTGGCCAGCTCGCCCTTTTTATAATAGAGGTTGTCCTCGAGGCCTACGCGTACGGCGCCGCCCATCATCATCCCCAGCGTGCCGTAGGTCAACTGAGCCGCGCCGACACCGAGTGTATTGAAGAGAGTATCTTCAGGCAGATACTGCTGATAGGTGAAGAAATACTTGAGATCGGCTTCCAGCGCGCCCTGGTACTGCATACCGAGGATGAGGTCTACATAATAAGGTTTCTTAAGCAGACCTTTTTCAATGAGGATTTTAACTTCCTGAAGCATGGAAAGATTGTAGACTTCCATTTCAGGTTTTACATCGTACTCATTCATGCGTTTTACGAATGATTCAATATCGGCACGCGTATTCATAAAGGGCGTGCCCGCCATGGCGCCGAACGTGCGCACCATGGTGCCCATGTTGAGAGAGGCCATCTCCGGGTGCGCTTCCAGACACTCGGTTCTCTGCTCGATGGTAAGGTTGGCGCCGCCGCCGGTGGTATCCTGAAGGACCATATCGCATTTGTCTCTGATACCTTTATGAATCTGACGGAAGACCTCGGCGCTGCCGGTGGTGGTGCCGTCTTTGGCGCGCGCGTGCAGATGGGCGATGGCAGCGCCCTCGTTGTAGCACTCATAGGCTTGCGCAGCGATCTCATCCGGCTGCTCGGGAATAGCGGGGTTCTGTGATTTTTTTACCAGCGCGCCGGTGAGGGCGACGGTGATAATGACTTTATCCTTTGGTAACGTTAAATGCATCTAATTTCTCCCTTATAAATATTTATATAATCAATTGCTTGCTGATTGAGGCATGTCCTACTCTATGCGGAAAAATCGAACGGTCATTATACCCTGTATGCAAATCCATTTAATAGGCCGATATGCAGATAAAACAGCAAAATTCAACTACATTATTCTACACCATTGACAATAACCCATCAAGAATACTGACATGCTTTGTTATTATCTGTTATGCATCCCATTTCTTGATCTCGATAAGACATGAGTTCGGGGTCATCCCCGGTGCATTGGCGGAAATCATACGCGACGATGTGAGCAGGTTTACGCAACCTCCTCTATCGATGCTGCCGGCCTTTCCCGGCTCGATGGGGTCGTATTTAGCTGCCGAGCCGTAGCTGT
>CAZFIM010000017.1:0-43886 GCA_964519615.1 uncultured Dehalococcoidales bacterium
GGAACTTCAGCGGTGGGGACGAACCAGAAATCCTCCTCAGCATCGTGATAAAGGTTGTCTTCAAACTTGGGCAGGTTGCTGGAGCCGATCATGCACTCACGCTTGACCATATAGGGAGGCTGTATTTCAGTAAAACCGTATTCCTTTGTATGCAGGTCGAGCATGAAATTTATCAGCGCTCGCTGCAGCAGCGCGCCCTGTCCGTTGAGCACGTAAAAACGCGAGCCTGAGAGCTTTACCCCTCTCTGAAAATCGATAATTCCTAGCTTCTCCCCCAGTTCCCAGTGCGGCAGAGGTTCAAAAGAGAACGTACGTATTTTACCAACGGTGCGTACCGTTACATTATCATTTGCGTCTGCGCCTGAAGGCACATCCTCATGGGGAATGTTGGGAAGGCGGAGAAGACGGTCTTCAAGCTCGCCTGCGATTTGGCTGATCTTACTTTCAAGAGAGCTGATATCCTCACCGGTCTTACGCATCTCGGCAATGAGCTCCGGTGGCTTCTGCGGCATTTTACCCAGCCGTTTACTCACTTCATTGCGCGTAGCTCTAAGAGCTTCCACTTCCTGCAACAATTTACGGTGTTGCTCATCGAGCGCAAGTATTTCATCCAGTGGGGCGTTATCTCCCCGCTTTTGCAGGCTTTGGCGAATCAGGTCAGGATTATCCCGGATTAATTTTATATCGAGCATAAACGATCGCTTTCCCCTACTCTTTCGTCTTCAGTTGGGGGAAGAGAATAATTTCACGGATAGACTGCTTGCCGCTCAACAACATGAGCAGCCTGTCAATTCCGATTCCCAGTCCGCCCGTCGGCGGCATACCATATTCTAGAGCGAAGATGAAGTCATCGTCAATTACCTCTTCCTCGATATCCGTCGAGGGGCGCTTCTCAAGTTGATGTTCAAAACGCCGTTTCTGCTCCAGAGGATCGTTGAGTTCAGTGAAAGCGTTTGCTATCTCTATCCCTCCGCAAAAGGCCTCGAAACGCTCGACCATCTCTTCATCGCCGGGTTTCGATTTTGCTAGAGGAGACATATCCTTCGGGTAATCGACTAAAAATACCGGGCTGATAAGGTGCGGCTCCACAAACGTTGAAACCAGCTCATCGATAAGCCTACCGCGGTCTTTTTCAGGGTCGACCTTCATACCATCCTCTTCCATTTTCCGGCGCAGAGAAGCGGTATCCGGGTATTTCAGAAAATCGATGCCGGAACGCTCGATCAGGGCGTCACGCAGCAGGATACGCGGCCAGGGCGGCGTAAGGTCTACCGTTTTTTCTTCCCATGTGATAAGAGGGCTGCCCAATACTTCCATGGAGATATGGTATATCATATCTTCCACGAGCTTCATCATATCATGGTAATCAGCATATGCCTGGTAACATTCCATAAGTGTGAATTCGGGATTATGCCTGGTAGAGACACCTTCATTACGGAATACCCGCCCTATCTCGAATACTTTATCGAATCCGCCGATTATCAATCTTTTCAGATACAGCTCAAGAGCGATTCTCAAATAAAGATCTTCATCGAGCGCGTGGTGATGTGTAATAAAAGGGCGCGCCAGAGCTCCGCCCGCCAACTGCTGCAGTACGGGTGTTTCCACCTCGATAAAGCCTCTGTTACTGAGGAAGCTTCTGATAGAGGTAAGGAACTTGCTGCGGTTGGTAAACAGGGTCAACGCCTCTTCGTTGGAAATCAAGTCCAGATAGCGGTGGCGGTAGCGTTTTTCTATATCCACCAGCCCGTGCCATTTCTCCGGCAGGGCATGGAGCGATTTGGCAAGCAAGGAAAATTCTGTAACGTCCACTGTAATTTCACCGCTTTTAGTGCGGAAAAGAGTGCCGGTTGCTCCAATAATATCCCCGATATCAAGGTCGCGCAGATTTTGATACGGTTCCTCCCCCAGCTTGGCGCGGTTGAAATAGAGCTGTATTTTCCCGGAACTATCACGAATATCAAGGAAGGCGATCTTCCCCATCAGGCGGTTTGCCATTACGCGTCCGGCCAGCACAAATTGCAATTGAGCAGCGTTATCTGCGGACTTCTCGTGTTCGATGAACAGGTCGATAGCTTCCTTGTTGGTATGGCTGCGGCGGTAACGATTAGGATAAGGGTCTATACCCTTGCTTTTTACTCTCTCCAGCTTCTCCAGGCGCTGCTCGCCGATTTGTTCCAAACGTCCCATGATGGTTAGCGTATTTCAAGTATAGACAACTTGTAAACCCCGGCCGGTGTGGTGACTTCGACTTCTTCGCCGGTCTTGCGGTTGAGCAATGCCCGGCCCACCGGTGATTCGTCGGAAATCCGGCCGTTAAGCGGATCAGCTTCCGCGCTGCCGACAAGCGTATACTGTTCTATTTTCCCGTCCTGATTCTGGATGAGTATTATATTTCCTAGCTCCACTATCCCAGGTTTTACCGGTGCTTCTATGACAGTGGCGTTCTTTATAGTATTCTCGAGCTGAAGAATGCGGCCTTCAATAAAAGCCTGCTCATTTTTTGCATCGTCGTACTCGGCATTGTTCTCGGTGCCCCCCACTTCCCGCGCCCGTTTGATCTTTTCCGCAACTTCCGGCCTTCTTAGAGCGACAAGCTGTTCAAGCTCCTTTTCCAGTTTAATCAGTCCCTCTCGAGTAATATTAATTTGCTTTTGTCCCATCTTGCCTTACCTCACACCGGAAAGTTGTAAAAAAACTGAGAGCACAGAACCCTCAGCCGGAGCAAATTTGATTTTAATCAATTATAGTCTGCTTAGCGTATATTGTAAAGGACTTTTATTGGTTATTAGTCGTTAAAGAATGGTATAATGAGAATTCTTTGGTGTTTTATTGTAGAGAGCTATGGTCACTATATATGTAGATTCAGTTTATATTGCCGGCAAGACAGCGTTTTGTGCGAGCCTGGGAAGGCGATTGATTCTCAGGGGTAAAAAAGTAGGCTTTTTTATGCCTGTAAAATACTCGGGTATGAATGGAGAAGCCCGGCATTCCATAGAATTTCTTAAAGAAGCCCTGGAACTAACGGATGCTGATGACAGGATATCCCCGATGACGGTATCAACTGATGATCTTTGGAGGGACCTGACAGAGGATACGCAAAATTTCATTCAAAAGATAAAAAAAGACTTTGCAGCTATAGCCAAAAATAAAGACGTTATGCTGGTTGAAGGCCTGGGTGGTATGGTAATCGATAACGTCTCCACTCTTGCTTGTTACTCGGTGAGCGAGGCATTAGACAGCAAGGTGATTATTCTGCTCAGGTATTCCGCTCAATTGACACCGGATTTGCTTTATCGTGTTGTCCGGGAATTGGGTGGTAAATTGCTTGGAATAGTGGTCAACCTTGTCCCGGAATCCAGCTTCCAGTCTGTACGATGCAGTATTTGCGACCGATTCAGCAAAGCGGGTATCAATGTGCTTGGTGTCTTTCCCGAGATACGGGGATTAGCGGGTGTGACGGTAGAGGAATTGGCAGGAACATTGGATGGAGAGATGATAATCGAATCGAAGGCGGAGAATATAATAGCTGAAAACGTTATGATCGGCGCGATGACCATGGACTCGGGTAGGGACTATTTTAACCGCAAACAAAAGAAAGCGGTGATTGTACGTGGAGAGCGGGCCGATATGCAGATGGCAGCACTCGATACAGATACCGTCTGCATGGTTGTAACCGATAATATTAAACCGCTTTCTCCGGTTATTGCGCGTGCCAGGGAGAAAAATGTTCCGGTAATAGTATCACCTAAAGATACTGCAGGAGTAATTGCCGATTTTGAAAAAGCCTTCTCGCACGCCTGCTTTAACAATGCGGGAAAATTAAATAAATTCGAAAAACTGCTGGAGCGTTATATGGATTTCAGCACTATTGATCCTCTATTGGATCAGACTGAGTAGTATCTGATTCAGGAACTTCATTTAAGAGGTTGCAAGCGGTCTTTACCATTGATTCAGGCACCTGCACATCTACTTTGCCCAGACCATCCACGGTAATCCCATACACCAGTCCCGCGCTCTCGTATTTCAACAACACTGGAATATGCGCGCTTTCAAGTCTGCCTTTTACGATATAGGCTTCAGGCTGGCTGGTAGCAGTATATACTGTCTTGAAATTTTCTTTATTAAACATGTTTCTGCCAGCCCTACTCCTCTACATGAAGATACTATTAACGAACAGAAAAATAAACAGTAGCCGGAAGCGCTCAGCTTCGGCTACTGTTTTACGTACACTAGATATAAAGTTAATAATTACTAGTATGAACCACAGAGATTGTCCGGTAGACACCATGTATCAGATGCGCACTCGGAGTGCGGACAACCGGTAATACCCCAGTCGCCGCCGCCGCCGCTGTCACGGCGATCACTGTTACCAAAATGGTTGGGATGATCGTTGCTTACGCGGGGATGAGCGCTGATATCGCAGCCGGCCCAGCCCTTGTTGGCGAAGCTAAGGCTTACGCCCCAGCAGCAGCAACATTTGGCTGCACCATATGCCGCATCCGCAGGACATGACAATTCTGATGCTGAAGGCAGAGTGCAATCGCCCGTTCCGGGACATTCGTCTGCAATTTCACAATTATCAGGGTCAACACATGCTCCCAAAGAACCTACCTCTGTGTTACACGCGGTACATGAGCCGAAGCAAGCTCCCGGGTTTGCATTTCTGTTTGTGCATGCATCGTGAAGAACTGTGGGGGAAGCAAGCCCTGCTAAACGAGCCATTGCTGTTAACGGTGTTTTACCCCAATTGTTCAGATAGAGATAACAGGAATCGGGGTTATCTTCCCATTTTACGGTGTCGTAATCGCAATCCTGTGCCAGTGATCCAGCAAATACAGGAGCCGACACGAGCAACAGAGACATTGCCAGCACAAAAACGCCTAAAATGCCAACAAATTTCCTCATAGTCAGTCAACCTCCTTCATTAGGAATAGATTTTGGTAGCATTGTACCTAGTACTGTGGTGGTTGTCAATAGGTATTTTATAGGTAATTAGTCATGTGGGGTCTTGAAAATAATAGTGGTAAGAGATAAAATAACTGCTTGTCGTTTTTCATAATGTGGTTCCGATTTGACCGCATAATTGGAGCCCTCATCCAAGACAAATCTAAAGGAGGGAAGGTGATTTGCGTGCTCTCGGACGACACTTACTACTGGAACTTAAAGATTGTAACAGGGAGGTGTTAAATGACTTAGTGTTTCTTGAAAACTGTCTCAGCGATACTGCTGAGCAAATCGGAGCTACTGTTGTCAATAAAGCATTTCATCAGTTCAGTCCCCATGGGGTGAGCGGTGTAGTAGTAGTGGCAGAATCCCACCTGTGTATTCATACGTGGCCTGAGCATGGCTATGCTGCTGTCGATGTGTTCACTTGCGGTGAAACAATCGATCCCAAGGATGCTGTAGAAATCCTTGTCAAGAAGCTTCAGGCGGGAAACTCCTCGTACATGGAACTTGAACGCGGTGTATTTGCTGATAGCGAAATTGGTTGTGGAGTAAAATGAGCGATTCCGACAATCCTGATAAGCGACGCTGGTTAAGGGATGAGGTATCTCCTAACCTTGTGCAGCTCCATAAAATAAAAGACGAGATATTTCGTGGTCAGACGGATTTTCAGTCTGTCAGTATTATTGATACTGACAGCTTCGGTCGCTGTCTGGTGCTGGACAATAAGATACAGTCCAGCTCTGCCGATGAGTTCATCTACCATGAGGCTCTCGTGCATCCTGTCATGCTGAGTCACCCGGAACCGCAAACGGTCTTTATTGCGGGTGGTGGTGAAGGGGCTACTTTGCGCGAAGTGCTTTCCCATACTACCGTAAGAAAGGTGGTTATGGTGGATATAGACAGCAAGGTAATCGATATTTGCCGCACGCATTTGCCCCAGATACACCAAAATGCTTTCGATGACCCTCGAGCCGAGTTGATTTTTATGGATGCCCGTAAATATCTGGCTGAGACCCGGGATTCCTTTGATGTTGCCATTGTAGATCTGGTCGAACCGCTGGAAGCAGGTCCGGCGTGTATGCTTTATACCAGCGAGTTCTATCATCTGGTTAAATCGATCCTCAACCCGTCAGGTATAGTAGCGATTCAATCAGGCGCCTCCGGTTGGACCAATTTACAGAATTTCACAGCGATTCATAATACAATCAAGAGCATTTTTTCCATAGCGCGCCCTTATCAGATCTATGTTCCTTCTTTCGTAGACATGTGGGGCTTCACTGCCGCCTCTCAGACCATCGATGCCGCAGCAATCGGGCCGGAAGAAATCGATAAAAGAATTAGATCGAGAATATGTAAACAGCTTCTTTCATATGACGGCCGGTCTCACCCTGCAATTTTTTCTCTACCCAGACATATACGCCGGGAACTGGAAAAGGAAAAACGCATCATCACCGATAACCATCCTCTCTATATGTAGTGTGAAAGCCTTTATACCTCTCTAAAGCAAGTTGACTATCATCTGTTTGTAAATTTGCCAGTTGCACAAGCCCATGCCTGGTTATTGTATTTCTAATGTAATATTTCATAGAGAAGTCTATTTCAATTACCAATCCTTGACAGTTTATAGGGGCAGGGTTAAGATTACCTGACAATAGATATAAAAAGCATGTAGAAAACGTGCCGTTATTTTATTTCAGACTGAGGTAAGTCAGTGGATCAATTTGAAAAAGAATGGCAGCGCTGGTTTCCGGAAGACCGGGTAAAACGACAAAAGCCGCCACGGCGCCGCAATTTGAGTGTGTCCGCGATACTCTGGATACTTTTCGGTGTCATTGCGCTGTTCATTATATTAAATATGTCAAGAGGCGTGTTTACTGAATGGCTCTGGTTCAGCAATTTAGGCTACAGCAGCGTCTATTCGACCATTCTCGGGACCAAGATAATGCTCTTCTTTGCGGCGGCCATAGTTTTTTGTCTTTTCTTTGGCGGAAATCTGGTTGTTGCCTCTCGTATTGCATCGGAAAGCAGGCAGCAGCCTGTCCCCTGGAGCCCTATCACGCTTGGAGTCGTGATTCTGGGGCTTATTTTCGGTCTGGTAGCTCAGAACAACTGGGACATTCTGCTTAAATACTTCAACGGTCAGCCGTTCGGTATCAATGATCCTGTTTTCAATAAAGAGATCTCTTTCTATGTATTTTCTCTGCCGTTTCTCAATCTGGTTCGCAACTGGCTGCTGGCGACTCTTATCTTGAGCGTGGTTGGTACGGGGATTTTCTATGTTGCAGTATACATCACCCGAAATCTGAAATTTGAATTTAACCGTTCTGTGCTTGCTCATATCTGTGTGCTTGCTATAGCGGTGCTTGCGCTTTTTGTCTGGGGATACTGGCTGGGGATTTGGGATCTCGTCTTTTCACCCGGCGGCGCCGTTTTTGGTGCGACCTATACGGACATCTATGCGCGTTTGCCTGCCAAATGGATACTGATGGGTGTTGTTGTAGTATGTATGTGCGTATTTATTGTTTCCATATGGCGGCGCAGTTACAAAGGGCCGCTCTATGCCGTTGGCGTGTGGATTGGGCTTGCGATTATTGTCGGTCTTATTTATCCGGCTGTGATGCAGCGTTTTCAGGTACAACCAAATGAACTTGTACTGGAAACGCCGTACATACAGCATAATATTGAATATACACTCCATGCGTTTAACCTTAATGAAGTAGAAGAGCAGCCCTTCCCGGCGGAGGACTCTCCTACTATGGAAGACCTTGAGGAAAATGCCAGCACCATCAATAATATCCGGCTCTGGGACCATCGTCCACTCAAAGACCTCTACAATCAGATTCAATCCATCAGGCTTTACTACGATTTCAATGATGTGGACGTGGACCGCTATACTGTAGACGGTCAGTACCGGCAAGTTATGCTCTCGGCCCGTGAGCTCTCCGCTGAGAAGCTTTCAGGGCAGGCACAGACATGGATGAACCGTGTACTGCAGTTCACACACGGCTATGGATTGGCGTTAAGCCCCGTAACGGAAATAAGCCAGGAAGGTATGCCCACCCTCTGGGTAAAAGATATCCCTCCTGCCGGTAATTTTGAGATCGAGCGTCCGCAAATTTACTATGGTGAAAAAACTAACGACTATGTCATTGTCAATACCACTACGCAGGAATTCGATTATCCTATGGGTGAAGAGAATGTCTACGGGCACTATGAGGGAACCGGCGGAGTGGTGATGGATACCTCGCTTAAAAGGTTTCTCTATTCCTGGCAGTTCAGTGATTTTAATGCATTGATAAGCAGTGAGCTGACTCCCCAGAGCAGGATTTTGTATAAACGCAATATTCAGGAAAGGGTGCGCCACATTGCTCCGTTCCTTGAGCTGGATGCTGATCCCTATCTGGTGATTTTAGATGGGAAGCTTTTCTGGATACAGGACGCCTATACGGTCAGCGACAGCTATCCTTATTCTGAACCCGCTGGAAATGGTTGGAATTATGTCCGGAACAGCGTTAAAGCTGTTATCGATGCCTATAAT
The DNA here is from genome assembly GCA_964519615.1 of uncultured Dehalococcoidales bacterium. Taxonomy (GTDB): domain Bacteria; phylum Chloroflexota; class Dehalococcoidia; order GIF9; family UBA5629; genus CAZFIM01. Next base: position 8,489 of record CAZFIM010000017.1, read on the forward strand.
GGAAAAGTCACCTTCTATATCACTGACCCGGACGACGCGTTAATCAAAACATACCAGGCGATGTTTCCTTCACTCTTTGTTACGGAGGACAGGATCCCTAAGGAGATACGGGCGCATTTCCGTTATCCCGTCGACTTGTTCAATATACAAGCCCAGGTCTATAAGACATATCATATGCGCGATGCCCGTGTTTTCTATAATAAGGAAGACCTGTGGGCGCTGCCCAGAGAAATTTATGCCGGCCAGGAACGGGTCATGGAGCCGTATTACGTGATAATGCGGCTGCCGCAGGAGGAAACTGAAGAGTTTTTACTCATGCTGCCGTTCACTCCTGTCAATAAAAATAATACTATTGGCTGGATGGCTGCCAGATGTGATGGCGAGCATTACGGCAAGCTCTTTGCCTACTTCTTCCCCAAAGATACACTGGTATACGGCCCCAGCCAGATCGAAAACCGCATTCAACAGGATACTGTTATCACCGAGCAGTTTGCCCTCTGGGGCAGGGGGGGCTCCAGGATTATCCGGGGCAATTTGCTGATGATACCTCTGGAGGATTCACGCATATATGTAGAGCCTGTCTTTCTACAGGCGGAGGCAGGGGGACTGCCTGAGTTGAAACGAGTAATAGTGGCCATTGGTGAAAAGATTGTCATGGAGCCCACGCTTGCTGAAAGCATTGCCTCAATCTATGGACTCAATGAACCGGAAGCAGAAGGAGAGGAACCCGCGGTTGTTCCTGAGGACCAGCAGCCTTCACCAGAGCCGCCCCCATCTATCCATGAGGAACCCGAGGGGCTGCCAGAAAGCACGGACGTGGCTGCCCTGATTAAGGAAGCTCAACTGCATTTTGATAAGGCGCAGGAATATCTTAAAGAAGGCAATTGGACCGGATACGGCCAGGAGCTGTCTGAGCTCAAAGAGGTTCTCGACCGTTTGGCGGAGATCAGCGGCCAGCAGCAGTAAGCGCAAGTATCCGCTTATATGGTACGGAATTGTACCGGAGGTACGCTCCGGCAGTGAAATGCATTAAACGCTTTTTGAGCGGAGAAAGGTCAGGAATTCCTGAAGCAATCGTGAAGAGGGCCTCTCTCTATTATAAATACAGTAGAAATTGCGTTTGAGTTTCAGCCCCTCAATTCTCACCTGCTTTACCAGGCCCAGTTTAACGCTTTTGCGGATTGCCAGACTCGATACAAATGCGATGCCCGCCTTCAGTTCTACAGCGGAGACCAGCGCCTGTGTGGTACCAAGAACAAGATTGGGGGTGATTTTACCGATATCATATCCCGCTTCGGCGAGCATCGCGCGTAAACTGAGATGCGTACCTGAAGTCTGCTCGCGTACGATCAGAGGCTGTCCTTCCAGTTCTGAAAACGAGATCTCCTGACGATGGGCAAGGGGGTGCTTGGGGTACACAATCAGCACGATCTCGTCTGAGCCGATGGGGAAAGACTCGATAGTGTTAGTCTCCACCTGAATACCGCAAAAACCGATCTTATAGACGCCTTCCTGTACTCCAGTGATTACACCCACTGAGTCCGATACTAGCATCTGCGCGCTTGCGGCAGGATGACCTGACTTGAATTCTCCCAGAAGCTGAGGTAGCAGAAATTCTGCAGGAATAGTGCTGGCGGTGATTATCAGGTCGCCGCCTACTTCGGCACGAAGCGTATCAAGATCCCTCTTGAGCTGTTCATGTTCCTTTTCTATTGTTTCCGCAAAGCGTAGCAAGCGCCTGCCGGCATCGGTCAGGGAAACAGATTTTTTACTGCGGTCCAGAAGTTGTACGCCCAGGTCCTGTTCAAGTTTGCGAATCTGGAAGGAAACGGCAGGCTGACTGATAGCAAGCCTTTTAGCAACCTCGGAAAAGTTGCCTGTTCTCACTACCTGGATGTAGGTGTGCAGAAATTCAAGATTCATGGAGATTCCCAAATACGGTTATATCATCACGGCCGGTCATGATTCCTAATTGTAACATTATCAGCCCAATAATCAAGAGAGTAAATATAAGAAAATCTAATATTGACAATAAAAAAATATTATGATAATATCTCACAGTTTACTAATTTATGAATATATCACAAGAAGAGCATCTACAGATATTTATTGTGCTGTTTCCGGTATCGATAAATTAAGGAGGTCAGTGTGAAAAACGGACTGCTGCACCGGTTATGGAATCCCCGTATGCGTATTATTCTGGCCGGTATCGTATTCGGTGTACTTGGGGCTCTGGCTGTCAACTGGGGCAATCCTCCCAATATGGGTATATGTGTAGCCTGCTTTCTGCGTGATATCGCAGGGGCGCTCAATTTGCATCAGGCGGCGGTAGTACAATATCTGCGGCCTGAAATAATGGGATTTACACTGGGGGCATTGATCACTGCCTTCGCCTTTAAGGAATGGCGCCCTCGCGGGGGAGCCTCCCCTGTCGTACGCTTCGTGCTGGGGATGCTGGTTATGATCGGAGCGCTGGTCTTTCTGGGCTGCCCCATCAGGATGCTGCTCAGACTGGCCGGAGGAGACCTTAATGCAATTACCGCGCTTGCCGGTATGATATGCGGAGTACTGGTGGGTATTTTCTTTTTAAAACGCGGTTTTAATCTCGGGAGAGCAACCAAAATGCATCCCGTTGCAGGCTGGGTACTGCCTGTTCTGATGGTAGGGCTGCTGCTGCTGGCCATATTCAATCCTTCGTTTATCACTACAAGCGAGAGCGGGCCGGGCTCGATGTTTGTGCCGCTTGTTGTAGCGCTGGCGATAGGTTTGCTTGTCGGCTTCATGGCCCAGAGAACACGCCTCTGCTCGGTAGGTGCCTGGCGCGATATATTCATGGTCAGGGATTTTCATCTCTTCAGCGGCATCGCCGCTTTCTTTATCGCTGCTCTTGTCACCAACTATATTGCCGGCAATTTCGGCACCGAAGGTATTTATCACTGGGGGTTTGCTGAGCAACCTGTTTCTCACACTGATCACATATGGAATTTCTTCGGTATGGGGTTGCTCGGGTTGGCAGCCACGCAGATCGGCGGCTGCCCGTTGCGTAACCTTGTCCTTTCAGGCGAAGGCGATACCGATGCCGCAGTCACTGTCTTCGGTTACATTATGGGGGCGGCTGTTGCTCATAATTTTCTGCTGGCATCAAGTGGAAAGGGAGTGGGAACATGGGGGCCGGTTGCAGTGATAGTGGGGTGGGTATTCTGTATTGTTATAGGCTTTCTCATGATGGAAAGAGCTAAATAGCTATAGACCGGAAGTGTAAATGAGATTGTTTAAACGTGAAAATAAGGTGCAGTTCGAAGGCGGCGGACTCGTGCTCTTTCAGGAGGTGCAGCATGCCATCGCCGCCGAGAAAGTTCTTGCTGCTGCCGGATATGAAGTGCGCCTTGTAGCCCCGCCTCCGGAGCTGCGTAAAGGGTGCGATCTTGCCTTGGAGATCAATCTGGTGGAACAACCGGGTATCGTGCGTGTGCTTAAAGGAAAAGATGCGGCATATGTCAGTATAGATCCTCTCCGGATAGGCACTGCGGAGATGTTACAGATAGTGAATACAAAGGATTTCGGCAAGTGGATGATGGTGCGTTCCGGTAATATGAAGATAACGTATGAAAAACAAACCGGTGTGATAGTCAATGTTTCAGGCGGTGGCTGTCCCGATATTCCCAATATTCATGCGCAGTTGTTGGGAAAAAAGTTGGATGAGGCTCCCCACCCCGCTGATGTAGGATTTACGCTGTGTGCCTTGATGGCCCAGCGCGCCTTTGAAGAAGCTGCCGCGCTCTGGCGGGAAGGAAAGGACTGATGCTGCTTATCGCAGGAACCGTACCCGTGATTGACCTTGATCTGGCGTTTGGCCCGGTTTCCATAACGGACGATTGCCTTGTTATCGAAGGGCACAGACTGCCGTGTACGCAAGGAACAGCGGCAATGGTCGCGGCCGCGCTGGCAACTACGGACTATCTCAAACTCAAGCCGCCCGTTGCTCTGCTTGCAGGAGATGTGGGGAAAGGTCAAGGCAGCCGCAGGATTTATGAATATCTTATAGAGAATATAGCAATACTCAATCCCGAAGTGCTTGCATTGCACTACTGGCTGCCGGACATGGTGCTGACGCGCAGGCTGTGCCGGGCGGTGGATGACTGCAGCCGCCGGCCGGTTATGATTGCGGATGCGGCCTCGATGTATTCTGCCAAGGGGGCGGGGTTGGGCGCTGAATTCGATATCTTCACCCCTGATGCCTCGGAGATAGCGTTTCTGGCTGATCCGGAGGCGACACATCCGGCCTATATCAACCACCACCTCTTCGATACGGATGTAACGCAGGCGCCTTACCTGGCGCAGGAGGCGTATAAAAACAAAGGCGCGGCAAAACTTCTGCTGGTCAAAGGGTCGACAGACTATATTATCCAGGAAGGACAGCTCCTGACTAAGATAAATGAGCCCGATGTACCGGCACTGGAGGCTATCGGCGGCACCGGCGATACTATAACCGGGGTACTTTCGGCATTGGTATTTGCCGGGCTCAAGCCGCATGAGGCGGCTGTTATCGCGGCCCGAGCTAACCGCACGGCAGGGAAGCTGGCAGACGCCACCCCGGCTACGAGAGTGAGCACCATTATCGGGCAGTTCCCCGAAGTATTCAGGCAGAATCTCTGCCAATGGAGCGGAGTCTGTTATTATGCAGGAGGAAGCACCTCATGATAGAAATAGATGTCAGAGGGTTTTCCTGCCCTGTCCCTGTTGTGAAAACAAGACAGGCGATAGAGAATAATCCCGGCCAGGCGATCAGCGTGTTGGTTGAGACAGTTGTTTCCAAGGAGAATGTCACACGTTATGCGCAAAGCCAGGGATATAAAGTGGAAGCAAAGGCGGCCGGAGATGAATTTACTCTGCTGCTCACTCCGGCAAGCTGATCCGGGGGAGGTACATAATGAGTTATGAAATCGATGCACGCGGTCTTCCCTGCCCGCGTCCGGTATTGGAGACAAAAAAAGCGCTGGAAGCTTCCGGCGCCGATGAGATAACCGTGCTGGTAGACAGCCCGGAAAGCCGTGAGAATGTAAAACGTTTTGCCGAAAGTCAGGGCTGTAGTGCCTCAATAAGCGAGCAGGACGGTGTCTACACGTTAAAACTCATCAGGGGTAAAATAATATCCCTTGAGGAAAAACAAAACGCAAACCATGTTGTGCTCATCAGCACCGATTCTCTGGGAACGGGTGATAAAAAGCTGGGCGGCATATTGATGAAAGCCTTTCTCAATACCCTCTGGGATGCCAGCCCACGGCCGCAAAAAGTTATTTTCATGAATGAAGGGGTATTTCTGACCACCGAAGGATCGGACGTTCTGGACAGCTTAAAGCTTCTAGAAAAAGAGGGAGTATTGATTTTCTCCTGCGGTACATGTCTGGAGTTCTATGAAATCAAGGACAGGTTGAGGGTGGGACAGGTAACCAATATGTATGATACCGTTCAGTCGCTGCTGGCCGCGGGGAAGGTGATAAGCATTTAAAGGGTGGACGGGTTTTTAGCCCGCAATAAGCAGTAGATTACCATCCCTTTATTTTCATACTCTTTTGCCGGAAGAGGTCTTTCACTGAGGTTAAGCGTACGGCGAAGCTGTACAAGAACCGCTGCGCTGAAGCTGTTTACAGAAAGGGCTGTTATTTATGATTTCCGTTATTGCCCTTTTGCAGTGTAAGCGTACGGGAGGCAGCGAATTCCAGCATCGGGGGCAATACTTCTTCCCATTGAAAGTCGCAGGGCCCCAATAACTGATCCACATTATAACGTAGAAAATCCCTCTTCTCGTGAAAATAGGGAGCCAGCGTTATCAGAATATTCGAGATGCGGTTATAGCTTTTCTGGAACTTCCCCTGGATGCAGAACCGCTTTTTATTAAGATTGACCGGAAGAGGCAAAAATACGGGCTGCGGCAGATGAATATTAAAATTGCTGTGAACCCACCCATGTATGTAGCGTACGATATCTTCTGCCGTAGGCAGTTTTTCATTGGGCACGCTCAGGTGAAAAACTTTATCCTCTGCCTGCCGCATGGCAGTTAATTTAATGATACTGTCTGCAACGTACCCTACGGGCACGATATTTGCCTTGAGCGTGGCGCTTAAAGGTATCACGCGCGGACGTATATTAAGATAGGCGCGCACCATAAAGTAGATGCCGAAGAGAGTCTTAAGATTTGTCTGTGCATCACCGACAATTTGCGCTGGCCTGAAGATGGAGATAGGCAGTTTTCCGCGTATTCCCTGTACCAGAGCTTCTCCTTCGTATTTTGATCTCTCGTAGTTACAGGTAAAACCGTATTTATCTGTAAAAGAGTCCTCGCTGATCTGTCCCTTGCGGGTGCCGGCGACATAAGCTGTTGAAACGTGTGCCAAACGAGCCAGCCCGTGATCCTGCTGGACGGCCTCTGCCAGTTCGATTACACGGGATGTTCCTGTCACGTTGGTCCTGCGCAGTTCATCCAGAGGTCCGTCAAGGCGCAGGTCACCGGCACTATGCACAATATGGGTAAGGCTTGTGCACAAATGGAGATACTGGTCCTCATTCAGTCCCAGCCGGGGTGAGGCTACATCTCCCAGAAGCAATTGGACACGGCTCCCCAGAGCGTCTGTAATCTGCGGCCACTCCGCCCATACGTGAGAGGCGCGTAACGCAGCGGATTGGCGGTCTTTGGCGCGCATGAGCGCTATAATCCGGAAATTGCTTTCAGCCAGAAGCTGAGAGATAATCCGTGTTCCTAAAAATCCGCTGGCGCCGGTTATTAATACTGTTCCCTGTATTGGAAGCCTCCATATATAAAAAATGCTGTATCGTATGTCTTCCCGCGTACTCCACAGCCTTCGTTACTATTCAAATCAAATCACCATGAGCATTGTCAGGGAAAGAGAGATAAACTGTACTATTATAAAATAAATCGACGAAAATACAGAAATTATGATTGTTGCCGGTAACCTCAATAAGTATTGACACCTTAATTACTACCATGTACTCTAGTAATCAATCCCACCACAAAGGAGGCGTACCGTGGCAAAAAGCTCTACCGGAATGGAAGAAAACGTAGCCGGACTCTTATGTTACCTTCTGGGCTGGATAACAGGCTTGATATTCCTGCTCATAGAAAAGGACAGCAAGTTTGTCCGCTTTCACGCTATTCAATCGATAGTGGTTTTCGGCGCATATACCGTGGTATCAATCATACTCAATTTCATCCCTGTTATAGGGTGGATACTCGGTGTTATCGTTGGTATTCTGGCATTTATTCTCTGGATCATCCTGATGGTCAAGGCCTATCAGGGGATGAAGTATAAGCTGCCGGTATCGGGAGATATTGCCGAGAAGAACAGCTAATCGCAGGGCTGCCCCCCAGTTTTTCATATTGACAGGGTATCCTTATTTTGATAGCATGCCTCGTATTGCGAGGTAGATAATGAGACGTACGTTCGGTAGGCGTTTTCAGGCATAGTGTGTCCGGCAGCAGCGATGGAAAAAGCCTCGTTATCCAGCAATTTCCACGTACTGCGATTGCCGGTTGTCGTGCTGTGCCATGACCAGGCTTTCCGCTCGATGATGCAGCGGCTATCTGAAAGTGCTGTTCTTTACGGCACTTAAACCGGATATGCACTTCATGAAAAGGTAAAAAGTAGAGAGGATAGGAGCTATGAAGGTAGCAGTCGATGCCATGGGCGGCGATCATGCCCCGCAGGAGATTGTAAAGGGAGCCGTCGATGCCGCCAGGGAATATGGAGTAGGTATTGTACTGGTGGGTCCAGAGAAAACCGTTACACAGGAGCTTGCCCGCTATGACTGCTCAGGCCTCGATATCGAGGTCGTTCATACGGATGAATACCTGATTGAGGGTGAGCAGCCCGCTCTGGCCATGCGCAAGAAACGCAATACCTCGATCGCTGTGGCGACCAGACTGGTCAAGGAAGGTAGGGCTGATGCGGTGGTGGGTGCAGGGCCGACCGGTGGTGTGGTGGTGGCTGCGCTTCAGTATTTAGGAACGGTGGAAGGGATATCTCGCCCGGTAACGGGCGGGGCTTTTCTGGGTTTTGCGCCGCGGACATTAATGATGGACCTCGGCGGCAACGTGGACTGCAAGCCGGAGCAACTGCTCGATTTCGCTATAGTAGGCACTGTATACGCGCGAAAAATGTTTGGTGTTGCCAACCCCACCGTTGCTATCCTCAGCAATGGATCTGAAGAGGGTAAGGGCAATCAGCAGGTGAAAGATACCTGCCCGCTGCTTAAAGAGAGCGGGCTCAACTACATCGGCAATGTGGAAGGATTCGATATCCCCTACGGACGTGCCAATGTCATTATCTGCGATGGTTTTGTGGGCAATATCACTGTAAAATGCTGTGAAGCGTTAGGAAAGAATATTTGCAGCTGGATGGAAGACAAGCTCAAGGGCAAGCTTGCCGACGAGGAGATCTCAGCACTGGTGCGGGAATTGCACAGGGCAACGAACATGGCGGATACAAACGGAGGCGGCCCTCTCTGGGCGGTAAACGGTGTTGCCTGTGTGGCGCACGGCCGCTGCAAAGCACGGGAAATTGTAGGGGTTATCGGCCAGGCTAAACTGGCTGTCGAGAGCAACATTGCGGAGGCTGTCAAACAAGAGCTGAAGGCAATTCGCCTAAAGGCTGCCCGCAGGCAATAATAGCAGCCGGAAGCTCGGGATATAAATTCATCGCATATCGCACCCGCTTGAGCAGCATGCACCCGGCGCAGAGCGGGACGATAAAGGGATATTTCTCAGGAGGTATAAGTGTGTAACCGAAGGGTAGTCATTACCGGCATGGGGGCGATCACCCCTCTGGGACTGAACGTTGATGAATACTGGCAGGGATTGAAGGAGGGCAAGTCAGGGGTCGGTCCTATTACGCTCTTCGACGCCTCTCTTTATCCTGTAAAAGTGGCGGCGGAAGTAAAAGGGTTCGATCCATTACGCTATATGTCGCCCAAGCGGGTGGACCGTGCTGCCCGCTGTACCCGCTTCGCAATTGCCGCAGCGCGTATGGCCGTGGAAGATGCGAAGCTAGATATGTCCAAAGAGAAGCCGGAGCAGGTGGGAGTGGTGATCGCTACAAGTGGAGCAATGTCGCAGCTGCTTGAGCTTGGTGAACCGCTGAGAAAGAGGGGTCCTAAGGCCATCCATCCGCTTCTGATCCCGAGAGTGGCACCGAGCATGGTGTCAGCGCAGGTGGGGTTGGAGTTGGGAGCCAAAGGTCCCAATACCACCATTAACAGCGCCTGTGCCAGCGGCAGCGATTCCATCGGGACTGCCTTGAGCCATATCCGCCTGGGTCATGCCGAAGTGATATTGGCGGGTGGGGCGGAGTCTTTTATCGATCCTTTCGGGGTAGGTTCTACCGGCAGCGTAGGCGCGCTTTCTAAAAACCCTGATCCTCAGAAAGCCAGCCGCCCATTCGATAAGAACCGGGATGGATTTGTCTTCGCTGAAGGCGCCGGTATCTTGGTTCTGGAAAGCCTTGAGCATGCCCTGTCCAGAGACGCACATATTTTAGCGGAGGTTATCGGAGCCGGGTGGTCGTTCGATGCCTACAGTGAAACTGCGCCGGATGCAGATCAGCAGGCTGTGGCGATGGCTGCTGCGTTAAGGGAAGCGAATGTAGAGCCTGAGCAGGTGAACTATATCAATGCGCACGGCACGGGAACGCAATTGAACGATGCCGCTGAAACCAAAGCCATCAAGATGGTCTTTGGAGAGCATGCGTACCATGTGCCTGTCAGCTCCACTAAATCCATGATCGGGCATGCCGCCTGCGCCGCAGGCTCTATAGAGGCCGTGGCGGTAGTCAAGACCATTCTGGAAGGGGTTATCACGCCCACCGTTAATTATGAGACGCCTGATCCTGTCTGCGACCTCGACTATGTGCCCAATGCAGCACGCTTGCAGCCGGTGAACGTTTGTCTTTCCAACTCCTTTGGTATGGGAGGGCAGAACTGCTGTGTGGTATTCAAACGATATATACGGGAGTAAGCTATGGTAGAAAAAAAGCTTGAAGGAAAAGCCGCGCTGGTGACCGGAGCTTCAAGAGGGCTGGGAAGAGCCATTGCGCTTAAACTGGCTCAAGCCGGTTGTAATGTTACCGTCAATTATCACAGCAATGATGATATGGCTGCAAACCTTATTGAGCAGATACATTCTTTCGGCGGTCAGGCGGTTTATTATAAAGCCGACGTATCTAATGCGGATGATGTTAAAACGATGGCCAAGGATACCGTTCAGCAATGGGGCAAAATAGATATCCTTGTCAATAACGCCGGTATTAACAGGGACGGTCTGCTGATGCGCATGTCTGAAGCTGCCTGGGATGAAGTGCTGGATACCAATCTCAAAAGCGCCTATTTGTGCACCAGGTTTGTTTTGCGTTCCATGGTGGAACAGCCCGCCGGACGTATCATCAATATCTCATCGCTGGCCGGCCTGATGGGCAATCCCGGACAGGCAAACTACTGCGCGGCCAAAGCAGGGCTTATCGCGCTCACCAGAACGCTGGCCAAAGAGCTGGGGCCGCGTAATATTACCGTTAATGCCATTGCCCCCGGTTTTATCGTGAGCGATATGACTGACGGGCTGCCGCAGGAAATGAAGGATAAAGTGCTGGGGCAGGTACCGCTTGGCCGCTTCGGTAAACCGGAGGATATTGCCGGGCTTGCCCTCTTTTTAGCAGGCCCCGACGCTTCATATATATCAGGACAGGTTATTGCCGTAGACGGAGGCTTACTGTAATAGAATAATACTGTGATAAGGAGTGTGACATGGCTGTAACAGGACTGGTGACCGATACTACCAGCTGCATCCCCGAGGAACTGCTGGTAAAATACAATATCACGACATTGCCGCTGGGGTTTACCATCGATGGACAGTTGTACTGGGACAGGGACCTCGATAACGACCGCTTCTGGGAACTTTTCAAGAACGCAAAAAACATGCCGACAACCAATGCCCTCAATCCCGCCGCTGTTGAGGAGATTTTCGCTAAGCTTGCGGCGGACGGCAAGGACATACTTTGCATCCTTGTGTCAAAGGTACTCAGCGCTTCCTTCGCAGCGGCGGAAAAGGCGGCTGCCGCAATAAGGGAGAAATACCCTGAGAGGAAAGTGGTGTTGCTGGACAGCAAATCATCTACCGGCGCTATGGGGTTTATTGTACTGGAAGCAGCTCGCGCAGTTGAGGCCGGCAAGAGCTTTGAGGCTGTGGTGAAAGTGGCCGAGGAGATGGTTCCGCGCGTAAAGTATGTCACGGCTATGGAGACCATGAAATATCTGGTAAAAATAGGCCGTGCTCCCAAAACAGCCCGCATTGCCGATGTACTACAGGTGAAACCCATAATCGGAATGGTAAGCGGTACCGGGCTTGTGGAGCCGTTGGGCAGGCGCAACGGCTGGAAAAAGGCGGGCGAGGCGCTGGTAGAGATGGTAAGCCAATATGCGGATACTTCCAAACCGCTGCATGTGATGGTACATTACAGCGATGATATCAATAAAGGCCAGCAGTTAAAGGAGATGGTCACATCACGCTATAACTGCGCAGAAGTCCATTTTACTCCTTACTCGCCGGTGATGGCCTCCGCTATGGGCCCTGTCGTTGCCGTTGCCTTTTATTCCTAGCTGCTGCATATAGCCGTTATTTCTTACGGCCGATGAGCTCCTGTGCCGAGCCTACGGTACTGACATCTATCTCAAGCTGTAAGGGGACCAGCAGGCGCGCCACCATGCCCCAGTAGCCGATGGACAGTGTAAGCTCAACGATGCTGCGCTCACTCAGGAAAGCGCGCAGCGCTTCAAATGTCCCGTCTTTTACGCTGGTGTGCCGGTCTACCTCATCGGTATATTGCAGTACGGCCTGCTCTTCCTTATTGAACGCTTTGGAAACCTTCCAGTCCGCGACCGCTTTTATCTGCTCCTCGGTAAGCCCCATCTCTTTAGCAATGGGGTAATGCTGCGCCCATTCGTATTCGCTGCCGTTGAGCTTGGCCAGCCGCAGTATCACCAGTTCGCGCAGTTTGGCAGAGAGCTCTGCCTTCGCTATAAGTGAAGTACCCAGACGAAGGTAATTGCGCATGACGCCGGGGCTGTGCGCCAGTATGCGGTAGAGATTGATTATCTTGACCCCTTTTTGCTCCATGCTATCGAACATCTCCCGGGCTTCGGGTGATGCTTGTTCCTTATCTATCTTCTGTACGCGTGCCATTTACAGTTCCTCCGTAAATACGTTAATAACCGGCCTTAATTTTACCTTTGCCGAAAGCGGCAGGCAAGGAGATACTCTTTTTTAAATAATAAACAGGACAGCCTTCATACATGGTGCACGGGAAAGAAAAATAGTCCACAACCGCTGCTGTCATACGCCACGGCATTATCTCAAGCATGCACGCTGCTGCTACTTGCTGCTGGAGGGAGACAACTTTTCATATGTACCGCCCAGTACACACATCACATGGAAGATTGGCTTATCCACTCTTTTGATAATAAGCGGGCTGTGCCTCACATTTTTAGGGATAAAGATGAGACAGGTTTTGGTGAGCGTGAATTTCTCATCCTCTATCCAGAATTCTATCTCTCCGTTGAGATTGTGCGGATCGTCCGGATTGATGCCGGCAAATCCCAATATCTCGTCGGAATCATGCACATGGCTTGCAGGTACGGCATCTTTAGGTTTCAAATACCATGAGAAGTTGAAAGGAAACGTCCCCGGCACTATCTTTTGATCAAGCCATAGTACGCGCCGGGCATATGTGGAGTAGCGAACGTTGAATTCCCCGGAAAACTGCTCCGGCATGATCAGGTCTTCTACGATATATTTCCCGTACTTTGAGGTATTCTTGTCCATATATTTCCCCCTTTTTATTATTGTTCATAGCTGTGGGAGTGCCGGTCTGTACCGGGTGTCATCCCACAGCTATGAATAGCGGCACGCGGTGATCCGGCGCCTTATCATTATCTATGACCTTCGATTTATTTCATTATACCGGGCAAAACGGTTGCTATTTGTGGAAATACCGTGAGTATGATTATCACTGCAATCATGCCGATCAGAAACGGGACTATGCCCTTGAATATGGTATACAGGGGTACGTCTTTCGCTATTCCGCTGATGACAAATGCGTTCAAACCAACCGGCGGAGTGATGAGTCCCGCTTCCATTGTTATCACGCATATTACACCAAACCAGATTGGGTCGAAACCCAGTGCCAGAACCAGCGGGAAAAAAATCGGTATGGTAAGCAGGATGCCCGCTATGGCATCCATAACGCATCCGAGTACAAGAAGCAATAGCAGGTATGCAAACAGTATTATATATCGTGATAAGCCTAACTCTGTAAGGAAACCTGCCATCTCGTAAGGCACATTGGTAGCAGCGAGAAATTGACTGAACGTCTCAGCTCCAATAATAATAAGGAAGACCATACTTGTGGTAACAACGGTATTGCTGAGACTTGAAAGGAGATCACGAAATTTTATCCTTTTGGCGGCGGCGAAAATGAGTGCCCCGAATGCGCCTACCCCGGCGGCTTCAGTCGGTGTAAATACTCCGACATAGAGGCCGCCCATTACCAGCAAAAAGAGCAATACAATTACCCATACTTCCTGCAGAGAGAATATTTTTTCTTTAAAAGATGTCGCCGGCCCTGGCGGTCCCAGTCTGTGGTTTCTCCGGCAGCGTAGATATATGATGATCATAAATACCAGTGCCATCAGGATTCCGGGTAAGATACCTGCGATGAAAAGTTCACCTATGGATTGGTTGGTCAGCATGGCGTATACGATAAAGCCCACGCTGGGGGGAATGAGAATTCCCAGAGTCCCTCCGGCTGCAATGCAGCCTGTGCTGAGGCTGGGATCGTACTTGTAGCGTTTCATCTCCGGCAGGGCAACCGTTCCCATGGTGGCAGCGGAGGCCACGCTGGATCCGCTTACAGCAGCAAATCCGGCACAGGCTCCAACTGTGGCGATGGCAAGACCTCCTGGTAGATGCCCCAACCATTTGTGTACGGTGTTATAGAGACTCCTGCTTAATCCGGAGTGATAACAAAAAATACCCATTAGCACGAAGAGTGGGATTACGCTTAAGCTATAAGAGCTTGCAATGGCATAAGGAGTTGTACCCATCATAAGCAGACCGGAATTCATCCCTCTAACCACTATTTGCCCTGTAAAAGCAATCAGGAGCATCACTATGCCAATAGGCATTCCCAGGAAAATTATTATCAGAAGTACCGCTATTCCAAGATAGCCGATAGTCAATGAATTAATTTGTGCCGGCAGCAAAGAGAGCCACAACGGTGCTGTCCCGCCGATGATTGCAATGACTATTAGCGGTATAAGCCATTCTTTTACTTTCCATTCTTTGCTGGCTGCACATTTTATACTGTGGAAAAATTGAATGAGCAGGATAATACTCAGTAAAGCGCTGCCGATGGCTACCACCAGATAGAAAGGTGATAAAGGTACGGAGAGGATAAGAGTACCCTGGTGCCGCTGCATTGTCTTTAAGGCATAGACAACCGATTGCCAGGAGACGAAAGCAATCATGACAGCAGATAAAAGGTTAGAGATGCTTTCGATGACAGCCTGCATCCTTTTAGAGAGATGGGAGATGAGTATTTCAACGCGTATATGCTCGTTCTGATGTGCGGTATATGCCAGTCCGAAGAATATTATTACAGACATGAAGACTTCGGTAAGTTCTATGGTGCCGGGTATCGGCTGGTTGAACAAATAACGCAGGGCGACATCCATGGCGGTGATAATCATTATCACCGCCAGGACGGCGCCACTAATGGCGCGAAATGCTGAAGTTATCCAGACTATTATGTGTTCCAGTGTTTGTCCGGTATTGCTGAAAAAATTCGCCACTTTAACACTTCCCTAGACAAGCATGCTTGTTATTTTTTACTTGCTGTATTCTGCCAGCAGGCGCAGTGCCTCGTCGTATACTGCCTGGGCCGGAAGACCTTTTGCTTCCAGGTCGGCGATGTAGCCGTTCGTGAATCCCTGGCAGGCAGCACGCCAGCGCTGCTCTTCCTCAGGTGAGATGGTTATGATCTCGACATTGTTCTTTTCCATCTCTTCCAAGGCGGCCTTTTCGCAATCAGGCCCCCACCCGTCACCGGGGAAACGCGCGCCGGCTTTTTCAGCGCAGCACTCCCATATTGAATTCTGCACATCGGCTGGCAGCTTGTCCCACATCTGCTGGTTGGCGCCCATCCAGCAGGTCGAGGCGAACATATGCAGGCCTTTGGTACAGTACTTGCATACTTCAGCAAGTTTTTGCCCTGCTATAGGCTCATTCATTGTCGCTACCGCATCTACTACACCCTTCTGCATGGACTGGTAAAGCTCCGGCATAGGAATCGCTACCGGGGTAGCGCCCAGTGCTTTTATCGTCTCAGAGGCGATAGGCCCGAATACTCTTACGGTCATGCCCTTGAGGTCTTCCAGCTTGCGTATCGGTTTATCTCTGGACATCATGAAGTATGAGTCAGTCGTCATCAGCGTCATTAACTTGATATCAGGGTACTCCGCCTGCATCTCGGGAAACTTCTGGTACAGCTCATACTGTACCTGGCTTCCAACAAGCGCTGAAGGTATAGGCATAAAAGGCTGCGCCATAATCTCGGACAACGGGAAACCGCCCTGTTTGATGCCTGTGAGACACCATGCAAAATCAGTTGTACCTGCTACCAATGCGTCATAGGTGTCCGCTACTTTAAAGAGCTGCTGCCCAGGGTATGTTGTTATCTCGATCTGATTCCCGCTGGCTTTCTCCATTGCATCTGCCCATGCATCTACCATGTGGATGGAAAGGTATGCCGTGGGGGGATCCTGATGCCCCCATTTGAGCTGGACCGGCCCCGCAGCGGTTGGGGTGGTTGGCGCTTGCGGAGATGAAGGCGTAGCGGGGGTCTCCGATGGCTTTGCGCCGGTGCAGGACAACGCCATGACCGCGATAAGACATACTGATAATAAGATCATTGTCAGTCTCTTGTACATGAGTATTCCTCCTTTTAATAGCATCATATAGGATATATTTTTTGTTGGGGTATTTAGTTTTGCTTAACGGTATCTTGCGGTATGCGAAAAAGTTCCACAAGAGGATGATGTGTCCGGTTGTCGCCAGGCTTTTTTTACTGTTTATTGATTATCTAACTGCTGCACCTCCTGTCAATCTAAATTGCGACCTCAAGTGCTATACTTGCATGAATCACTGATATCACTATCGCTTATTAGCGAAAATAGGGGCCTTCCAACGGTATCACTGGTTATTGGCGCGCTAATCACGATTATTGTCTACTGCCCCAATAATGCGTATGGTCACTAGAAATGGTTTTATAGATCGGGTCATTGAACGGTTCGTCAGGGCAGAAGTGTTGTTAATACTGCTGATCATGACTGGTAGGGGATCAGGTGACCAGGTTAACGTATATTACCGATGTATAAGAAACCTCTCAAAAACAAGATTACACTGCGACCATAAAGGCGAAAAACTAACTAAAATTTTATGTGCAATGTGAGCAGCAAATGCTGTGCTCATTTTACTGCGGCTCCATAACGGAGTACATATATAAATAGGACAGGTTTATCTGTAGATAATTATGCGTAAATATACTTATATTTATCTATGACCGGTTGTAAAACATACTCCTTTTTATTTTACTGAAGCGGTATAAATGCACAATTATCTGTAACTTATGCCCATTAAGGGTGCACAGCCCTTTCTATTTGCGTGAAAAGCGAATAAGACTTTATAATTATATATATCACTGTGTCAATCAAATATGAGGATTTATGCTGGTAGGACTATGATTTCATGGACAACATCAAAATAATAGTAGCAGATAAACGGGAGTTGTTCAGGGAGGGTGTGGCTTCCTTACTTGCACGTCAGCCGAACTTCACCGTACTTGCTACCTGTGATACTGGAATGTGCTGCATAAACAAAGCGGCTGAACTTAAGCCAGATATCATACTCATGGATACTGAAATAGAGGACGAGGATTGTTTCAATACGGTATCCCGCATTCAGGATTTGCTCCCCGGGGTACGCATATTTATTCTTACCCATTCCGAGGTAGAGAGAGACCTTTTTTCTGCGCTCGAAGCTGGTATCCACGGTTATGTATCAAAGGATATTTCCATAAAAAGGCTGATTGAGAATATCGAAAACATTGCAGCAGGTGAGATTATCATATCGACACCCCTGGCAGCAAAATTTCTTAAGGAAGCGTCATTCTATTGGAAGAATAAAGATAACGGTATATTGACCAATTTGCCGCTGCTTACGCAGAGAGAGAATGAAGTGCTTGCTCTTATGGCTACCGGCGCGACCAATAGACAAATTGCCATAACGCTATCGATAAGTGAGAGCACTGCCAAGGTACATGTCAGCAATATACTTGATAAGCTCCGTGTTCAAAACAGACAGCAGGCGGCCTCAATTGCATTGAACCAGCGTGAGAGGGCGCACGGGAAAAGTACAAAGCCCCCCGCACCTGTCCATTAGGATTAACAGCGGCTAATGTTTCGTAACTGACTTGGGGAAAAGGCGCAAAGCCGTTAGTTTATTTCCACGGTAAACACTTTTTGCTCTGCCGATTCGGTCTCCCACGGACGCTTATAGGTGAGCGTTATCTCAGTTTTCCCGGACTTGCCGGCCTTAAAATGAAAATACTGAGTTCCCCCCGCGCCGACCAAACCTTTTTGAGCTTCTTTACCTGTCTTATAGCTGCTTTCGAGCAGTGTTAGCATGCCTTCGTCGAAGCTTGCTTCCCATTCATAGCCGGTGGTGGGATTGGACTCCAGTGCGATAGTAAACTCTTCACCTGCTTTAACATCGATGGTCTTCCACGGGTCATTGTAGGTACGAACCGCGCTGCAGCCGCCGGCCAGCAGGACAAGTACCATAACCGCGGCAGCAATTATAAAAAGAGCATTTTTTTTCACCATTTCCTCCTGTTATACACCCTGCCGTTTTAATATTTGACGGGTGGTTCTCACTATACTATTTACTGGAATTCCGGAAAAAACGCCACTGCCCTTCATAATATACCGGATGCATAATAGAGGACCGCTGCATCTCGCCCGATGTCGTGGAGTATACCAGTGTTACCGGTATTTCCACCACTTCCTCATACGTTCGTCCCGTTTCCTGTGAAGTCCAGGAGGGCAGTTTCTTCGCCTTTCCCAATTCGTAGCTTTTCAGATTTGATGTGGCTTTAGGAAATTCATTGAGGAAGGTGCTGCGGCTCTCCCAGGTAGCCTGACTGTCCGGATGCATTATCTCCCATACCTTATCCCATTGATTGAATTTCTCATAGGTAAGGAGGGTGTCTGCGGCTTTTTGTGCTGAACGGGCACTCGGTGAGCAGCCCACCGCCAGCACCAATGTAAGTATGAGAATGAGCAAGACCGCAAAGGCCTTGACGGTACGATTCAATTTCATGCTGTCTTCCTCCAGATTTGCCGGCTTGCCGTCACCGCCGGAAACCATCTAACTCAACTATTCTCTATAACGTACAATTCAATCAATACGGTTAAGTTGAGGCTTCGATGCTAGCGCTGATATCATAGCTTCCTGCGGTCTTTTCCGGAATATATACCTCGAAATCTCTTGTCTCTCCCGGTTTCATGGACTCAGGCATCAACCTGGTGAGCCCGCCCTCCGCCTCTTTTTCCGTGCCGTCATAGGCGGCCTTATACGTTACCTTTACTATCACATAGGGAGAGTAGACGTTTACAGTTCCGCTGTTCTTTATCTGTCCTTTGATGACGGTAAGAACATTATCCCCGCCCCCTTCGAAAGTCTGCTCGTCTTTTGCATGGTTGAGGATCTCCACCTGACCCTGGGTACCGGCTTCTACTGCAACCGTGGTGAAAGTATCATTGGCGGACACCGCGCGGTTGCCTTCCTCATCCTCAGATTCGACACGGAAATAGTAGAGAGTGCCCGAGAGCAGCCCGCTGATCAGGACACTGTGCTCTGTGACCAGCTCCGTATCCTCATCGGTGAAGTTTTCGAAGTCCGTGCTCTCTCCGTATTTCACCTGGCTGGTGCAGGCTTTATCGGTGGTCCAGGTGATGGTTGCCTCATTTTCATCGGCATCTGCTGCTATATCGCTGATATGAGGCTGCGCTGCTGTCTGGGAGCCCGAACTGCTTGAATTGTTATTATTGGCGCCGGCAGATGGTGTGCTCTGAGAGCCGGGGGTATTCTTTTGACCCAGATTAAGATGACCGGTGGCATAAAGCACTCCCACTGCCAGTAGAGCTATTGCGATGATTCCGACAAAGGCAATCGTCCATGAGGAAGTTCCCTTCTTTTTCGGCGGATAGCTTCCGTAGGGCGGCTGCTGCCCCGGCATCCCTCTGCCCTGATACGGGCCGTAAGGTCCTGCACTCTGAGGGGGCTGACCCCATCCCTGCTGCGCGCCCTGAGGGGGCTGACCCCATCCCTGCTGCTGTGCGCCCTGAGGCGGCTGACCCCATCCCTGCTGCTGTGCGCCCTGAGGCGGCTGACCCCATCCCTGCGGACTGCCCCCGGTCCCCACCTGAGCCCCGCAATTGCCGCAGAAGGCGGCACCGGGCTCGAGCCCCGCACCGCATGCGGGACAGAGCGCACTTAAGGGAGCGCCGCAGTTGCCGCAGAACGGCTGCCCAGGCTGATTTTGTGTGCCGCAACGCTGGCATCGGTTCATTCCTTGCATACTATCACCTGTATGAGATCTTATCTTCCCACTAAATTACTTACCTGATTATACATCCATATAACGTAAAACGAAATATCGGCTGAAAGTTTAGCCGGAAGACAAATATGTAAAAATAGTGAAGTTTTCGGGTGGAAAAAACGTATGCGTTCTATCCTGTATCGGGAAGCTCGATTATCTTGTGTTTGCTGCTTGCGCCTGAGATAATGCGGATGGCGCTTTGCGGCACTTTGTAGTAGGCCGCAAGCAGCTTAATAACCGCTTTATTGGCCTTGCCTTCTTTAGCCGGCTCCTTTACCTTCAGCGTAAGCTCTCCTCCACTTTCACTGATCTCCTCCACTTTCGCTCCCGCTTTTACCGTAACGGATATTTTCACAGAATCTGCTCCCCCTGCAGCCTGCCCTTCTTCACACAGGTGAGCAGGACTGGTGTGATAGAGTTGGTCAGATCGGCTACGCTGTGTGTGTAAACGCGCAGGTAATTTAAACTGAGCCCGGAATAGAGGCCGCTTCCCGCTTCCTCCTCGTTTTCCCAGAGAACGTCTGCCCGCTGTCCTGTAAACCTCCGGGCAAATCTCTGAACGCTCTGACGGGCCAGTTCCAGCATTATCCGGCTGCGCTCTTTTTTGAGAGGCTCGCCTGCCTGTCCCGGCATGGCGGCAGCGGCAGTGCCCGGACGGGATGAATAGGGGAATATGTGCAGAGCGGCAAAATCCATCTGCTGACAGAAGGTAATGCTTTCTTCAAATTCGGCATTGCTCTCACCGGGGAAGCCGACCATGATATCGGTGGTGACGGCGGCATCGGGCAGGACGCCGCGTATGCGCCCTACCGCATCGCGGTACTGCTCCGGGGTGTAGCGGCGGTGCATCCTCTTCAATACCGCGGCGCTGCCGTGCTGGAGCGCCAGGTGAAAGTGGCGGCATACGCGGGGGCTAAGGCATATCCGCAGCAGTTCCTCCGTTACCTCGCCCGGCTCCAGCGAGGAGAGGTGCAAACGATCTATGTCCGTGCGCAAAAGGATGCTTTCGATAAGCTTGCTCAGGTTGAGTCCTTCACGGTTATAGGTGCCGATGCGCGTGCCGGTGAGCACCGCCTCTCTGTAGCCGAGCCTTGTACGCTGCTGAATACGGGCGATAATATCCTCTATCGCAAGGCTGCGTTCCGGGCCGCGCACGAAAGGAACGATGCAGTAGGTACAGAAATTGCTGCATCCGTCCTGTATCTTAATGAAGCTGCGCACGCGGGCGCTGCCGTTGGCACTGCCGGGGAAAGCGGTACTGCGTATTTCCTGTGCGCGTATGCGGCCGGCAAGGCTCTCTTTCTGCCCGTTGCCGGACACGCTGTCCGCTCCTGCTTTGAGCAGCGCCTCCGATGCTCGTTCGGCATAGCAGCCGGCGGCGATAACCTGCCCTTGCGGATTGCGCTTTTTCAGCATGCGCACCAGATGGCGCGATTTGCGGTCGGCGATATGGGTGACGGTGCAGGTATTGACGATGCAGACATCGGCGCTATCGCCGTCCGTCACTCGCCAGCCGCGTGCGGCAAACTGCAGGGCAAGCTGTTCTGTCTCAGCCTGGTTGAGCTTGCAGCCCAGCGTGCGCAGGGTAATGCTCGGCCTCATATCAGCATTCATCACAGACGAATTATAAGAGCATGTCCGGTGGAGGGTCAAACGGGGAACTTAAGTATGCTGTAATTGCGAGTCCCGATTTTATCGGGAAGTGGCAATCTGCTCAAACGGCTTTCATCAAAGATAGACGCCCGGCGCACCGCAGGCAAGGGAAGCGCGGAGACATATGCCTTCTACAGCCGCTGGCTTTCTTCCGTGCAGGCAATCTGTGCAGATCGCCATCCCGACTCGGTCGGGACGATGACAGGTGTGATCGTGAGAGCTGCACGCTGCGTGTGACCTTGTTTCCGATCTGGATTATATGAGGCGAATGATCCCAATAAACCCGCCCCTCAATTTGCGGTAATGTGCCCGATGTGGTATAACTCAGAGAATCAGATGAACACGAACCATACTCATTGGAATGTACTGCCGCAGATAAGCAGTCCAGCAAATACCGGGAAATATCATCCGCTCCTTATACAGTTGCTCCATAACAGGGGTATTACAGAGCCGGAGCAGATAGACCTTTTTATGAATAACGACGGGCGCCTTGAGGCAGACCCGTTCCTGCTGCCGGATATGGACCGCGCCGTGGAGCGCATCTATCAGGCGCTCATGGCCGGTGATACCATAGCCGTTTACGGCGATTTCGATGCAGATGGCGTCACCGCCACCGCCGTGCTGGTACAGGGGCTGAGCGCCCTGGGTGGCAAGCTCATCCCTTATATTCCGCACCGCACCTATGAAGGCTACGGGCTGCGCGTGAGCGCCATAGAGAAGCTGCGCGAGCAGGGTGTGAAGCTTATAATCACCGTCGATACAGGCATATCCGCCTATACTGAAGTGGAACGCGCCCATAAGATGGGCATCGAGGTGGTGGTCACGGACCACCATATTCCTCCCGAGAAAATTCCCCCGGCCTGCGCTGTGGTCGATCCCAAGCGTATAGACTCACGGTACCCGTATTACGACCTCGCCGGGGTGGGCGTTGCCTATAAACTGCTGCAGGCGATGGTCAGGGGCAGAGGTAGGGAAGATATCACACAGGAGGTACTGGACCTTGTGGCATTGGGCACCGTCACCGATATGGTCACGCTGACCGGAGAGAACCGCTACTGGGTTAAAAAGGGTCTTGATCTCATCAATACCTCCACCCGCCTTGGACTGCAACGGTTAATCGCAAACACCCGCCTGCAGAAGGGCAAGCTGGATGCCCAGAGCATTTCCTGGGTGCTGGGGCCGCGCATCAACGCAGCAGGCAGGATGGACCATGCCACCACCAGCTACCAGCTGCTGGTAACCGAGGATGTCAAAGAAGCGGATATGCTCGCTGCCATGCTGGAGAACAAGAACGCCGACCGCCTCAAGCAGACCAGTGAGCTGCTGGAGCGGGCGGATAAAGATATCATCGCCGCCGGCAGCCAACAGCCCATACTGCTGTCAGCGGGAGAGGACTATCCCGCCGGCGTGATGGGGCTGGTGGCGGGGCGGCTCACGGACCGCTACTACCGTCCGGTGATACTGTTCCGGCAGGGCAAGGATACCTGCCGCGGCAGCGGGCGCAGCATAAGGGAGTTCGACCTGATGGCAGCGCTGGACGGCTGTCAGGACCTGCTCTCCAATTATGGCGGTCATACTATGGCGGCGGGATTCAACATGGCCGCTGATAACCTTGCCGAGTTCCGTCAGCGTATTAAAGCGCTGGCGGCGGAGAAGCTTGCCGGGCTGGACCTGCGGCCGCATATCAATATCGATGCTGAGGTATCGCTCAAGCTCTTGGCCGGCACCATGCACATGCAGTTGCAGCAGCTTGCACCCTTTGGGACGGGCAATCCCGTGCCCTGCTTTGTCAGCCGCGGAGTAGATATACTGGAAAGACGGCAGATGGGCAGTCTGAACGAGCACTTGAGGCTCAAAGTCAGACAGGACGGCACTGTGTGGGATGCGGTGGGCTTTGGGCTCGGCTCCTGTTTTAGCGAGCTCGGGCCTTCCATGGATATAGTGTATAACCTGGAGATGGACTTCTGGAACGGGGAAGAGACGCTGCGGTTGAACCTGCTTGATTGCGCCCCGTCCCGCTGACCTACACCTCTTGAGCTATCCTGCTTTTGCTGCGGTAGATGAGCATGCGCGCTATTATCCACGGCACTGTTATTACCAGTATCACTATGCCGATAACCTGCGCCTGCTGCATTCCGAAAAGGAACGGCTCTCCTACGCGGAAATAGCGTACCGTAAGATCTCCCAGTGCATAGAAGGCCAGATAGAGCAAAAAGAGCACCCCGTCCGGTTTTACCTTTTTGCGCAGCGCCCATACTATGCCGAAAGCTATCATGTTCCAGAGAAAGTGGTAAAACTGTGTGGGGTGCATAGGTATGCCCACGGGGGCGTAGCTGTCAGGATTGGTATATACCACCGCCCACGGCAGGTCTGCCGGCTTGCCGTAGCAGCATCCATTGAGGATGCAGCCTATCCTGCCCACCGCCATTCCCACCAGCGCGCCGGGGGCTATCAGGTCTCCCATGGTCCAGAAGCTCAGCTTCTTCACGCGGCTGTAGATAATGAATGCCAGCAGTATGCCGAACACAGCACCGTAGACCGCCAGCCCTTCGAAATTGGTGAATATCTGCAGCGGGTGACGGATGTAGTAGGAGAAGTTATCGATGACATGAAAAAGGCGGGCGAAGAGCACGGCGCTGATAACGGACCATACGGTAAGATTGTAGATGTGGTCTGTATCTATAGTGCGCCTGCGGGCTTCCACTAAGGATATCGCCACGATGGAGAGGGTTGCCAGCACGACCATTATCCCGTACCAGCGTATATCGATAAAGCCGAGATCGATTGCTACCGGGTTGATTCCTATTTCCAGCATTGCTCTCCTTTACTCCGCAAAGATTGCCTCTACGAATGCCCCGGCATCGAAAGGAGCGATATCATCCAGATGTTCTCCCGTGCCGATATAGGCTATTGGAATATTCAGTTCATCGCGTATGGCAAGCACTATCCCGCCCTTGGCGGTGCCGTCCAGCTTGCTTAATAAGATATGGTCTACCTCTACTGCGTCCGTAAAAGCGCGGGCTTGTATCAGACCGTTCTGCCCCGTGGTGGCATCGATAACCAGCAGCACACTTACCGGCAGCTCCTGCCTGGCGGCTATGCGTTTGACCTTCTTGAGCTCCTCCATCAGGTTGAACTTGGTATGGAGGCGCCCGGCGGTATCGATGATGACCGTCTCTACGGCGCGGCTTTTGGCCGCCTGCAGCGCATCGAAGACCACTGCTCCGGGGTCGCTGCCCGGCTGATGGGCTATGACCGTGACGCCTATCTCCTTGCCCCAGTGCTGAATCTGGTCTATAGCCGCTGCCCGGTAGGTATCCGCTGCGGCGATGAGAACGCTGCTGCCCTGCTGCTTGAAGTGGTAGGCCAGCTTGGCGATGCTGGTGGTCTTGCCGGAGCCGTTAACTCCCACTACCAGCAGGATGGAGGAGGACTTATTGGCGGCTTTCGGGTTGCCGTTCTCCAGCAGGCACACCATCTCCTGCTTGAGCGCGCTGCGTACCTGCTCGCCTCCCTCCAGCTTTTCTTCTTTCACGCGCTTCTTGACCGCTTGAAGAAGTTTATCGGTGGTCTCCACTCCGGCATCGGCGGCGATAAGCAGCTCTTCCAGCTCATCCCACGTTTCATCATCGATAACGCTGCGGTTGAACAGCTTCGATACTTTGCCGAACCAGCTTTTTTTTGAGGCCTGAACGCCCTCTTCCGTCTTTTTTCTAAAATTAAATATAGCCATTGTCCAGAGAAGTGCCGCAGCGCCGGAAGAACTTGAGCCTCCGGCCGGCAGCACCGCACAAATTGTATCCCTTTACGTATGCGTAAGACAAGTTGCTGCTTTGCCGTGTCTTCGCAAGGAATCCGCCGCAGGTCCCGACAGGAACGGGAGAGACGGGATGGCGATCTCGGGTTCTTCACCTTTAACTGCGTGCCCACGACGCCGCAGGTCCTGTTATTGTCGGGAAAGTAGGGGCGCGGCAGTCCCGGAGGCGCAGGCGGAGAACGCTCTCCCCGTCACTGTGACGGCTACCTTCACACTGTCATCAATAGAAGAGAGGTAACAAAGCGCTGGATTGTTACCCACTCTCCAGCAACCTATCAGACCGCGTAGCCAAGTTTAAAAGAGGTCGAAAGTTGTAACCTATCGTTGTTTAACAATGTTGTTCGTTACCCAATGCACCTTTATCCTTTGAGTGGTTTCAGGAGATATTCCAATCCGTTAATTTTAATTTCATAGATAGCGGACAACTGCGTACCGATTTTCCCCGGAGGGAATCCTTTCTGATGGAACCAGACCAGATATGATTCAGGCAAATCATAAAGGAAGCGGTCTTTATATTTCCCGAAAGGCATGCGAGTGCGTACCAATTCCATTAATACCTGAGGATTTACATTGGAAGCATCGTTGTTTTGTTTCATATTCTCAATAATTAGCTATATTATAAAAATGAATATTTTCGGATGTTCTAATGATCGTTGAAACATTATACACGAGTGATAAGCAAATAATGCACCGGGCATAAGTATAATATTTCCTGAATGGCTTCACATCCACATTGATAGTTGATAGCGGAACGGCTTCACTCTTTCAATATGGTATGATTCAGAAAAGGAGGTTACCAGCAAATGAGCGGTACAAACCGTACCAATATTAGGCCGGGGCTAAGGGTTCTGATAATCTTGAAGATAGACCAGCACTCCGGGAAATTAACAGAAGGAGTCGTTAAAGATATTTTAACCAAATCCCTTTTTCACCCTCATGGTATTAAAGTCCGTTTAGAAAGCGGACAGATTGGCCGGGTAAAAGAGATAAAAAAGTGAGTAAATGTTACGCTAGCGTACACCAACGGGTATTGTACCAGATATTAGACTTGTAACGGTGTCCGGGTTCTTAAAAAAACAACCCGGGACGCCGCTTTTCTTCTCCTACTCCACCGGTATCTTATTCGACCTAATGTTAATGGCAGGTCAAAACTGAGTTTGACTATTATACTGAATGAGAGCAGCCAGCATCCTTTTTGAATGATAGTAGCCGCTGCCTCAAAGACCGAATGAGCGGTGGTCTATGGATTTTGTGAGCGACGGCACGATAAACGGGAGACGTTTTCGTGCTCTGACAATAGTCGATGATTATTCACGGGAGTGTCCCGCTATCGAAGTGGACACATCATTAGGCGGCGCGAGAGTAGTCAATGTGCTGGAAAGGTTATCACAAACACGAGGATTGCCTGATAGTATCACAATGGACAACGGGCCTGAATTCACCGGCAAGCATTTGGACGAGTGGGCATATCGTAATCAGGTGAAACTGAACTTTATTCGACCTGGCAAACCGATCGAAAACGCTTTCGCTGAAAGCTTCAATGGGAGACTGAGGGATGAATGTTTGAATACAAACTAGTTTCTCAATTTAAAACAGGCCAGAGAAGTGATTGAAGAATGGCGTAGGGACTATAATGAATTCAGGCCACACAGCTCATTGAACAATAAAACACCAGTGGAGTATGCTAATGCAATGGCCGGACTCTAAGCGAAGGTGTTGCTAATTCAGGGGGAAGGTCACATCATAACGTGTAATTTTAAAAAACAGTTGAGCAATCAGGTTAATTCTGCCTGGACGAGATAATACAGGGCCGGTTATCCGGACGAGCTGCGGTTACTGATAGCTTTGTAGTAAAGGTATATTAATTTGCAGTTAATATCAACGCTTTCCTCAGGTGCGGTAAAAGGAATATTCGTCGCAGAAGATTCTGTCAGACGGTCATCGAAAACTGTCTGAGGAAGTATATCCCTGATTGTCCTGATAAGAATACCAAAGTTCAAAGTCGAGAATGGTGCCATCTCTTTATCTAAAAAGGAATAATCAAATGAATTCTGAAGGATCTCTACTGTGAATTCAGGTAAGCTTTGATCGTAGAACCTTATAAAACCTTCAGTTTCTTGAGACATAGTAACGGTTTTTTCTTTGACACGTCGTGTAATAGGAATGCCGCCGGTCAATACTGTTGCCGCTAAATCCAGCTTCTTTCCGTTCTTTGTATCTTCAGTCTTTTTGCAAGTTTGTATTCTCCCGTTAATAGTTAAAAATACGCTCTTTTGTTCAATTTGCTTTGATTGGCCGAATTTATCGTAAAACATCAATGTTTGTTCATCCAATTTCATAGTGTATGCCTTGAATTTTTGTGTGGGCCTGCGAAGATCCGAATTCTTGCATACAATCGTCAGCAGCCCCTCGGCTTCTAACTTTTGCGCTGCTGATCCGGCTAACTGGACAGACTCATAGTGGGCGATGATCTTCGGAATTTTCCCGGCAAGGAGAACCCGTGTTGTATAGACATCTTTGTCGATAATGCTTGCCACCTGCAGAATAAGGTCTTCATCAAGCTTATCCGGAGGAGCTACTGCAATATGAACAATTTCACTTGCGGCCATTATAATTCTTTCCTGCCTCGAAGGAGTGGTCTTCTCCACAATATCATTCTTTTACCAGAATTAAAAGAAGGGCTGCACACTAATTGCCTCAGACGTCACCTGTTTCAGCGGCCCCGTCCTCTTCCTGCGTGCCGCTTGCCGAATTTGCCATGTCTTCGCGAGGAATCCGCCGCAGGCGGATTACGTGGCGATCTGCTCATACGGGTTTCATGAGTGCGAAGCGAACGGCTGTCTGTGGCTGCATATCAACACCTCTTTGAATTGTCACCTGTGCAGGGGGGGGGGGCTATTTTCAACAGTGTGCTTAGTAAAAAGATAGAGAAGCAATATATTATCTACAACAGCCTGCCGACATCAGGGCTGCAGAGGAAGAATTACTTGAACAAGCATTACGAGGAGAAAAATTTATAATACGCTTGTTTCGCTTTTTGATCAGCTTTCTTGGGATTCATTCCGCCTTCCATTAGTTGATGCCAATGAGCCTCACATTTCTCTATTTGGTCTTTTATATCCGGACTGGTTTCTTTCCAGTGATCGTAGTAGTTTTGATATATCTCCCTCTCTTTTTCTTTCTCTCCTTTTATGCGGGGATTGTAATTTTCGAGAGTTAACAGAATAATAACGCCTGCAAGCGGAATTAGAAGAAGAAACAACAGCCACATGCTCCTTGATTTCTGATTCAGGAGCCATGCAGATAAAACAAAGAGGATGAAACCCATGATTGTAAAACAAATGCAAAAAGCGCCGTAAAAGCTATCATCAGCATCACTGGATGGTTGAAATATCATAGTAAAAGTTAAAACAATAAAAAAGTAAACGATTATGAAAGTCCAGTTCGGATGTCTCTGAAACCTGTTCATTGACACGCCTTACTCTGGTTCCCAGTATTTATAGAATACAACAACCCAGATAGCTGCTAGGACGAATAAGGGAATTGCAAAATAAAAAAGAAAATCAATTTGTAAATCGAAGGCGAAGTAGAAAAAGTTGAGCGATACAAAAATAGCACACCAGCCTATAAAAGTGCCTTGTGAGAATAAACGTTTCATCTTCTCTTAATCCTGAACAATCTCAACAAAAAGCGACTGGCTGCTTCCCAATCGATAGGTTTCACTTCATTCGGCCTGATTCCCATATATTTGAGTTATCCGCCGTAATAGTTGGGCGGCCGTTTATATGGTTTACTTTTCTTTTGCATCGACGCTAATAAGGCTGCACTGGCTAATGACAACGTAACGAAGCATTCCTCCGGAGCATCGGCCTTCTATCATGACCATATCGCCTTTTGAAAGAACCGCAAGATCGTCAACGGCATCTTTGGGAAAAAGGCATTGAGTTCCGAAGGTGTCAAGTATACCGCCGACAGACCTATCAGCCTTGCCCCCGTCGAGAACGAGAAAGGGCGTTCCATTGGAGAGCTTGCCTATCTTGTGGACCAGGCCGTGAACATGAAGTAGCTTATCCTTATAATCCTTGTCTGCAGCCACCTGGTTTTTATTATATGCCGCGTAGAGGTCTAAAGCCCTGACCTCAACGGGTATCTCCGGCTCTGTGTTGAAGAACATGCAAGAAGACATGGGAATAATCACAGCTAGAGCACAGGTAACCAATGCTATTTTGCCGGTTCTTATCATAGCTTTTCTACCAATACTATGTAGTGATGTTCATATCAGATATCCTTATCTACTATGAAGTATACCGCTTCCGGGGAACAAACGTAAATAGGAAAATAGTACTGCATGAAAGAAGCAAAGAAGTTTGAACTAACGAACACGAAAGGGCAAGCTCGTTTCCTGCGTGCCGCCACCCACAGGCGGCCGTATCCGTACCGAAGAGAGGCTTATATTATTTCCCCGGAAGTCAGCTGCCCCATCCCAACCCACCCCACTGAGACTGTCACCCCGCTGCGATGGGCTGTGCTCCTTGCAGTGACAGGGGGAAGGAAGCCGTCTGCGCATCCCTGCTTTTAGGGGATCTCCGGATGCACCGCTTCGTTTTCCTCAGGCGGACTTCCCGCGGAGGCATATAAAAAGAGAGGGTGAACCTCCTGCGGCGGGCATTATGCCGGTATATCGCGGGTCTTGACTGAATGCATACAAATAATGCATACTAATGCATATAAAGAGGTGTGGCATGAGAACAACACTGAATATTGAAGAAGAATTAATAGCCAGCGCTTCGGAACTGACAGGTATTAAAGAAAAGACAACTTTAGTTAAACTGGGGCTGGAAGCGTTAATCGCCAGAGAGAGCAGCAAAAGGCTGGCAAAACTCGGCGGAACAGAAAAGGACCTGGAACCGGTACCCCGCAGAAGACCGGCGGCACAAAAATAATGGTACTGGTGGATACATCCGTCTGGGTGCGTCATCTGCGGGAAGGAAACGCAGAGCTTGAAAAACTGCTCAATAGCGGCCGCGTAATCTGCCATCCCTTCATTATCGGCGAAATTGCCTGCGGCAGCATCAGGAATAGAAAGGAGATACTGAGCCTTCTTGAAATGCTTCCTCAGGCCGCCCGGGCAAGCCATGAAGAAGTGACGGCATTCATTGAAGCCAACAAGTTGATGGGGCGGGGGTTAGGGTATATAGATATGCATTTGTCCGCGTCCGCTAAATTGACAGGCATTCCCCTGTGGACATTGGATAAAAGGCTTGATGCAGTAAACAGGGAACTCGGCATCAGCTTCAAATAATCGATATTATTTTTTAAGATATCTGAGCAAGGTAGAGCGCCGCAGGCAGCAGTTTGTTGTTTATTCCATGCTGCCCTTACGAAATGGAGGTACGGACAAATGTCAAACAAGAGGAGCGTTAAGAAAAATGCCCGTCATGAAAAAACGGTAGTGAAAGGCCTTTGTTTCCTCGGTATCGCGGGGGGATCGAACGCAGCGGAGATCGACGTTAAAAAGGATAAGATAGTACGCATCAAGCCGCTGCATTATGATAGAAAGTACTCGCTAAGCGAGATCAACCCGTGGAAGATAAAGGCCCGTGGCAGCGTATTTGAACCTTCCATGAAAACCCTGATACCTCCTTTCAGTTTAGGATATAAGAACCGTATTTATTCTCCCAACCGCGTTTTATACCCGCTAAAGAGGGCAGACTGGGACCCGAACGGGGAGCGCAATACCCACATGCGGGGCAAGAGCAAATATGTCAGGATATCGTGGGACGAAGCGCTGGATATAATAGTGGCTGAGATGAAGCGAATAAAAAAAACATACGGCGCTGAGGCGATATTTTCCCAGGCGGACGGCCACGCTGAGACAAAAAAAGTGCATGCCGCTCACGGATGTCATAGAAAGCTGCTCAAACTTTTCGGTGGATTCACTCAGCAAACCAGAAACCCGGACAGCTGGGAAGGATGGTATTGGGGTGCTAAACATGTCTGGGGATGTGAAACTCTGGGGCAGCAAGTGCCTGCCGCCAACCTCATACCGGATATAGCCAAAAATACGGAGCTCCTTCTTCATTGGGGGTGCGATGCCGAAACTACGCCCTGGGGATTCGATGGCCAGCTGGCAAGCCGGCTGTGCTACTGGTTTACGGACCTGGGCATTAAACAAGTATTTATTTCCCCTGACCTGAATTATTCGGCGGCTGTCCACGCTGATAAATGGATACCCATCAGGCCGTCAACCGATGCCGCATTGCAACTGGCGATAGCGTACGTGTGGATTACTGAAGATAGTTACGATAAGGACTATATTAAAACACATGTGGTGGGATTTGAGGAGTTCAAGCACTATGTGCTGGGCATCGATGACGGAATTGCCAAGACGCCGGCATGGGCGGCTGATATCACCGGCGTTCCGTCAAGGACGATCAAGGCGCTGGCAAGGTACTGGGCATCCAAAAGGACATCGATAGCTCATGGAAACGGCGGCGCCGGATATATTAGAGCTCAATACTCCACCGAGCCGGCGAGGCTGGAGATAATACTGCTGGGGATGCAGGGCCTGGGAAAACCGGGAGCCAATTTTGTCAAAATGATCGAATGGGGACTCTTCAATATGAATGAGAGAAACTCAATGCCCCGTCCTTCCTTTATCCCTGTAACCACAGCCGCTTACCACGGATACAGGGCAGAAGATTTGCCCAGGCAGTTCATACCCAAGAATCTTGTTCATGATGCTATTGTCAATCCGCCTATCAGCTGGTATGGAAACACCCTTGCTTATGACACCGCTGAAGGGCAGTTCATAAAATATACGTATCCGCGGGAAGGTTGCCCCGAGATACATATGATATGGACCGATACGCCCTCATGGATAACCTGTTGGAACGATGCGAATGCGTATATAAAAGCGCTGCAGAGCCCGAAGATTGAATTCATACTAGCTGAGCACCCCTGGCTGGAGAATGACGTTCAGCTTGCGGATATCATTCTGCCGGTGAGCACCAAATTTGAGCAGGAAGACATCGGCGTGGATCTCTACAGCGGACAATTCAATCTCATTTTCCCTGAGCCCAAATGCATTGAACCTTTGGGAGAGTCCAAAAGCGATTATGAAATATCATGTTTGGTGGCTGAAAGGCTCGGCCTGCTTGCAGAATATACGGATGGGAATTCGGTTCAGGATTGGATAAAGCTCGGCTTTGATACTTCCGGCACACCTGAGCATATCAGCTATGAAGACTTCAACGAGAAAGGCTATTTTGTGGTCCCGCCGGATCCCGAATGGGAGAAATATCCGGCGGGCCTGATAGGGTTCTACGAAGACCCTGAGAACAATCCGCTGTCGACGCCGACCGGCAAACTGGAATTCTATTCCGAGAGGCTGGCGACTCAGTTCCCTGATGATAATGAGAGGCCGCCCGTCCCGCACTGGATACCATACGGCCAATCCCATACGGAGAGCCTCCTGCACCCCAGAGCTGAAAAGTATCCGTTGCTCATTGTTTCCAATCACCCCAGATGGAGGGTGCATTCACAGCATGATGATATGGCGTGGCTGCGCGAAATTCCCACGTGCAAGGTCAAAGGCGCTGATGGTTATTACTATGAACCTCTATGGATACATCCTGCCGATGCTGAAAAACGCAACATCAGCAGCGGCGATGTAGTAGCGATCCATAATGAAAAGGGGGTGGTACTCGGCGGGGCTTATGTCACCGAGAGAATAATGCCCGGGGCGGTGTATCAGGATCACGGTGCCAGATATGATCCGATACTGCTGGGCGAGGTGGACCGCGGCGGCGCAATCAATACAATTACTCCGCACAACATCACCTCAAAAAACGCTACCGGCATGGTCGTCAGCAGTTTTCTGGTACAGGTCGAGAAGGCCAACATTGAAGAATTGCGGAGAGAATACCCTGAAGCCTTCAGCCGCGTATACCATTCAGAGTACGGCCTGTGCCGACAACGGCTGATATCCCCGGGGCAGGTAAAGCCGTAACCCGTTCTGCGAGAGGGCATCCACCGGGTATGACTCCTGCAAAAGCGGCAGGTATGTTAAGGGGGATAGGGGCACCCTCGTACAGAGTGCCATTTAAAGTTTTTTGCATAGATATTGGAGTATTTATAGAAGGTGAGGAGACCATGAATTTCTTGGAGCAACTCGTAGCTGAGTGGTATGAGTATCAGGGATACTTTGTTAGATCAAATGCGAGAACCCGTAAACGACCGAAAGGTGGCTATGATATTGAGCTAGATGTATTAGCATATAATCTGTCCAATGATACTTTACTACATATTGAAACATCAGGAGATGCCGATTCATGGGCAGAACGCAAGTATCGATTTCTTAAAAAGAAATTTATACTGACAAGAGAAGAATACGAAGCCATTATTGGTCATAAAGTCAATACAATTAGAAAGATTGCAATTGTTGGGTTCTCTCGCTCAACAAAAATGGACCTTAACTGGGGCATAGATATTGATGTAGTCCTTATTCCTGACCTGATGACGAATATTGCTGATAAACTTCGCTCGCAGTATCCGATGACGGAAGCTGTACCGGAAGGATTCCCTATCCTTCGTTCAATTCAAATGGTATTACATTACGGATTAACAAAATAATAGATAATCATGGTATTTCTATGCAAACTGGCGCATTAATAATACTTTCACCCGAGCACATAGTACCAGATAGAGCAATAATCCCCTCTGCATAGGATCGTTCGACGTGGATAGCTCTCTCAAATAGAATAAGTGTCTTTAAGGGATGAGCTGCCCACGGGCAGAGTGACATCTAGAATACGAAGTACTTTTTATTAGAAATCATATGTTTTAAAGTACATTTATGGTATTGTATTTCAAGTGAACTCCAACGAGAGGATACGCCGAATAAAGTGAGTGAAATTAGCGAAGTACTTGATAGTTATAATCTTTTATTTAATAAGCTAGGTGATAGAAAAGAGATTGTTCTAAGATTTAAGTCATTTCTAGAGGAGAAAACCTGCTGGCTTATCGCACCAGCATCCACCAAGTTCCATCTTAATATCAAACATGGCTTGTTAATTCATTCTGTCGGCGTAACATATACGGCGCTTAAGATCAGGGATTTGCTAGCTCCAGATATATCAGACGAATCAATAATTATTACAGCCCTTTTTCATGATCTAGGTAAAGTCGGCTATGCTGGTGAGCCATATTACTTGCCAAATGATAATCAATGGGAAATCGAGAAACGCGGAATTCGCTACAAAATTAACCCGGATATAGTCACAATAAACATAGCGGTTAGGAGCCTGTATTTAATTAGCCAACATATTCCGTTGACTGAGGAAGAAGCTCAAGCAATTGTCGCTCATGATGGAATCTATCCTGTAAATGGTGGAGTAATTAATTTAGATTACCACCACAATGAATGTAGACTACAGATGATTCTCCATTTTGCAGACAAATGGACAGCCGCGGTAATAGAGGAAGGGAGATTGTAAATGGACTTTGATCAGATGAAAGAAACACTTAGAACAGAATTGCCGCTCAATCGAAAGGAAAAGTTCTATACAGGTACGATACTACCTGCCTTACTACTTCATAATGGCTTTTCGAATCTATATCAATTTTTACACGCAATTCCCGGATTCCCTGCACAAATTAATGAACAGAATACAAAAGATAACTTGCTGTTATATACGGAATATAATCTGAAAGAATCTGCTGGTAAGAAAAATGTCGGTATTGAAATTGAGACAGATAGAAGAGATACCCCTGACGCTATTATTGAGATCATAACACCTTTAAAAGTATTCGTCGTAATAGAAGCAAAAATGTTCGCCAATCCTACGCTTAGTGATTTTAATAGTCAGATGCAGGATCAGAAAAAGACAGTTGTTGATACTCTTGAGAAGGCATATCAGCCTCATGATATTTTTCATGTAGCGTTACTACCACGCCAACTAGGGTTTAGCGATACAGCGAATTATAATGTCATTAATTGGCAATTTTTTCTGAATAATCCAGAGCTTGATCTTCAGGACAACTACTTTTTCCCTTATCTTCAATTTGCCCTCGAAAATTATGATAAGCTGGTATCTATATATAACGACATAATATATTGCGTTTAGCTGAGATATCGAATATACTGGGA